>CP075528.1:3055205-3360726 GCA_025808875.1 Enhydrobacter sp. | reverse complement strand
CGATCCGCGACATCAAGGAGCAGGACGTCTACATGGGCGACATGCCGCTCATGACCGACAACGGCACCTTCATCGTCAACGGCACCGAGCGCGTGATCGTGAGCCAGATGCACCGCTCGCCGGGCGTCTTCTTCGATCACGACAAGGGCAAGACGCACAGCTCGGGCAAGTACCTGTTCGCCGCGCGCATCATCCCCTATCGCGGCTCGTGGCTCGACTTCGAGTTCGACGCCAAGGACCTGATCCATGTCCGCATCGACCGTCGCCGCAAGATCCCGGTGACGACGTTGCTGCTGGCGCTCGACAACGACGCCACCTGGAAGAAGCGCGCCTCGGCGGCGGCCAAGAACCAGCAGCTCGACCCGGCCGACGCCCAGGGCCTGTCGCCGGAGGAGATTCTGTCGGCGTTCTACGGCCAGGTCGTCTACAAGCGCGACAAGGAAGGCTGGAACACCGGCTTCGACGCCGAGTCGATGAAGGGCGTGAAGCTGACCCACGACCTGGTCAACGCCAAGAGCGGCAAGACCGTGGCCGAGGCCGGCGCCAAGATGACGCCTCGCCTGCTCGGCCGCCTCAAGGAGGGCGGCCTCAAGGAGGTGCGCGTCTCGGCGGAGGAGCTGATCGGCCGCTACGCCGCGCTCGACGTCATCAACGAGAAGACCGGCGAAATTTACGTCGAGGCCGGACAGGAAATCACCCAGGCGGTGCTCGACCTGTTCGACGAGAACGACATCGACGTGCTGCCGACGCTCGCCATCGACCACGTCAATGTCGGCCCCTACATCCGCAACACGCTGGCGGCCGACAAGAACTCCAACCGTGAAGAGGCGCTGCTCGACGTCTACCGCGTCATGCGCCCGGGCGAGCCGCCGACGCTGGAGCAGGCCGAGACCCTGTTCCAGGGCCTGCTGTTCGACATCGACCGCTACGACCTCTCGCCGGTCGGCCGCGTGAAAATGAACATGCGCCTCGACTTCCAGGGCGTCCCCGACACCCAGCGCACGTTGCGTCGCGAGGACATCCTCGCGGTCGTCAAGGTGCTGCACGGCCTCAAGGACGGCCGCGGCGAGATCGACGACATCGACCATCTCGGCAACCGCCGCGTCCGCTCGGTCGGCGAGTTGATGGAGAACCAGTATCGCGTCGGCCTGCTGCGAATGGAGCGCGCCATCCGCGAGCGCATGAGCTCGATCGACATCGACACCGTGATGCCGCACGACCTCATCAACGCCAAGCCGGCGGCGGCGGCGGTGCGCGAGTTCTTCGGCTCCTCGCAGTTGTCGCAGTTCATGGACCAGACCAACCCGCTGTCCGAGGTGACGCACAAGCGCCGCCTCTCGGCGCTGGGACCGGGCGGCCTGACGCGCGAGCGCGCCGGCTTCGAGGTGCGCGACGTGCATCCGACGCACTACGGCCGCATCTGCCCGATCGAGACGCCGGAAGGCCCCAACATCGGCCTGATCAACTCGCTGGCGACCTACGCCCGCGTCAACCAGTACGGCTTCATCGAGAGCCCGTACCGCAAGGTTGCCAATGGCCGCGTCAGCGACGACGTCGTCTATCTGTCGGCGATGGAGGAGGGCCGCTACACGGTCGCCCAGGCCAATGCCGAGATCGACGCGCGCGGCAAGTTCGTGTCCGAGTTGGTGCAGTGCCGCAAGGGCGGCGAGTACATCCTCGCCCGTCCCGAGACGATCGATTTCGTCGACGTTTCGCCCAAGCAGATCGTGTCGGTCGCCGCTGCGCTGATCCCGTTCCTCGAGAACGACGACGCCAACCGCGCGCTGATGGGCTCCAACATGCAGCGTCAGGCCGTGCCGCTGATCCAGGCTGAATCGCCGCTCGTCGGCACCGGCATGGAGGAGATCGTGGCCCGCGACTCGGGCGTGGCGATCGCCGCCCGCCGCACCGGCGTGGTCGACCAGGTCGACGCCATGCGCATCGTGGTGCGCGCGACCGACGACGTCGGACCCAACCGGCCGGCGGTCGACATCTACAACCTGCTGAAGTTCCAGCGCTCCAACCAGAGCACCTGCATCACCCAGAAGCCGCTCGTGAAGGTCGGCGACCAGGTGAAGAAGGGCGACATCGTGGCCGACGGTCCGTCGACCCGCGACGGCGAGCTGGCGCTCGGCCGCAACGTGCTCGTCGCCTTCATGCCGTGGAACGGCTACAACTTCGAAGATTCCATCCTGCTCTCCGAGCGCATCGTGCGCGACGACGTCTTCACCTCGATCCACATCGAGGAGTTCGAGGTCATGGCGCGCGATACCAAGCTCGGCCAGGAGGAGATCAGCCGCGACATCCCCAACGTCGGCGAGGAGGCGCTCAAGAACCTCGACGAGGCGGGCATCGTCTACATCGGCGCCGAGGTGAAGGCGGGCGACATCCTGGTCGGCAAGGTGACGCCGAAGGGCGAATCGCCGATGACGCCGGAGGAGAAGCTGCTGCGCGCCATCTTCGGCGAGAAGGCGGCCGACGTGCGCGACACCTCGCTCAAGGTGCCGCCGGGCGTCGAGGGCACGGTCGTCGAGGTTCGCGTCTTCAACCGCCGCGGCGTCGACAAGGACGAGCGCGCGCTCGCCATCGAACGCGACGAGATCGAGCGTCTGGCCAAGGACCGCGACGACGAAAAGGCCATCCTGGAGCGCAGCTTCTATGGCCAGCTCCAGGAGATGCTGCTCAACCAGACGGTGGCGGGCGGGCTCAAGGGCCTGAAGCCCGGCACGCGCGTCACCGACAAGGTGCTGGGCGAGCACACGCCCGGCCAGTGGCGCCAGATCGCCGTCAAGACCGACAAGCGGCAGGCCGAGATCGAGGCGCTGAACAAGCAGTTCGACGAATCAATGAAGCGCCTGCAGGATCGCTTCGACAGCAAGGTCGACAAGCTGCAGCGCGGCGACGAGCTGCCGCCGGGCGTGATGAAGATGGTCAAGGTCTTCGTTGCGACCAAGCGCAAGCTGCAGCCGGGCGACAAGATGGCCGGCCGCCACGGCAACAAGGGCGTGATCTCGCGCATCATGCCGCTCGAGGACATGCCGTACCTCGAGGACGGCATGCCGGTCGACATCGTGCTCAATCCGCTCGGCGTGCCGAGCCGCATGAACGTCGGCCAGATCCTCGAGACGCATCTCGGCTGGGCTGCGGCCGGCCTCGGCAGGAAGATCGGCGAAATGGTCAACGGTGCGCGCGACGCCTCGATCGCGCAGGTCCGCAAGACCTTGCGCGAGGTCTACGGCGACAAGGCCTACAAGGCCGAGATCGCCGAGCTCGACGACGAGCGCGTCGTCGAGCTGGCCCGCAACCTCAGCCGCGGCGTGCCCTTCGCGTCGCCGGTGTTCGATGGCGCGCACGAGGCCGACATCGTCGGCATGCTCGACATGGCCGGGCTCGACAAGTCGGGCCAGGTCACCCTGGTCGACGGCCGCACCGGCGAGGCGTTCGACCGCAAGGTGACCGTCGGCTACATCTACATGCTGAAGCTGCACCATCTCGTGGACGACAAGATCCACGCGCGCTCGATCGGGCCATACAGCCTGGTCACCCAGCAGCCGCTCGGCGGCAAGGCGCAGTTCGGCGGCCAGCGCTTCGGCGAGATGGAGGTGTGGGCGCTCGAGGCCTACGGCGCCGCCTACACGCTGCAGGAGATCCTGACCGTGAAATCGGACGACGTCGCGGGCCGCACGAAGGTCTACGAGGCCATCGTGCGCGGCGACGACACGTTCGAGGCGGGCATCCCCGAGTCCTTCAACGTGCTGGTCAAGGAGCTTCGCTCCCTCGGCCTCAACGTCGAACTGAACCAGGAGGCGACCTAACCGGGTCGCTCACCGACAGCCATTCGCGAATTAAGTCCATCGAACCCCCCAGGACTGACCACATGACCGACCTCATCAACGTACTGGGCCAACCCCAGGGCACTCCGACCTTCGACGAGATCCGCATCTCGATCGCCAGCCCCGAGCGCATCCGCGCCTGGAGCCACGGCGAGATCAAGAAGCCGGAGACGATCAACTACCGCACCTTCAAGCCAGAGCGGGACGGCCTGTTCTGCGCGCGCATCTTCGGCCCGATCAAGGACTACGAGTGCCTGTGCGGCAAGTACAAGCGCATGAAGTTCCGCGGCATCACCTGCGAGAAGTGCGGCGTCGAGGTGACGCTGACCAAGGTGCGGCGCGAGCGCATGGGTCATATCGAGCTCGCCTCGCCGGTGGCGCACATCTGGTTCCTGAAGTCGCTGCCGAGCCGCATCGGCCTGCTGCTCGACATGACGCTGCGCGACCTCGAGCGCATCCTCTACTTCGAGAACTATGTGGTCACCGAGCCCGGCCTGACGCCGCTCAAGTACCGCGAGCTCCTGAACGAGGATCAGTACCTCAACGCGCTCGACGAGTACGGCGACGATTCATTCCGCGCCGACATCGGCGCCGAGGCGATCCGCGCCATGCTGTCGGCCATCGACCTCGACGAGGAGCGCCCGCGGCTGCGCGAGGAGCTGCGCGAGACCACCTCCGAGGCCAAGCGCAAGAAGCTGGTCAAGCGGCTGAAGCTGGTGGAGAACTTCATCGAGTCGGGTGCCCGTCCCGAATGGATGATCCTCGAACTGGTGCCGGTGATACCGCCCGAGCTGCGCCCGCTGGTGCCGCTCGACGGCGGCCGCTTCGCCACCTCGGACCTCAACGACCTCTATCGCCGCGTCATCAACCGCAACAACCGCCTGAAGCGCCTGATGGAGCTGCGCGCGCCCGACATCATCGTGCGCAACGAGAAACGCATGCTGCAGGAGTCGGTCGACGCGCTGTTCGACAACGGCCGTCGCGGCCGCGTCATCACCGGCGCCAACAAGCGCCCGCTGAAGTCGCTGTCCGACATGCTGAAGGGCAAGCAGGGCCGCTTCCGCCAGAACCTGCTCGGCAAGCGCGTCGACTACTCGGGCCGCTCGGTCATCGTGGTCGGCCCCGAGCTCAAGCTGCACCAGTGCGGCCTGCCCAAGAAGATGGCGCTCGAGCTGTTCAAGCCGTTCATCTACTCGCGCCTGCAGGCCTACGGCATGGCCAACACCATCAAGGCCGCCAAGCGCATGGTCGAGAAGGAGCGGCCGGAGGTGTGGGACATCCTCGAGGAGGTGATCCGCGAGCATCCGGTGCTGCTCAACCGCGCGCCCACCCTGCATCGCCTCGGCATCCAGGCCTTCGAGCCGGTGCTGATCGAGGGCAAGGCGATCCAGCTTCACCCGCTGGTCTGCACCGCCTTCAACGCCGACTTCGACGGCGACCAGATGGCGGTCCACGTGCCGCTGTCGCTGGAAGCCCAGCTCGAGGCGCGCGTGCTGATGATGTCGACCAACAACATCCTGTCGCCGGCGTCGGGCAAGCCGATCATCGTGCCGTCGCAGGACATCGTGCTCGGCATCTACTACATCACGCTCGAGCGCGACGGCGAACAGGGCGAAGGCTCGTTGTTCTCCGAGATCGGCGAGCTCGAGCACGCCCTGCACAACCGCTCGCTGTCGATGCACGCCAAGATCAAGGCGCGGCTGGAGGCCTATGACGACAAGGGCGTTCTGGCGAGCCGTGTGGTCGAGACGACGCCCGGCCGCATCCTGCTGGCGCAGATCCTGCCCAGGCATCCCAGCCTGCCGTTCTCGCTGATCAACCGCCTGCTGACCAAGAAGGACCTGCAGAACGTCATCGACACGGTCTACCGCCACTGCGGCCAGAAGGAGACCGTGATCTTCGCCGACCGCCTGATGGGGCTGGGCTTCTATCACGCCTGCCGCGCCGGCATCTCGTTCGGCAAGGACGACCTCGTCATTCCGGCCGCCAAGGAGAAGCTGGTCGCCCAGACGCAGAAGGAAGTGAAGGAGTACGAGCAGCAGTACCAGGACGGCCTGATCACCTCGGGCGAAAAGTACAACAAGGTGGTCGACGCCTGGTCGCGCTGCTCGGATCGCGTTGCCGAGGAGATGATGAAGGGCATCTCCACGCCGAAGCCCGGCCGCCCGGTCAACGCGGTGTGGATGATGGCGCATTCCGGCGCGCGCGGCTCGGCCACGCAGATGAAGCAGCTCGCCGGCATGCGCGGCCTGATGACCAAGCCGTCGGGCGAGATCATCGAGACGCCGATCATCTCGAACTTCAAGGAAGGCCTGTCGGTGCTGGAGTACTTCAACTCCACGCACGGCGCCCGCAAGGGCCTGGCCGACACGGCGCTCAAGACGGCGAACTCGGGCTACCTGACCCGCCGCCTGGTCGACGTCGCGCAGGACTGCATCATCTTCGAGGAGGATTGCGGCACCACGCGCGGCCTGACCATGCGCGCCGTCGTCGACGGCGGCGACGTCATCGAGCCGCTCAGCGAGCGCGTGCTCGGCCGCACGGCGCTGGACGACATCGTCGATCCGGTGAACGGCACGCCGATCGCCAAGGCCGGCGACCTGATCGACGAGGTCAAGGTCGAGCAGATCGAGAAGGCGGGGATCGAGGAGATCCGCATCCGCTCGGTACTGACCTGCGATACCAAGACGGGCGTCTGCGGCAAGTGCTACGGCCGCGACCTGGCGCGCGGCACGCCGGTCAACATCGGCGAGGCGGTGGGTGTCATCGCCGCCCAGTCGATCGGCGAGCCGGGCACGCAGCTCACCATGCGCACCTTCCACATCGGTGGCGCGGCCCAGCGCGGCGCCGAGCAGTCGAACATCGAGGCGAGTCACGACGGCCGCATCCAGGTGCGCAACCGCAATGTCGTCGAGAACAGCCAGGGCGTTCCGGTCGTCATGGGCCGCAACACCGAGCTGGTGCTGATCGACGGTGCCGAGCGCGAGCGCGCCAAGCACCGCGTGCCCTACGGCGCGCGCCTGCTGGTCGACAACGACACGACGGTGGCCAAGGGCCAGAAGCTGGCCGAGTGGGATCCGTACACCCTGCCGATCATCACCGAGAAGGCCGGCAAGGCGGTCTATGTCGACCTCGTCGAGGGCGTGTCGATGCGCGAGGTGATCGACGATTCGACCGGCATCTCCAACCGGGTCGTCGTCGACTGGAAGGGCCAGCCGCGCGGCGGCGACCTGCGTCCGCGCATCGCCATCCACGATGCCGCCGGCAACCCGATCATGCTGGCCAATGGCCAGGAGGCCCGCTACCTGCTGTCGGTCGATTCGGTCCTCTCTGTCGAGAACGGCCAGGAGGTCCATGCCGGCGACATCCTTGCGCGCATCCCGCGCGAGGGTGGCAAGAACCGCGACATCACGGGCGGCCTGCCGCGCGTTGCCGAGCTGTTCGAGGCGCGCAAGCCCAAGGACTTCGCGATCATCTGCGACATCGCGGGCCGCATCGAGTTCGGCAAGGACTACAAGAACAAGCGCCGCATCGTGATTGTGCCGGAAGGCGAGGGGGCGGAGCCGGTCGAGTATCTGATCCCGAAGGGCAAGCGCATCGCGGTCCAGGAAGGCGACTATGTCGAGCGCGGCGACCTGTTGATCGACGGCAATCCGGTGCCGCACGACATCCTGCGCGTGCTCGGCATCGAGAAGCTGGCCGAGTATCTGGTCAACGAGATCCAGGAGGTCTATCGACTGCAGGGCGTGAAGATCAACGACAAGCACATCGAGACGATCGCGCGCCAGATGCTGCAGAAGGTCGAGATCACCGAAGCGGGCGATTCGACCTTCCTGATTGGCGAGCAGATCGACAAGCAGGAGTTCGAGGCGGAAAATGCCAAGCTCGCCACCGAGAAGCTGAAGCCGGCCAAGGCCGACCCGGTCCTGCTCGGCATCACCAAGGCGAGCCTGCAGACCAAGTCGTTCATCTCGGCGGCCTCGTTCCAGGAGACCACGCGCGTACTCACCGAGGCTGCCGTCAGCGGCCGCGTCGACACGCTGCAGGGCCTCAAGGAGAACGTGATCGTCGGCCGGCTGATCCCCGCCGGCACCGGCGGAGTCGTCAATCGGTTGAAGGCGATCGCCGCCCAGCGCGACCGTGCCATCCTGGCGGCCGGCACCGACGGCGAGGACCAGCCGGTGCCGACGCTGGAAGAGGAGCGGGCAGCCGACTGACCGGCCGGCCCCTCCCTCTGAATTCGAAGGCCGTCGTCGCAAGACGACGGCCTTCCGTGTTCAGGGATGTCGCTCGAGCCAGTCGACGGCGGAGAGCTGCCAGATCATGCGAGACGTGTCGCCGCCGACGCATCGCCCGATCAGCAGGTCGACCAGGCGGGCGCCCTGCTTCTCCTTGATCCGTCGCGAGGCATGGTTGCCTTGGGCGTTGCTGAGCCACAGGTGAGGCCAGCCGAGTTCGCGAAACGCATAGTCGGTGACCCGATGGGCCGCCTCGGTCATCAGCCCGCGGCCGTGGTAGTCGGGGTCGAGCCAGAATCCGCGCTGGTCACAATTCGCGCCGTCGTCGGGCCACAGGCTGATCGAGCCGATCAGGTCGGCCGGCCCCGATCTCGGCACGATCGCCCAGTGGCACTTGTCGCCACGCGCCATCTCCTCGAGGCAGCGGGCGACGAAGGTGGCGGCACCGTCGGACGGGTACGGCCACGGCACCTTGGCATCGAGCCAGCGCACGACTTCCCAGCGCGGGAAGCGTCGCTGGATCACCGGCGCGTCCTTGCTGCGCAACGGACGCAGGAAGAGTCGCGGCGTCTGGAGCACCGGTGTTGGTGGCATCTGGCGGGTGGGCATCTCGGTCTCGCTTCCGTTGGCCGGACGGCGGGACCCGTTGCGCTGGACCCCGGCCGTTCTCGGCGGGGTCAGGGTTCACGGAGTGTGGTCTAGACCATACGATCGCGCACGACTCCCCCTGCCCCAAAGGCGGTGCCTTTGACGGCCGAGGCCATACGCGGATCGAAGCGCAACATGCGACTTCGATAGCCGAGGGGGATGCTGAGTGTAAATCCACCGCGTCCAGATTCGTTTGTGGGTGTGGCGACGGCGCCACACTAGATGTGGTTGACAGATTCTTGCGTGAACGACCTGGAGGTCGACCGAAAACAGGCGTCGGCCGGGGCGTTGGAATAACCAACGAAATCAAAGAGAAAAGCCGTCACCGCGCTTGACGCTGTGCATGTGCAGCCATATAAGCGCGCCACCTCGTCGGGGGGCTGGTAGTAGGCGTGAGCCTAGACGCAGCCTGACGTCGAGGACCGCTACAAGTCAGGCCATTTGGCCGCAAAGTTGTTCTTTCGCGCGGGGCTGCGCTCTTGCCGCTATGCCCGCGCATTCGCTTTGCGCCGATGAGCCGGACCTGGGTGGATTAGAGACGGCGAACAGGAAACCGGAAAGTCGATGCCGACCATCAATCAGCTGATTGCCAAGGGCCGCCGCCCGCTCTCCGCGCGCAACAAGGTGCCGGCCCTCGAGGCCTGCCCGCAGAAGCGCGGCGTCTGCACCCGCGTCTACACGACGACGCCGAAGAAGCCGAACTCGGCGTTGCGCAAGGTCGCCAAGGTGCGGCTGACCAACGCCTACGAGGTCGTGAGCTACATCCCGGGCGAGGGCCACAATCTGCAGGAGCATTCGGTCGTCATGATCCGCGGCGGCCGCGTCAAGGATCTGCCGGGCGTGCGCTACCACATTATTCGCGGCACCCTCGACACGCAGGGCGTCAAGGACCGCAAGCAGCGCCGTTCGAAGTACGGCGCCAAGCGTCCGAAGTAAGGCGGGAGGAAGCAATGTCCCGTCGTCGCGCAGCGGAGAAGCGTGAAGTCCTGCCGGACGCCAAGTTCGGCGACATCGTCATCAGCAAGTTCATGAACACGCTCATGGAGCGTGGCAAGAAGTCGGTCGCCGAGCGCGTCGTCTACGGCGCTCTCGACGAGATCGAGGCCAAGCTCAAGGGCGATCCGGTGCCGGCCTTCCACGAGGCGCTGGAGAACGTCAAGCCGGCCATCGAGGTCCGCTCGCGCCGCGTCGGCGGCGCCACTTACCAGGTCCCGGTCGAGGTTCGTCCCGAGCGCCGTCAGGCGCTGGCGATCCGCTGGATCATACAGGCGGCCCGAGACCGGTCGGGTCACAGCATGACCGAGAAGCTCTCCGCCGAGCTGCTAGACGCCTTCAACCGCCGCGGCAATGCCGTGAAGAAGCGCGAGGACACCCACAAGATGGCCGACGCCAACAAGGCGTTTGCGCACTATCGCTGGTAGTCGCAACAGGCCCCCTCAACGCAGAAAGCCCGTCCCATGGCTCGCACCACCCCCATCGCGCACTATCGCAACATCGGCATCATGGCGCACATCGATGCCGGCAAGACGACGACGACCGAGCGCATCCTCTACTATACCGGCAAGTCGCATAAGATCGGCGAGGTCCACGACGGCGCCGCGACCATGGACTGGATGGAGCAGGAGCAGGAGCGCGGCATCACTATCACGTCGGCCGCGACGACCTGCTTCTGGAAGGTCGAGACCGGCCCCTACGCCGGCCCGTCCTATCGCGTGAACATCATCGACACGCCCGGCCATGTCGACTTCACCATCGAGGTCGAGCGCAGCCTGCGCGTGCTCGACGGTGCGGTGTGCGTGTTCGACTCCGTCGCCGGCGTCGAGCCCCAGTCCGAGACGGTGTGGCGCCAGGCCGACAAGTACGGCGTGCCACGCATCTGCTTCGTCAACAAGATGGACCGCACCGGCGCCAACTACTGGCGCACCGTCGACATGATCGTCGACCGGCTCGGCTCCAAGCCGCTGGTGACCCAGATTCCGATCGGCGCCGAGGCGGACTACAAGGGCCTCGTCGACCTGGTGTCCAACAAGGCGATCATCTGGCTCGAGGAGACGCTGGGCGCCAAGTACGAGGTCGTCGAGATCCCGGCAGATCTCAAGGAGCAGGCTGCCGAGTGGCGCCACAAGATGCTCGAGATGGCGGTCGAGCAGGACGACGCCGCGCTCGAGAAGTACCTGGCCGGCGAGGAGCCGGACTACGACACGCTGATCAAGTGCATCCGCAAGGGCACGATTTCCTACGCCTTCGTACCGGTGCTGTGCGGGTCGGCGTTCAAGAACAAGGGCGTGCAGCCCATGCTCGACGCCGTGGTCAACTATCTGCCGGCGCCGACCGACGTTCCGGACGTCAAGGGCGTCAAGATGGGCGCCGACGAGGCGATCACGCTGCCGTCGAGCGACGACGCGCCGATGTCGGCGCTCGCCTTCAAGATCATGACCGACCCGTTCGTCGGCTCGCTCACCTTCGCGCGCGTCTACTCGGGCGTGCTCGAGTCCGGCACCGGCGTGCTCAACAGCACCAAGGACCGCAAGGAGCGCATCGGCCGCATGCTGCTGATGCACGCCAACAACCGCGAGGACGTCAAGGAAGCCCGCGCCGGCGACATCATCGCCCTGGCCGGCCTGAAGACGGTGACCACCGGCGACACGCTCTGTACGTCGGAGAATCCCGTCGTGCTCGAGAAGATGGACTTCCCCGATCCGGTCATCGAGCTCGCCATCGAGCCGAAGTCCAAGGCGGACCAGGAGAAGATGGGCCAGGCGCTCGGCCGCCTCGTGCAGGAGGACCCGACCTTCCGCGTCGCGACCGATCAGGAGACCGGCCAGACCGTCATCAAGGGCATGGGTGAGCTCCATCTCGAGATCAAGGTCGACATCCTGAGGCGCACCTACAAGGTCGACGCCAACGTCGGCGCCCCGCAGGTCGCCTATCGCGAGACGCTCGGCCGGAAGGCGGAGATCGACTACACGCACAAGAAGCAATCCGGCGGTTCGGGCCAGTTCGCCCGCATCAAGCTGGTGTTCGAGCCGGGCGCGCCGGGCTCGGGCTATAGTTTCGAGAGCAAGATCGTCGGCGGCTCGGTGCCCAAGGAGTATATTCCGGGCGTCGAGAAGGGCCTCGAGGCGTCGCGCGAGACCGGCGTGCTTGCCGGCTTCCCGGTGATCGACTTCAAGGTGACGCTGGTCGACGGCGCCTACCACGACGTCGATTCGAGCGTGCTGGCGTTCGAGATCGCCGCCCGCGCGGCCTTCAAGGAGGGCCTGCAGAAGGCGCAGTGCAAGCTGCTCGAGCCGATCATGAAGGTCGAGGTGGTGACGCCGGAGGACTACATGGGCGACTGCATCGGCGACCTCAACAGCCGGCGCGGCCAGATCCAGGGCATGGAGGCGCGCGGCAACGCGCAGGTCATCAATGCCATGGTCCCGCTCGCCAACATGTTCGGGTACGTCAACACGCTGCGGTCCATGACCCAGGGCCGCGCCGCCTACACCATGACGTTCGACCACTACGCGCCCGTGCCGCAGGCCGTGGCCGACGAGGTCGTCGCCAAGCTGGCAGGCTGATCGAGAACCCCAAGGCCCACGAACAAGGACCAGGATCATGACGAAGGCGAAGTTTGAGCGGAACAAGCCGCACTGCAACATCGGGACGATCGGGCACGTGGATCACGGCAAGACGTCTCTGACGGCTGCGATCACGAAGATCCTGGCGAAGACGGGCGGCGCGACGTACACGGCGTACGACCAGATCGACAAGGCACCGGAGGAGCGCGAGCGCGGGATCACGATTTCGACGGCGCATGTCGAGTACGAGACGCAGAACCGCCACTACGCGCACGTCGACTGCCCCGGCCACGCGGACTACGTGAAGAACATGATCACGGGGGCGGCGCAGATGGACGGCGCGATCCTGGTGGTGAGCGCGGCGGACGGTCCGATGCCGCAGACGCGCGAGCACATCCTTCTGGCGCGTCAGGTGGGGGTTCCGGCGCTTGTGGTGTTCATGAACAAGTGTGACATGGTGGACGATCCGGAGCTTCTGGATCTGGTGGAGCTGGAGGTTCGGGAGCTTCTGAAGAGCTACCAGTTTCCGGGGGACGACATTCCGGTTGTGCGGGGCTCGGCGCTGATGGCGCTGGAGGACAAGAACGCCGAGCAGGGCGAGCAGGCGGTGTTGAAGCTGATGTCGGAGGTCGACCGCTACATTCCGCAGCCGACGCGCGACAAGGACAAGCCGTTTTTGATGCCGATCGAGGACGTGTTCTCGATTTCGGGTCGCGGCACGGTGGTTACGGGCCGTGTCGAGCGGGGGATCGTGAAGGTGGGCGAGGAGATCGAGATCGTCGGCCTGAAGGCGACGACGAAGACGGTGGTGACGGGCGTTGAGATGTTCCGCAAGCTTCTGGACCAGGGCGAGGCTGGGGACAACATCGGGGCGCTGCTGCGCGGCGTGGGGCGCGAGGACGTGGAGCGCGGCCAGGTTCTGGCGAAGCCCGGGTCGATCACGCCGCACACGAACTTCGAGGCTGAGGCGTACATCCTGACGAAGGAGGAGGGCGGCCGTCACACGCCGTTTTTCACCAACTACCGGCCGCAGTTTTACTTCCGGACGACGGACGTGACGGGGGTGGTGACCCTGCCGGAGGGGACGGAGATGGTGATGCCGGGGGACAATGCGCGGATGGCGGTGGAGCTGATCCAGCCGATCGCGATGGACGAGGGCCTGCGCTTCGCCATCCGCGAGGGCGGCCGAACCGTCGGCGCAGGCGTCGTCACTAAAATCGTCAAGTAACCGAACACCGCGCCGACAGCGGCAAGCGAGCAGACAATGGACAGCACCAACATCCGCATCCGGCTGAAAGCCTTCGATCATCGCGTGCTCGACACGTCGACGAGCGAGATCGTCAGCACCGCCAAGCGGACGGGCGCGCAGGTGCGCGGGCCGATCCCGCTGCCGACGCGGATCGAGCGGTTCACGGTCAATCGCTCGCCCCACATCGACAAGAAGTCGCGCGAACAGTTCGAAGTGCGCACGCACAAGCGCGTGCTCGATATCGTCGATCCGACGCCGCAGACGGTGGACGCGCTGATGAAGCTCGACCTCGCCTCTGGCGTGGACGTCGAAATCAAGCTCGGCGCCTAGGCGGCGAACGGGACAGGGAAGAAGGAACAGGACCATGCGTTGCGGTCTCGTCGCCCAGAAGGTCGGCATGACCCGCGTCTTCAACGACGCGGGGGAACATGTGCCGGTGACCGTTCTGAAGGTCGACAATCTGCAGGTTGTCGCCGTCCGCTCCGAGGAGAAGGACAAGTACACGGCCGTCCAGCTCGGCTACGGCAAGGCCAAGGTGAAGAACGTCAGCCAGCCGATGCGCGGCCATTTCGCCAAGGCCAAGGTCGAGCCCAAGAAGAAGCTCGTCGAGTTCCGCGTCGCCAAGGATGCCGTGCTCGAGGTCGGCGCCGAGCTGGTGCCGAGCCATTTTGTGCCTGGCCAGTTCGTCGATGTCGTCGGCACCACAATCGGCCGCGGTTTTACCGGCTCGATGGTGCGCTGGAACTTCGGCGGCCTCGAGGCCAGCCACGGCGTGTCGGTGTCGCACCGCAGCCACGGCTCGACCGGCAACCGCCAGGACCCCGGGCGCACATTCCCGGGCAAGAAGATGGCCGGCCACTACGGCCATGAGCGCGTGACGACGCAGAATCTCAAGGTCGTCGCCGCCGACGACGACAAGGGTCTGCTGCTGGTGTCCGGCGCCGTGCCGGGACCGAACGGCGGCTACATCATCGTCAAGGACGCCTCCAAGCGCGCCCGTCCCAAGGACGCTCCGTATCCGGCCGGCCTTCGCAAGGCCGCCGCGGCGGCAGCGGCTCCGGCGGCCGATGCGGCTCCGCAGGCCTGAGGAAGAGATCATGAAGATCGCGGTCAAGACCATCGAGGGCGACAGCGCCGGCGAGATCGATCTCGCCGACGCGGTGTTCGGCGCGCCGGTCCGCAAGGACATCCTGCAGCGCTGCGTGGTGTGGCAGCTGTCGCGCCGCCAGCAGGGCACACACAAGACCAAGGGCCGGTCGGAAGTGACGGCGACGGCCAAGAAGATGTACGCCCAGAAGGGCACCGGCCGCGCCCGCCACGGCAACGAGGCGGCGCCGCAGTTCCGCGGCGGCGGCAAGGCCTTCGGCCCGGTGGTGCGCAGCCACGCCTCGGACCTGCCGAAGAAGGTGCGCAAGCTGGCGTTGCGCACGGCGCTGTCAGCCAAGGCGGCCGAGGGCAAGCTGATCGTGGTCGAGGCGGCGTCGCTCGCCGAACCCCGGACGGCCAGGCTCAAGGACAATCTCGGCAAGCTTGGCATCTCGAGCGCACTGGTCATCGCCGGCGCCGAGGTCGACGCCAACTTCGCCCGTGCGGCGGCCAACATCGCGCATGTCGACGTGTTGCCGCAGCAGGGCGCGAACGTCTACGACATCCTGCGGCGCGACACGCTCGTGCTGACCAGGGACGCCGTGAAGCATCTCGAGGAGCGCCTGCAATGAGCGCCAACAAGATCGTCGTGTCGCGCGCACGCATGTACGAAGTAATCCGCGCGCCGCTGATCACGGAAAAGACCACCAACGGCTCCGAGCATGGCCAGGTGACGTTCCGCGTCGCCGCCGACGCGACCAAGCCCGAGATCAAGCAGGCGATCGAAGGCCTGTTCAAGGTCAAGGTCAAGTCGGTCAACACCGTCACGGTGAAGGGCAAGAGCAAGGTTTTCCGCGGCCGTCCCGGCGTGCGGAGCGACTGGAAGAAGGCGATCGTCTCGCTGGTCGAAGGTCACAAGATCGACGTGACCACGGGCCTGTAGGACGGGGGACAGAAGTATGGCTCTCAAGACTTACAAGCCGATCACGCCGTCTTTGCGGCAGCTGGTCATCGTCGACCGCAAGGGCCTGTGGAAGGGCAAGCCGGTCAAGGCGTTGACCCAGGGCAAGACGCGCACCGGTGGCCGCAACAACCACGGCCGCATCACCAGCCACCACATGGGCGGCGGCCACAAGCAGCGGCTGCGCATCGTCGATTTCAAGCGGCGCAAGGTCGACATCGCGGCGACCGTCGAACGGCTCGAATACGATCCCAACCGGTCGGCCTTCATCGCCTTGATCAAGTACGCCGACGGGGAATTGGCCTACATCCTGGCGCCGCAGCGGCTCAAGGCGGGCGACGAGGTCGTGTCGGGCGAGCGAGTCGACATCAAGCCCGGCAATGCCATGCCGCTGGCCAACATGCCGGTCGGCACGATCGTCCACAACGTCGAGCTGAAGAAGGGCGCCGGCGGCAAGCTCGCACGCTCGGCAGGTACCTACGCCCAGCTCGTCGGCAAGGACGCCGGCTACGCCCAGATCAAGTTGAGTTCGGGCGAGCTGCGGCTGGTATCGGCGGAGTGCCTGGCCACGGTCGGCGCGGTCAGCAACCCGGACAACCAGAACATCGTCATCGGCAAGGCCGGCCGCCAGCGCTGGCTCGGCCGCCGCCCGCACGTGCGCGGCGTGGCGATGAACCCGGTCGATCATCCGCACGGCGGCGGCGAGGGCAAGTCGTCGGGCGGACGCCATCCGGTCACGCCCTGGGGCAAGCCGACCAAGGGCAAGAAGACCCGCAAGAACAAGGCGACGGACAAGTACATCATCCGCCGCCGTCGCGCGTCGCGTTGACGGCAGGCCGAGGAGAAGAGCAGTGGCACGTTCGGTTTGGAAAGGCCCGTTCGTCGAGGGCAGCCTGATCAAGAAGGCCGAGAAGGCGCGCCAGAGCGTGCGCAGCGACGTGATCAAGACCTGGTCGCGCCGCTCGACGATCCTGCCGCAGTTCGTCGGCCTCACGTTCGGGGTCTACAACGGCAAGAAGTTCATCCCGGTGGCCGTCACCGAGGAAATGGTCGGACACAAGCTTGGCGAGTTCTCGCCGACCCGCACCTTCGCCGGCCACTCCGGCGACAAGAAGGTGTCGAAGGAGTAAGTCGCGATGAGCAAGCCCGCCAATCCCCGCCGCGAGGCGGACAATGAGGCCAAGACCGTGCTGCGCACCGTGCGCGTCAGCCCGCGCAAGCTCGACCTCGTGGCCGCCACGATTCGCGGCAAGAAGGCGTCGAGCGCCGTCAACGCGCTGACCTTCTCCAAGAAGCGCATCGCGCAGGACGTCAAGAAGGCGCTGAACTCGGCGATCGCCAATGCCGAGAACAACCACAACCTCGACGTCGATCGCCTGATCGTCGCCGAGGCGAGCGTCGGCAAGGGCCTGGTCATGAAGCGCTTCCAGACCCGCGGCCGCGGCCGCGCGGCCGGCATCGTCAAGCCGTTCAGCCACCTCACGATCGTGGTGCGCGAGCGGCCCGAAGCCCAGGACGAGGCGGAGGAAAAGTAAGATGGGTCAGAAGGTCAATCCGATCGGCCTGCGTCTCGGCATCAACCGGACCTGGGATTCGCGCTGGTACGCCGAGGGCGACGAATACTCCAAGATGCTCCACGAGGACATCCACATCCGCAAGGTGCTGCGCGAGCGGCTGGCCCAGGCGGGTGTGGCGAAGATCGTGGTCGAGCGTCCCGCCAAGCGCGCGCGTGTCACCATCCATACCGCCCGCCCGGGTGTCGTCATCGGCAAGAAGGGCGCCGACATCGAGAAGCTGCGCTCCGATCTCGCCAAGATGACCAAGGGCGAGGTGGCGCTGAACATCGTCGAGATCCGCAAGCCCGAGATCGACGCGACGCTGATCGCCGAGAACATCGCCCAGCAGCTCGAGCGCCGCGTCGCCTTCCGGCGCGCCATGAAGCGCGCCGTGCAGTCGGCCATGCGTCTCGGTGCCCAGGGCATCCGCATCAACTGCTCCGGCCGCCTCGGCGGCGCCGAAATCGCCCGCATGGAGTGGTACCGAGAGGGTCGTGTGCCGCTGCACACGCTGCGCGCCGACATCGACTACGGTACGGCGACCGCCTTCACCACCTTCGGCACCTGCGGCGTGAAGGTGTGGGTGTTCAAGGGCGAGATCATGGCGCACGACCCGATGGCGCACGACAAGCGCGCCGAGGAAGCCGCGCCGCAACGCACGCCGGCGCGCGTCGAGCGCTCCGAGCAGAGGGACGCGTAACCGATCATGCTGCAACCCAAGCGCACAAAGTACCGCAAGGCCTTCAAGGGCCGCATCAGCGGTGCCGCCAAGGGCGGCTTCAACCTCGACTTCGGCTCGTACGGCCTGAAGGCGCTCGAGCCCGAGCGGCTGACCGCGCGCCAGATCGAGGCCGCCCGCCGCGCCATCACGCGCCACATGAAGCGCGCCGGCCGCGTCTGGATCCGCGTGTTTCCCGACGTGCCGGTGTCCAAGAAGCCGGCCGAGGTCCGCATGGGCTCCGGCAAGGGTGCGCCCGAGTTCTGGGTGTGCCGGGTCAAGCCGGGCCGCGTGCTGTTCGAACTCGACGGCGTGCCGGTGACGGTCGCCCGCGAGGCACTCGACCTGGCCGCCGCCAAGCTGCCGATCAAGACGCGCTTCGTGGCGCGTGTCGGCGCCTGAGGGGGGAAGGAGTAAAGCCATGAAGGCCAGCGATCTTCGTCCCAAGACCATGGACCAGCTCAAGGAAGAGCTCGGCAACCTGCGGAAGGAGGCGTTCAACCTGCGCTTCCAGAAGGCGGGCGGCCAGCTCGGCAAGACGGCCCGCGAGCGCCAGGTGCGCCGCGACATCGCCCGCATCAAGACGGTGCTGGGCGAGAAGGCCGCGGGTTAAGGAGCAATAGATGCCGAAGCGAATTCTCGAAGGCGTCGTCGTCAGCGACAAGATGGACAAGACCATCGTCGTCAAGGTCGAACGGCGCGTTCAACACCCGATCTACAAGAAGTTCATCCGCCGGTCGAAGAAGTACCACGCGCACGACGAGACCAACGCCTACAAGGGCAAGGTCGGCAAGCTGGTGCGGATCCGTGAGTGCCGGCCGCTGTCGAAGACCAAGAACTGGGAAGTTCTGGTCGAAGGCGCGAAGGCTTAGGGCGCGGGGCCGATCATGATCCAGATGCGGACAAATCTCGAGGTCGCCGACAACTCAGGCGCTCGCCGCGTGCAGTGCATCAAGGTGCTGGGCGGCTCGCGCCGCAAGTACGCCTCGGTGGGCGACATCATCGTTGTTTCGGTCAAGGACGCCATCCCGCGCGGACGCGTCAAGAAGGGCGAGGTGCATCGCGCTGTGGTCGTGCGCACGTCGTTTCCGTTGCGTCGCGTCGACGGCAGCGCCATCCGGTTCGACCGCAATGCCGCGGTGCTCATCAGCAAGCAGGACGAGCCGATCGGCACCCGCATCTTCGGGCCGGTGACGCGCGAGCTGCGTGCCAAGAAGTTCATGAAGATCATCTCGCTGGCGCCGGAGGTCCTCTAGGCATGGCCAACAAGCTCAAGATACGGAAGGGCGACCGCGTGCGGGTCATCGCCGGCCGCAGCAGGGGCAAGGTGGGCGACGTGCTGCGCGTGTTGCCTGCCGAGCAGCGCGTCGTGGTGTCGGGCGTCAACGTCATCAAGCGGCACACCAAGCCGGGGCGCGCCGACGCCGGCGGCATCATCGAGCGCGAAGCCGCGATCCATGTCTCCAACGTGGCGTTGCTCGATCCGAAATCCGACAAGCCGACCAAGGTCGGCTTCAAGTTCCTCGAAGACGGCCGCAAGGTGCGCATCGCGCGCGCCTCCGGCGAGACCCTCGACCGCTAGGAGTAACGGGCCATGCCCGCGCGACTGCAAGAACACTACGCCAAGAACGTCCGAGAGGCCCTGACCAAGGAGTTCGCCTACAAGAACGCCTTCGAGGTGCCGCGCCTGGACAAGATCGTCATCAACATGGGCGTCGGCGAGGCGGTCAACGACCGCAAGGCCGTCGACGGCGCCGTCGCCGACCTGGCGGCGATCACCGGCCAGAAGCCGGTCGTCACCAAGTCGCGCATGTCGATCGCCACCTTCAAGCTGCGCGAGGGCATGGCGATCGGTGCCAAGGTCACCCTGCGTCGCGAGCGCATGTACGAGTTCGTCGATCGATTGGTGAACATCGCCTTGCCGCGCGTGCGCGACTTCCGCGGCCTCAACGGCAAGTCGTTCGACGGCAACGGCAACTACGCCATGGGCTTGAAGGAGCAGATCGTGTTCCCGGAAATCGACTACGACAAGGTCGATCAGGTGCGCGGCATGGACATCATCATCTGCACGACGGCGAAGACGGACGCGGAAGCCAGGGCGCTTCTCCGCGGCTTCGACTTCCCCTTCGTGAACTGAGGCCGGAGAAGAAAAATGGCCAAGACGAGTTCGGTCGAGAAGAACAAGCGTCGCGAGAAGATGGCGAAGCAGTATGCCGTCAAGCGTGCCAGGCTGAAGGCCATGGCGGTGGATGACAAGCTCAGTCCGGAGGAGCGGTTCGCCGCCCGGATCAAGCTCGCCGAGCTGCCGCGCAACTCCTCGCCGACGCGTATCCGCAACAGATGCGAGATAACCGGCCGCCCGCGGGCGGTTTATCGCAAGTTCAAGCTGTCGCGCCTCGCGCTGCGTCAGCTGGCCTCGCTGGGCGCCCTGCCCGGCGTGGTGAAGTCGAGCTGGTAACGGGGGACCGTAGCCCATGGCGATGACAGATCCCGTCGGCGATTTGCTGACCCGCATACGCAACGGCCAGGCCGCGCGCCTCGACAGCGTGACCGTGCCGGCCTCGCGCATGCGGTCGAACGTGCTGGACGTGCTCCAGCGCGAAGGCTACATCCGCGGCTGGTTCGAGGAAGAACTGCGGCCCGGCGTCAAGGAGCTCCGCGTCGAACTCAAGTACGACAACGGCCGTCCTGTCATCAAGGATATCCGCCGTGTGTCGACCCCCGGTCGCCGTGTCTATTCGAAGATCCGCGAGCTGCCGCGCCACTTCAACGGGCTCGGCATCTCGATTCTCTCCACGCCACGCGGCGTCATGTCCGACGCCGAGGCGCGCGCCGCCAATGTTGGCGGCGAAGTCCTCTGCAAGGTGTTCTGATCATGTCGCGCGTCGGCAAGAATCCTGTGGCCATCCCGAGCGGCGTCACCGTCGACCTGAAGGGCCAGGCCCTCAAGGTCAAGGGCAAGAAGGGCGAGCTTTCGTTCGTCGTGCACGACGACGTCGAGGTCGCGCAGACCGGCGAGGGCCTGGTCTTCAAGCCGCGCGGCGACAGTCGTCGCGCGCGCATGCAGTGGGGCACTGCCCGCAACATGGTTCGTAACATGGTGCGCGGCGTGTCGGACGGCTTCACCATCAACCTCGAGATCAACGGTGTAGGCTACCGTGCCCAAGCCGACGCCAAGGCGCTCAAGCTGCAGCTCGGTTTCAGCCACGACGTCGAGGTGCCGATTCCGGCGGGCATCACCATCAAGGCGCCCAAGCCGACCGAGGTGGAGATATCCGGCGCCGACCGCCAGCGCGTCGGCCAGATTGCGGCCGAGATCCGCAGCCTGCGTCCGCCCGAGCCCTACAAGGGCAAGGGAATCAAGTACTCGACCGAGACGATCCGGCGCAAGGAAGGCAAGAAGAAGTAGAGCGAGACCATCATGTCCGACCGCAATGCCCTTTTCGCCCGTCGCCAGCGGCGCACGCGTTACGCGCTTCGCCAGGCTGCCGGCGGCCGCCCGCGCCTCAGTGTCTTCCGCTCGGGCAAGCACATCTATGCCCAGGTGATCGACGACGGGAAGGGCGCGACGCTCGCCGCCGCTTCCTCGCTCGACGAGGGCCTGAAAGGCAAGATCAAGACCGGCGCCGACAAGGCCGCCGCCGCCGAGGTCGGCAAGCTGATCGCCGAGCGTGCGATCGCCGCTGGAGTCAAGGAAGTGGTCTTCGACCGCGGCGGCTACATGTACCACGGCCGCGTCGAGGCGCTGGCCAATGCCGCCCGTGAGGGCGGCCTGTCGTTCTGATCGGGAGTTAGCAAATGGCTCGTTCACCCGGTTCCGGCCGTTCTCCGCGCGAACGCGAGAGGGGCCGCGATCGCGATCGCGACGAGGACGCGGAACTGACCGACAAGCTGGTCACCATCAATCGCGTGGCGAAGGTGGTGAAAGGCGGCCGGCGCTTCGCTTTCGCCGCCATCGTCGTCGTCGGCGATCAGCGCGGCCGCGTCGGCCACGGCGCGGGCAAGGCGCGCGAGGTGCCCGAGGCGATCCGCAAGGCGACCGAGGCGGCCAAGCGCGGCCTCATTCGCGTGCCGCTGCGCGACGGCCGCACCCTGCATCACGACGTCAAGGGTCGCTTCGGCGCCGGCAAGGTGACCTTGCGCGCCGCGCCAGCCGGCACCGGCATCATCGCGGGCGGTCCGATGCGCGCGGTGTTCGAGACGCTCGGCATCAAGGACATCGTCGCCAAGTCGGTCGGCACGTCCAACCCGCACAACATGATCAAGGCGACGTTCCAGGCGCTGCAGCAGCTCAACTCGCCGCGTATGGTCGCCACCCGCCGCGGCAAGAAGGTTGGCGATCTGCTCGGCCGCCGCGACGGCGAGCAGGCCGCCGAAGCGGCCGCCTGAGGAGACGGATGATGGCCGAGGCCAAGAAGATCAAGGTGACCCAGACCGGCAGCCCGATCGGGCGGACCGACGACCAGCTCGCGACGCTGAAGGGCCTGGGGCTCAATAAGCGCCATCGCAGCCGCGTCCTCGAGGACACGCCCTCGGTACGCGGCATGATCAACAAGGTGCGCCATCTGGTGCGCATCGACGAGGACGCACGATGAAACTCAACGAAATCGCCGACAATGCCGGCTCGCGCAAGCGCCGCATGCGTGTCGGCCGCGGCATCGGCTCGGGCAAGGGCAAGACCGCGGGCCGCGGCGTCAAGGGCCAGAAGTCGCGCACCGGCGTTGCCATCAAGGGCTTCGAGGGCGGCCAGATGCCGCTCTACCGGCGCATTCCCAAGCGCGGCTTCCGCCCGCCGCACCAGAAGGAATGGCAGGTCGTCAATCTCGGTGCGCTGCAGAAGGCCATCGACGACAAGAAGCTCGACGCCGGCAAGCCGATCGACGCCGCCGCCATGCAGGCCGCGGGCCTGTTCAAGAATGCGTGGGACGGTGTGCGGCTGCTCGGCAAGGGCGAGATCACGTCCAGGATTGAGGTGAAGGTCGCCGGCGCGTCGGCCTCGGCGATCGCCGCGGTCGAGAAGGCCGGCGGCAAGGTCGAATTGCCGCCCAAGCCGGTCGCCGAGGCGGCCTGAACCGGACGGCGTAACGGGGCAGCCCCCTGAGTGTCGTTCAAGCGTGAGGTCCCATGGCATCCGCCGCCGAGCAACTCGCATCCAACCTGAACTGGGGCGCGATCGGTAGGGCGACCGAGCTCAAGAAGCGCCTGTGGTTCACCATCGGCGCGCTCGTCGTCTTCCGCATCGGCGCCTATATCCCGGTTCCGGGCGTCGATCCGGCGGCGCTGGCCGAGATCTTCGCGCAGAATGCCGGCGGCATCGCCGGCATGCTCGACGTGTTCTCGGGCGGCTCGATCGGCCGCATGTCGATCCTGGCCCTGTCGATCATGCCGTATATCTCGGCATCGATCATCATGCAGATCCTCACCTCCGTCGTGCCCACGCTCGAGGCGCTGAAGAAGGAGGGCGAAGCCGGTCGCAAGAAGATCAACCAGTACACGCGCTACGGAACGGTGGTGCTGGCCGCCTTCCAGGCCTACGGCATCGCCGTCGGCCTCGAGAGCCAGATGGCGTCGGTCGGCCCGGTGGTCCACGATCCCGGCCTGTTCTTCCGCTTCGTCACCATCGTCACCCTGGTCGGCGGCACGCTGTTCCTGATGTGGCTCGGCGAGCAGATAACCGCACGCGGCGTCGGCAACGGCATCTCGCTGATCATCTTTGCCGGCATCGTGGCGGCGCTGCCGAGCGCGCTGGTGCAGACCCTCGAGCTCGGCCGCACCGGCGCCCTGTCGGCGCTGTTCATCATCGCGCTCGCGGTCGGTGTAGCGGTGGTCGTCGCCCTGGTCGTCTTCGTCGAGACGTCGCAGCGACGAATTGTCGTGCAGTATCCCAAACGCCAGGTCGGCAACCGCATGTATGGCGGCGAGGCCTCGCACCTGCCGCTGAAGCTCAACACCGCCGGTGTCATTCCGCCGATCTTCGCCTCTTCGCTGCTGCTCTTCCCGGCGACCATCGCGTCGTTCCAGGGAGCCGGCGCAGAGCCCGGCTGGGCGCAGTGGATCTCCACCTGGCTCGGCCACGGCCAGCCGCTCTATTTGCTGGCCTATGTCGGCCTGATCGTCTTCTTCTGCTTCTTCTACACGACGGTCGTCTTCAACCCGAACGACACCGCCGATAATCTGAAGAAGAACGGCGGCTTCGTGCCCGGCATCCGGCCCGGCAAGAACACCGCCGAATACCTCGAATACATTCTCAACCGGCTGACCACGGCCGGCGCGCTCTACCTCTCGGCGGTCTGCATCCTGCCCGAACTGCTGATCGCCCGCGGCGGCGTGCCGTTTTACTTCGGCGGCACCAGCCTGTTGATCGTGGTGTCGGTGACGCTCGACACCGTGACGCAGATCCAGGCCCATCTGCTGGCCCACCAGTACGAAGGTCTCATCAAGAAAGCCCGTCTCAGGGGAAGAGGACGATGAACATCATTCTTCTCGGGCCTCCGGGCGCGGGAAAGGGAACGCAGGCCCAGCGGCTCCAGCAGGAGTGCAGCATGGTCCAGCTTTCCACCGGCGACATGCTGCGCGCCGCCGTGGCCTCGGGCAGCGACCTCGGCAAGCAGGCCAAGGGCATCATGGAGCGCGGCGAACTGGTGCCCGACGAGCTGATGGTCGGGTTGATCGAGGCTCGCATCGCCCAGCCGGACTGCGCCCAGGGCTTCATCCTCGACGGCTTCCCCCGGACCGAGGCCCAGGCCAAGGCGCTGGATACGATGCTGGCCAAGACCGGCAGGAAGCTCGACCGGGTGGTCGAGATGGCGGTCGACGAAAAGGCGCTGACCGAGCGCATCGTCGGCCGGTTCAGCTGCGCCAAGTGTGGGGCGGGCTACCACGACAGTTTCAAGCGCCCGAGGACCGAGGGCGTGTGCGACGTCTGCGGCGGCAAGGAGTTCTCCCGCCGCAAAGACGATACTGCAGAGACCATGAAGACGAGGATGGCTGCCTACCGCGCCCAGACCGAACCCCTGCTACCCTACTACAAGGCGCGAGGGGTGCTTCGGCAGGTCGACGGCATGGCCGCCATGGACGAGGTTTACCGTCAGATCCGCGCTGTTTTGGCGGGGACTTGACAAGTTGGACATCCGTTGACTCGGGGACGCGGGTACATATAATCGCGCGCTTTTCCGGGGCCAGCGGAACTTTTACGGGCGCGCGTCAGCGCGCCGTAAGTCTTTGAAGGAGTTGGGAATTTGGCTCGTATCGCCGGTGTCAACATTCCGACCGCCAAGCGGGTGGTCGTCGGGTTGCAATACATCCACGGGATCGGTCAGGCGAAAGCCAGGGAGATCCTCGGGAAAGTGGGGATCGACGAGTCGCGTCGGGTCAACACCCTGACCGACGACGAGGTCATCCGCATTCGCGAGACCATCGACCGCGACTACGCCGTCGAGGGAGATCTGCGCCGCGAAGTGGCGATGAACATCAAGCGTCTGATGGACCTCGCCTGCTACCGCGGCCTGCGGCATCGCCGCGGCCTGCCGGTCCGGGGCCAGCGCACGCACACCAATGCGCGCACCCGCAAGGGCCCGGCCAAGCCGATCGCCGGCAAGAAGAAAGTCACGAAGTAAGTCGAGGGGTACAACATCATGGCCAAGCCTGCAGCCGCCGCGAGTGGCGCCGCCGCTCCCGCCGCGCGCCCTCGGCGCAAGGAACGCAAGAACATCATTGCCGGCGTCGCCCACGTGAATGCCAGCTTCAACAACACGATCGTCACCATCACCGACGCGCAGGGCAACACCATCGCCTGGTCCTCGTCCGGCCAACAGGGCTTCAAGGGCTCGCGCAAGTCGACCCCGTTCGCCGCGCAGATGGCTGCCGAGAATGCCGGCCGCAAGGCGATGGAACACGGCATGCGCACCCTCGAGATCGAGGTGCGCGGCCCCGGCTCCGGGCGCGAATCGGCGCTGCGCGCGCTGCAGGCCGTCGGTCTCGCAGTCACCGCCATCCGCGACGTGACACCGATCCCGCACAACGGCTGCCGTCCGCCGAAGCGTCGTCGCGTCTGAGTTCTCGGCGGCGTCGCGACCGACGCCGCTTTCGTTTTCGCAATGAGGCGTGCGGGCTCGGTCGAGCGTGCACCAACCAAACCGGTCTAGAGAGGTAGCCCCCGTGCTTCAGAAGAACTGGCAGGACCTGATCAAGCCGGAAAAGCTTGTCACGGAAGCCGGCGTCGATTCAAACCGAGTCGCGACCATCGTCGCCGAACCGCTCGAGCGCGGCTTCGGCCTGACGCTGGGCAATGCGCTGCGCCGCGTGTTGCTCTCGTCGCTGCAGGGCGCCGCCGTGACGTCGATCAAGATCGACAACGTGCTGCACGAGTTCTCGTCGATCCCCGGCGTCCGCGAGGACGTGGTCGACATCGTGCTGAACATCAAGGCGATGGCGGTGAAGATGCAGGGCGATCGCCCGCAGCGTCTCTATCTGCGTGCCGTCGGCCCGGGCGAGGTCACTGCCGGCATGATCGAGTTGCCGGGCGACGTCCAGATCATGGATCCCAAGCACCTGATCTGCACGCTCGACGACGGCGCCTCGATCTCGATGGAGCTGATGGTCGCGACCGGCAAGGGCTACATCCCCGCCGCAGCCAACCGGCCCGAGGATGCGCCGATCGGCCTGATCCCGGTCGACTCGGTGTTCAGCCCGGTCAAGCGCGTCTCCTACAAGATCGAGAACAGCCGCGTCGGCCAGGTCACCGACTACGACAAGCTCTCCATGACGGTCGAGACCAACGGTACGACCCGCCCTGACGACGCCGTCGCGCTCGCCGCGCGCATCCTGCAGGACCAGTTGCAGCTCTTCATCAACTTCGAGGAGCCGCGCGAGGTCCGCAAGGAGGAGCAGCAGGACGACTTCCCGTTCAACCGCAACCTCCTGCGCAAGGTCGATGAGCTCGAGCTGTCGGTGCGTTCGGCCAATTGCCTGAAGAACGACAACATCATCTACATCGGCGATCTGGTGCAGAAGACCGAGGCGGAGATGCTGCGTACGCCGAACTTCGGCCGCAAGTCGCTCAACGAGATCAAGGAAGTGCTGGCCGGCATGGGCCTGCATCTCGGCATGGAGATCCCGGGCTGGCCGCCGGACAATATCGAAGAAATGGCCAAGCGGCTGGAAGAGCCGTACTAGGCCGACAAGAGGTAACAGGTCATGCGTCACAACAACCGCGGCCGGAAGTTCCACCGCACCGCCGAGCACCGCAAGGCGATGTTCATGAATCTCGCGGGTGCCCTCATCAAGCACGAGCAGATCACGACCACGCTGCACAAGGCGAAGGACCTGCGTCCGATCGTCGAGAAGCTCGTCACGCTCGGCAAGAAGGGCGGCCTGCATGCCCGCCGCCAGGCGATCGGCTTCCTGCGCGATCCCTATGTCGCCGACAAACTCTTCACCACACTGGGGCCGCGCTACGCCAGCCGCAATGGCGGCTATCTGCGCGTGCTCAAGGCGGGCTTCCGCTACGGCGACGCCGCGCCTATGGCGGTGATCGAGTTCGTCGAGCGCGACACCAGCGCCAAGGGTCAGGATTCGGGCCCGTCGGCCGAGCCGCAGGAGCAGCAGGAAGCGGCGTAGGCTTCTTCTTCGCTTTCGATAGCAAGACGCCCGGTCGAGAGACCGGGCGTTTTTTGTTCGACTCCGAGCCGAAAAAAAGGACGCCCGATTTCTCGAGCATCCCATTAGCTGGGCGACGCTAGCCGAAAGGAAACAGTCTAGCAACCTCCGGCGTAACTCAATAAATGAGATCCCCTTCGCGACTGAAGGGGAAACTCATGATCGCCTGCGGATTGGATTTCGGCACCTCGAACTCGGCGATCGGCGTCGCGCGAGAGGGGGCCGCAGCACTCGCGCCCGTCGAAGCGGGCAGCACGCTGATGCCGAGCGCGGTGTTCTTCGACTACGAAACCAGGGGCCGGGTGCTGTTCGGCAGCGCGGCCATCGTGGCCTATGTCGGGCAGACCGAGGGTCGGTTGATGCGGGCGCTGAAGTCGATCCTGGGCTCTCCGCTGATCGACGAGGAGACCAGCCTGGGCGGCCGCAAGGTGCCGCTCACCGAAGTCGTCGAGATCTTCGTGCGGCACCTGAAGCAGAAGGCCGAGGCCTTCGCCGGTCGGGAGATCACGGCCGTGGTGCACGGCCGGCCGGTGCGTTTCGACGACGACGACAGGACCGATGCACGGGCGCAGGAGAAGCTCGAGGCGATCGCTCGGCGGGCGGGCTTTCGCGACGTCGCCTTCGTCTATGAACCCATCGCGGCCGCCCACCACTACGAACGGACCGTGCCGGGCGAGGAGCTGGCTCTGGTTGCCGACATCGGCGGCGGCACGAGCGACTTTTCCGTCATCCGTCTCGGCCGCCAGCACCGCAACCGCGCCGACCGCGGCCGGGATGTGCTCGCGGCTGCCGGCGTGCGCGTCGGCGGCACCGACTTCGACGCCGCGCTCAGCCTTGCCGCGGCGATGCCGCTGCTCGGCCTCGGCACGCGGCTCAGCGAAAAGGACCTGCCGATGCCGAACGCGTTCTATCATCAGCTTGCCGCCTGGCCCACGATCAACTTCGCCTACACCCACAGGAACGAGCGCGAGCTCGCCGAGCTGGTCTCGCTGGCCTGCGAACCCGAGAAGGTGGCGCGTCTTCTGAAGGTGGTGCGTCAGCGGCTCGGCCACCGCGTGGCATTTGCGATGGAGGACGCCAAGATCGCGCTGAGCGCGGAGGAATATGCATCTGTACCTCTGAACTTCCTCGAGGCGGGCCTCGAAGTCGCCGCAACGCGCATCGACTTCGAGCGCGCCATCGAAGTCGGGATGGATCGTCTGTCCAAGGTGACGAGCGGGTGCATCGCGGCAGCGGGCCTGCGGCCTGCCGCCATCGATACGATCTTTCTCACCGGCGGGTCGAGCCGCGTGCCGGCGGTGCGCGAGGCGGTTGCGCGGGCGGCCCCAACGGCGCGTCTGGCCGGCGGCTCGGACCTCCTGTCCGTCGCACTGGGATTGACGCAGATGGCGGGCAGCATGGCCTGAAGGTGGGAAACGCAGGAAGTCCGGGAAACGCGGGAAATCCGGGAAACGCAGGAAGTGCGGGAAACGCAGGAAACGCAGGAAACGCGGGAACAGGCGGAAATCGGGAAAAAGAGCCCGAAATGCCGATGGCATCGGTATCTGACGTTTCCCGGCCGAAAGGAAATCCGAGGGAAACCCGCGGCCGTTCCGGTCAAGCGCGGGCCCAGGCGATCGGATACTTGTTGAATCCGCGGAAGCGGGCGCGGCCGCCGCGTTCGTAGGGGCCGTCGCGCTCGACGCCGTCGAGCCGCGCGACCAGCCGGCCGATGGCGATGGTGCCCTCCAGTCGCGCCAGGACCGCGCCCAGGCACATATGCATGCCGGAGCCGAAGGCGAAGTGGCGGTTGGGCTCGCGGCCGATGTCGAAGCGATCGGGATCGGGGAACTGCGCCGGGTCGCGGTTGGCCGCGCCGATGCCGATGTGGATGTAGGTGCCCGCCACGAGCCTCTCGCCGCCGATCTCCAACTCGGCCGTGAGACGGCGGTTGCCGAGCTGGTTGGAGCTCTCGAAGCGCAGGCCCTCCTCGACGCAGCTCTTGATCAGCGCGGGCTCGGCCTTGAGCCGAGCCAGCTGGTCGGGGAAGCGCAGCAATGCATCGACCGTGTTGCCGATCAGGTTGGTCGTGGTCTCGTGGCCCGCGTTCAGCAGGAAGATGCAATTCTGCACAAGCTCGTCGTGGCTCAGCCGTTCGCCGTCGACCTCGCCGTGAATCAAGGTGCCCAGTATGTCGCGATCGTCGGCGGGTCGCCTGGTCCGCTCGGCGATCAGATCGTCCAGATAGGCCGAGAACTCGGCAACCGCCGCGTTACCCGCTGCCTGGCGTTCGGGACTCACCACCGGCTCCAATGCGCCCAGGATGGCGAGCGAGTAACGGCGGAACGGCGCGCGCTCGCCCTCCGGTACGCCCAGCATGTCGCAGATCACCTCGACGGGCAGGCGGAAGGCGAAGTCCTCGACGAGATCCATGCCGCCCGTGTCGGCATGCCGGGCGATCAGCCCATCGACCACCGCTTCGATGCGCGGTTGCAGCGCCGCCAGCGCGCGCGGCGTGAAGGCCGCCGCCAGCAGCTTGCGCACGCGGGTGTGCAAGGGCGGGTCGTTGAACACCAGGCTGGTCGTGTGATGGCGGTAGAGTGCCGTGCCGACCCCGAACTTGGGGCCGAACTCGGCCTTCTTGTCCGAGCTCATGCGGGCGTCGCGGTAGCAGGTCGCGACGTCGGCGTAGCGCGAGAGGAAGACGCTGCCGTCGGGCAGTCGCTTTACCGGCGCGAACCGCCGCAGGGCGTGATAGCGCGGGAAGGGATCGTCGAGGAAGGCGCGATCGAGCCGTGCGAGATCGAAGGTCTCGGCGACGGCGCGCGCTTCGTCAGCGGGCAGCTCGATCAGAACTGCTCCTCCGTGAGCACGAACACCGTGCGGCCGGCGGCCTTGAGCGGACCGAGCTGGGCGAGCGCCGGCGGCAGGACCACTTCGGCGTAGAAGCGCGCCGTCACCAGTTTGGCCTCGAGGAACGCCGGATCGCCGTCGCGCACCGCCAGCCGCTGCTGGGCCACCAGCGCGCTCCTGGCGAGCAGCCAGCCGCCCAGCGCCGTGCCGGCGAGCCGCAGGAAAGGCACCGAGCCCGCCAGCGCCATGACGAGATCGGCCTTGACCGACTGCGCCACCCACTTGGTCGCGTCTTCGAGAGCGTCGGCCGCGACAACGACGGCGGCCCGGATCACGGCAATGTCGTCACCCGGCACCGACTTCATCTCGTCGGCCGTGGCGCGCATTTCGGCAACCAGGCCGAGCATGGTTTCGCCGCCATCCTTGGCGACCTTTCGGCCCACGAGGTCGCGCGCCTGGATACCGTTGGTGCCCTCGTAGATCGGCAGGATGCGGGCATCACGCAGGTGCTGGGCGGCGCCGGTCTCCTCGATGAAGCCCATGCCGCCATGGACCTGCACGCCCATCGAGGCGATCTCGTTGCCGAGATCGGTGAACCAGGCCTTCACGATCGGGATCAGCAGATCGACGCGGTCCTGCGTGCGGCGTGCCGTCTCTTTGTCGGGGTCCTTGAGCGCGCCGTCGATGCCGGCCGCGGTGTAGTAGCCGAGCGCGCGCATCGCCTCGATCTGGGCGCGCATGGTCATCAACATGCGGCGCACGTCGGCATGGTGCACAATCGGAACGGACTTGGGCTCGGGGCTGGCGTCGTCCTTGGACTGTACGCGCGTCCTGGCAAAGGCGGCAGCCTGCTGGTAGGCGCGCTCGGCAATCGCCAGGCCCTGGATGCCGACCGAGAGGCGGGCATTGTTCATCATGGTGAACATGTAGGAGAGGCCGCGGCCTTCCTCGCCGACCAGGTAGCCGACGGCGCCGCCGTCGTCGCCGAACGACATGACGCAGGTCGGGCTGGCATGGATGCCGAGCTTGTGCTCGAGCGAGACGCAGCGCAGGTCGTTGCGCTTGCCCGGCTTGCCGTCCGGCCCCACCAGGAACTTCGGGACAATGAACAGCGAGATGCCGCGCACGCCGGACGGCGCGTCGGGCGTGCGGGCCAGCACGAGATGCACGATGTTCTCGGTCAGGTCGTGCTCGCCATAGGTGATGAAGATCTTCTGCCCGGCGATCAGGTAGTGGTCGCCCTTCCTGACCGCCCGCGTCTTGAGCTGGCCGAGGTCCGAGCCCGCCTGTGGCTCGGTGAGGTTCATGGTTCCGGTCCACTCACCGGAGATCATTTTCGGCAAATAGGTCGCCTTCTGCTCGGGCGAGCCGTGATGGTGGATGGCGTCGATGGCGCCTTGGTTCAGCAGCAGCACCAGGCCGAAGCCCATGTTGGCCGCCTGCCACATCTCCTGAACCGTGGTTGCGAGCAGCCACGGCATGCCCTGGCCGCCGAACGCCGGATCGAAGGGCAGCGAGTTCCAGCCGCCATCGACGAACTCCTTGTAGATGCCGACGAAGCCCGGCGCGGTGCGTACCACGCCGTTCTCCAGCTTGGCGCCCGCCTTGTCGCCGTCGCGGTTGAGCGGCGCCAGGCCGTTGCCCGCGAGCTTGGCCGCTTCCTCGAGCACGGCATCCACCGTGTCATCCGTGGCATGCTCGTAGCCCGGCAGGCCGGCGATCCGGCCGAGACCGGCGACTTCGCGCAGCGCGAAACGCATGTCTGCGAGCGGGGCGGTGTAGGTCATGAATCTTCCTCCTTCGGCACTATGCCGCGCTCGGTCGCCTTTGGCGACCCGCTGCGCTATTGTCGCGGCGCCATGACCGACACCGTTCTGCTCGCCGTCGACGGCCCCCGCGCGACCATCACGCTCAACGATCCCGCCAAGCACAACCGGCTCGACCCGGCGGGGCTGTCCAAGCTGCGTGCCGCTGTCGAGGCGGCTGATGTCAACCCCGACGTGCGCGTCACCGTGCTCACCGGCGCGGGCGAGAAGACCTTCTGCTCGGGATACGACCTCGGCTCTATTCCCTCGGGCAAGGCGGCGCGGCCGACCGACGGCGAGGACAGCTTCGAGAAGGTCATGGACCGCATCGAAGCGATGCGCATGCCGACGCTGTGCGCCTTCAACGGCAGTGTCTATGGCGGCGCGACCGACATGGCCTTGGCTTGCGACTTTCGCCTGGGCGTCAAGGGGATGCGGTTCTTCATGCCGGCGGCGCGCTTCGGCCTGCACTACTATCCGAGCGGCCTGCGCCGCTACACCCAGAAGGTCAGCCCGAGCTTCGCCAAGCGCGCCTTCCTGCTGTCGGAGGATTTCAGCGACGAGGATCTGCTGCGAGTCGGCTACCTCGACTGGTTGGTCGAGCGCGCCGACTTCGAGGCGAGGGTCAACGAGGTCGCCGCCCGCCTGGCCGGGCTGGCACCGCTTTCGATGTCCAACATGAAGCGCGCCATCGAGCAGTTCGCGCAGGCCGAGCCCGACATCCCGGCGATTCGCCAGGGCATTCGTGAGTGCCAGACCTCGGAGGATCTGCGCGAGGGCCTGACCGCGCTGCGCGAGCGCCGGCCGCCGGCGTTCAAGGGTCGATGACATGACCTGGAGCCGGGTGGCGGCCGCCGCCCTGGTTCTGCTCTCGGCCGACGCCCAGGCGCAGCAACTCGACTTCCGCCGCGTGTCGCGTACCGGCGACGAGATGCTCACCTTCGTCTGGCGCGATCTCGAGCGGCGCGAACAGGCCACCGCCTTCACCCTGACCCGCGACGCCATTCGCCAGGCCGAGGCCTCGTTCCGGGACTTCAGTCTGGAGGAGATGTGGCGGGTGCTCGAGCGCGAACTGCGCGACGAGGTGGCCGGGTTTGGCGACGGGGCGCGTGTTGAGTTGCGGCGGTCGGGCGACACGATGAGTTGGACCCTGTCGGCGCGCGATCAGCGGGCGACCGACGAGCTCTCGCGGCGGGTGGAGGGCCGCCTCACCCGCGCCCAGCAGGCCTATCTCTCGCGGCATCTGCGGCGCCGCGTCGGCGATCGCCGGATCGTGGTGGATTTCGCGGCCGCGGTGGCCGCCTTGCAGGAGTCGCTCCGGCCGGTGGCGCGCGCCCTCGGCCGGACCTCCGGCATCGCCGACAACGACGCCGCGAGGGTCGACCTGGCGCTCACCTTTTTCCAGCAGATCCCCTACGCCGCCCTCGACGATGCCAAACGACGCGGCGGCGACTTCCTGCCCGGGCCGGCGCTGCTGGCCCAGAACCGAGGCGACTGCGACAGCAAGGCCGTGGCGCTCGCGGCCGTCCTGCGCAGCTATACGTCGGGCCGTAGGCTCGCCGTGGTGACGATGCCGGGCCACGCCGTCCTGGGGGTGGAAATGCCCGCCAGTGTGGGACAAGCCACAGTGCGTGCGCAGGGCAGGCAGTATGTCGCGCTCGAGGTGGCGGGACCGGCCGTGCTGCCGGCCGGCAAGCTCGCCGCCCAGAGCGCGAAGCAGCTCGCGGAGGGGCGCGAAATCGAGATTTGGCCGCTAAACTAGGATGATCATGGCCACCACGCAGCGCCGCCTCGCGGCCATCGTCCATGCCGATCTCGCCGGTTTCACCCGCATGATGGAGGGGGCGGAAACCCGCACGTTCCGGCATCTCAAGGCCGCCCAGATCGACGTCTGGCGCCCCGCCATCCAGGTGGGCGGCGGCAGGCTCGTGGGTACCGCGGGGGACGCCATGCTGGCCGAGTTCGGTTCGGCCGTGTCGGCGGTCGCCGCCGCCATCGACATTCAGGAGCGCATGGCCCGCTTCAACGACACGCTCTCCGAGGAGCAGCGCATGCTGTTCCGGGTCGGCGTGCATCTGGGCGAGGTCATCGTCGACGAGGAGGACCAGAACATCTTCGGTGACGGCGTGAACCTCGCCGCGCGCATCCAGGCAATGGCCGAGCCGGGCGGCATCGCCGTCTCGCGGGCGGTGCGCGACGTGGCCGAGCTCAAGGTCGAATATGCTTTCGTCGACGGCGGCGAGCACCAGCTCAAGAACGTCAGCCGGCCGGTCCAGATCTATCACATCCGCGTCGTGCGCGAGGCATCGGTCAAGACGACGACCAAGGTGCTGCCGCAGATCAACCTGCGCTTCGAGGGCGTCGATTCGATCGGCCAGAAGTTCGGCTTCGACGTTCCCCTCGACAAGCTCATGACGGCGGCCCAGGGGATGGTGATCGGCCGCTCGCCCGATCAATGCGACTTGGTCGTCGGCCACGCCACCGTTTCGCGTCGACATGCCCGGCTCACGCTGGCCGGCGGCGAGGCGCTCAAGATCGAGGACCTGGGATCGACCAACGGCACCGCCGTCAACGGCGCGGCGGTGCCGGCCGGTGCGGCGCTGCCGCTGCAGACCGGCGCCAAGGTCAAGGTCGGCGACGTCGAGCTCGTGATCCGGCAGCTATAGAAGCGGCGGCGATGCCCGATCGGTTTGCACCATGAGCGATACCCGCGATCCCTCCGCCGGCGAACCGGATGAGGAGGATTTCGTCGCACTCAAGCCGGGCCAGACGATCGGCCGCTACGAAGTGATCTCGGTTCTCGGGCAGGGCGGTTTCGGCATCACCTACCGGGCACGCGACGGCCAGCTCGGCCGCGAGGTCGCGATCAAGGAATATCTCCCCTCGGCGTTGGCCGTGCGCAAGGGCGACACGACGGTGCGGCCTCGCAACACGCGCGTTGCCGACGATTTCGGATGGGGACGCGACCGTTTCGTCTCCGAGGGCCGCACGCTCGCCACCCTGCATCGCGCGCCCGCCATCGTGCATGTCTTCGACTTTCTCGAGGCCAACGGCACCGCCTACATCGTCATGGAGCTGCTGAGCGGCGAGACGTTGGAGGATCGCCTCAAGCGCGACGGCCGGCTGGGGCCGGCCGACATCGACGGCATCCTGTGGCCGCTGCTCGACGGACTCGAGCAGGTTCATGCCGCAGGCTTCCTGCATCGCGACATCAAGCCGGCCAACATCCTGCTCGACACCAAGGGAGCGCCGACCTTGATCGATTTCGGTGCGTCGCGGGCGGCCATGGCAGACCGCACCACGGCAATGACGGCGATTTTCACGCCGGGCTACGCCGCCGCCGAACAGATGACGTCGGCGAAACAGGGTCCGTGGACCGACATCTACGGTCTGTCGGCGACGCTCTACCACGCCATCACGGGTTCGCCGCCGCCGAGCGCCTTCGACCGCCTGCTGAACGACTCCTATCGACCCCTGGCCAAGTCGGCTCCGGCGGGTTTCTCTCCCGGCCTGTGCACCGGAATCGACGCGGGGCTCGCGGTTTCCGCCGCGGAGCGGCCGCAGAACGTCGCGGGCTGGCGCGTGATGCTGGGCCTGGCGGTGGCGCCCGAGGGACAGGCGACGGTCGTCATGGGGCGGCCCGGATCGCCGTCGCCGTTGGCCGTCCCTGCGTCGGCGCCCGCGCCGGCCGAAGGCCCGAAGGGGAGGGGCGCATGGCTCGCCGTCGCGGCGGTCGTGGCGGCTGCCGCTCTGGGCGGCGGATACTATGCCTACTCCAACCGCGGCCCCGATCCCGAGACGATCAGGGCGCTCGCGCTCGCGGAAGCCGCGGAGGCGGCGCGGCTCAAGGCGGAACAGGATGCGGCGCAACTCCGGGCCGAGCAGGAGAGGCAGGCCCGCCAGCAGCAGGAGGCGGTCGAGCGCCGCCGGCTCGAGGAGGAAGCGGCTGAGCGCCAGCGTCACATCGAGGACGAACTGCGCCGCCGCTTCGAGGCCGAGCAGGCCGAGAAGAAGCGCCTGGAGGAGGAGGCCCGGCGCAAGCAGGAGGAGGAGATCGAGGCGAGGCGCCGGGCCATCGAGTTCGTCGAGGGTGACTTTGGCCATTTCGGCCGGACGCTTCTCATGATCGGGCTGGCCGGACGGCCCGACGAAATACGGCTGCAGGGCATCGACATCGTCAACGATCCGGCGTTGCGTCAGCTCGCGGCCAATGCTCTGGCATCGGAGCCGAGGCACCTGCGGTGTCGCCAGACTGATCGCCTGACCGACGGCACGCCGCTGTATCGCTGCCTGGTCACACCGCTCGGCGCCAGGGCGCCGGTTGGCCAGGTGCCGGACAGCGAGCGCGTGGATCTCGCCCTGGCCCTGGTGCGCAACGGTCTGGTGCTGGCCTCGTGCGATGCACCGAGAAGTTACGCAGACGCTGAAGACGAAGCCCGTGGCCGCGGCCAGTCCTTGTGGAGTAGGGTGAAGGTTCAGGAATACAAGCGGAGATGCACCAGATGACTGCCGTCCCATCCAAGATCGCGTTGCGGACCGCCGGCATGGCGGCTGTGCTCGTGCTGGCGACCGGCTGCATGACCGGTCGCGACGGCGGGCCATCCAACCAGACCATGGGCACCGTGTTGGGGGCCGGTATCGGCGGTGCGGTTGGCGGGTTGGCGTTCAATTCGGCAGGCGGTGTCATTGGCGGAGCTCTGGTGGGTGCCCTCGCCGGCAACCTCGTCGGTCGGGCGCTCGACGAGCAGGAGCGCCGGCGGCTGGCCGAGGCGACCCAGCGCGCCTTTGTCACCGACACCAACGAAGCCACCGTCTACACCGTCGAGCCGACGAGCGCGTCCTCGACGGGCGCTCGTTCATCGACGCCGGCGACGGTTGTGGCAGCCAAGCCGGTCGGCCCACGAGCGACGCGCACGGACGGCAGCACCTGCCGGCCGATCGAGCTCACGGCCACCAAGAACGGCCAGACCACGACCGAAACCACGACCTTCTGCCAGGCCGCCGGCTCCAACGACCTCAAGCCCGTGTCGGTCTGATTCGCCGAGGCCGCTTGCAACCTTCCCTCGGCTCGGGCGCAATAGAGTCAGGAACGGGAGGAAGGCACATGGCGGGAAACATCAAGGCGGCCCGGCTGCGCGAGCTGCTGTCGAGGGGCGAATTCATCCTGGCGCCGGGCATCTATGACGGCATCTCGGCGCGCGTCGCCGACGGCATGGGCTTCCCCGCCCTCTACATGACGGGCTACGGCGCCACGGCGTCGATGCTCGGCCTGCCGGACGCCGGCCTCGCCACCTATTCCGACATGGTGGGCCGTGCCGAGATGATCAGCGAGATCACGGAGACTCCCCTGATCGCCGACGCCGACACCGGCTATGGCGGCCTTCTCAACGTGCGACGCACCGTGCGCGGCTACGAGGCCGCGGGTGTCGCCGCCATCCAGATCGAGGATCAGGAGATGCCCAAGAAGTGCGGGCATACCCCGGGCCGCCGTGTCGTGCCCGCGGAGGACATGGTGCTCAAGATCAGGGTCGCGACCGAAGCACGCCGCCATTCCGAGACCATGATCGTCGCCCGCACCGACGCGCGCACGGCGCATGGGCTGGACGAGGCGCTGCGCCGCGCCCTGCTCTACGAGCAGGCCGGCGCCGACGTCATCTTCGTCGAATCTCCCGAGAGCGAGGCAGAGCTGGAACGCATCGGCCGAGAGGTCGACAAGCCGCTGCTCGCCAATATGGTCGAGTTCGGCAAGACGCCGAGGGTCGAGGTCGCGCGCCTGAAGAAGTGGGGCTTCGATCTCGCGATCTATCCCGGCCTGGGTTTCAGCGTGGCCGCCGAGGCGATGCGCCAGGCCTGGACGCACCTGCAGGCCCACGGCACGAGCATCAGCGTCGGCGTCCCGCAGTACAAGAGCATGCACGAGCTGATGGGTTTCCCGGAAGTCTGGGACTTCGAGAAGCGCTGGGCGCAATGACGTTCAAGCAGTTCATGGAGGTGCTGGCGCGCCTGCCGGCGCGGGTATGGCTGCAGGCGGCGCTCGGCCTCATCGGCTTCATCGTGCTGGCCGTGCTGGGATTCGCCGTCATCGCCGGCGTCGCGGCCGTGGCGCTGCTCGCCATCCTGGTCTTCAAGGCGAAGAGCTGGATCCGCAGCCTGTTCATCGGAAGGTCGGTCGCCGAACCGCCGCGCCACGAACGCAAGGTGATCGACGTGCAGTACGAGATCGTCGAGGAGAAGGACGACGACAGGCGCTAGACCGTTGATCCAGGTCAACGGAAGGCCGCGCAAACAGTGTAGCAATCGGGCGCTCGTAACCGAGTGTTCCCGACCCGATCATGACCCCGTGGCAATCGTGGCTTCCAAGGATCGCGCTGGCCGTGCTTGCCGCAGGCGTGGCCTTTGTCGCGTGGCAATGGCTGCGTCCGCAGCCGCTGCCACCCGGATTCGCCAGCGGCAACGGCCGCATCGAGGCCGTCGACATCGACATCTCTGCCAAACTGGCCGGTCGGGTAAAGGACATCCTGGTGAAGGAGGGGGACTTCGTGCGCGAGGGCCAGGTGCTGGCCAACATGGATACGCGGGTCCTCGAATCGCACTTGCGCGAGGTGCAGGCGGCGCGCGAACAGGCCCGCATCGCCATCGAGACCGCGCGCTCGCAGGTTGTCCAGCGCAAGGCCGAGAAACAGGCGGCGCTCGCCCTGGTGACGCAGCGGCGCACGGAGGTCGACGCCGCGCGTCGGCGCGTCGCGCGCTCGGAGGAGTTGACCCCCAAGGGCGCCACCGCCCAGCAGGTCCTCGACGACGATCGCGCCCGGCATGACGGGGCCAAGGCGGCACTTGCCGCTGCGGAGGCCCAGCTCGCGGCGGCCGATGCCGCCATCGGAACGGCCGAATCCCAGGTCGTCGGCGCCCAGGCGGCCTACGAGGCCGCGGCTGCCACCATCGACCGCATCCAGGCCGACATCGACGACAGCGCACTCAAGGCGCCGCGTGACGGCCGCGTGCAGTACCGCGTGGCCCAGCCCGGCGAGGTGCTGGGCGCGGGTGGCCGCGTCCTGAACATGGTCGACCTCAACGACGTCTACATGACGTTCTTCCTGCCGACCGAGGCGGCCGGTCGGATCGCGATGGGCAGCGAGGTCCGGTTGATCCTGGATACGGCGCCCGAGTACGTCATCCCGGCCAAGGTCACGTTCGTGGCCGACGTGGCGCAATTCACGCCCAAGACCGTCGAAACTTCCATCGAACGGCTCAAGCTGATGTTCCGTGTCAAGGCGAACATCGGCCCGGCGCTGCTCGACCGGCATATCGACCACGTCAAGACCGGCCTGCCGGGCGTCGCCTACGTCCGCACCGATTCGAAGGCGGAGTGGCCCGCCAATCTCGCGATCAAGCTGCCGCAATGACCGATCCGGTCGCGCGCCTGACCGGAGTCGATCTGCGTTACGGCAAGGTGACGGCCCTGGACGCCGTCGACCTCGAGGTCCCGGCCGGGATCGTCGTCGGCCTGATCGGCCCGGACGGCGTGGGCAAGTCGAGCCTGCTGTCGCTGATGGCCGGCGCGCGGCGCCTTCAGAAGGGCCGCGTCGAGGTCCTGGGCGGCGACATGGCCCGCGGTCGCCATCGCCGCCGTGCCTGCACGCGCATCGCCTACATGCCGCAAGGGCTGGGCCGCAATCTCTACCCTTCGCTCAGCGTCGCCGAAAACATCGACTTCTTCGCACGGCTGTTCGGCCACGGCCGCCGTGAGCGCGCGCGGCGTATAGCCGAGCTCACTCGGGCGACCGGCCTCGCGCCGTTCGTCGATCGTCCGGCCGGCAAGCTGTCGGGCGGCATGAAGCAGAAGCTCGGCCTGTGCTGCGCGCTGATCCACGATCCCGACCTGCTGATCCTCGATGAGCCGACGACCGGCATCGATCCGCTGTCGCGCCGCCAGTTCTGGGATCTGATCGCCCGCATCCGCGCCGCGCGGCCCGGCATGAGCGTGATCGTGGCGACCGCGTACATGGAGGAGGCGGCGAGATTCGACTGGCTGGTCGCCATGCATGCTGGCGGGGTGCTCGCCGCCGGCACCCCGGCCGACCTGCTGGCGCGCACCGCCACCGCGTCGCTGGAGGCGGCGTTCATTGCGCTCCTGCCCGAGCAACGCCTGCACGACTATCGCCCCGTCGAGATCCGGCCGCGCGATGGCGAGGAGAACGGCGAGGTCGCCATCGAGGCGCACGGCCTCACCAAGCGCTTCGGCGACTTCGTCGCCGTCGACCATGTCGACCTGCGTATCGACCGCGGCGAGATCTTCGGCTTTCTCGGCTCGAACGGCTGCGGCAAGACGACGACGATGAAGATGCTGACCGGCCTGCTGCCGCCGAGCGAAGGCGAGGCGCGGCTGTTCGGCCAGTCGCTCGATGCCCGGGATTTCGAGACCCGCCGCCGCGTCGGCTACATGTCGCAGTCGTTCTCGCTCTATGGCGAGCTGACGGTGCGCGAGAACCTCGAGCTCCACGCGCGCCTATTCCGCCTCCCCGAGGCGTCGATCGCCGTTCGGGTCGGCGAAGTTGCCGAGCGGTTCGAGCTGCTCGACGTCCTCGACGCCTTGCCGCCGACGTTGCCGCTCGGTCGGCGCCAGCGCCTGTCGCTCGCGGTGGCCGTGATCCATCGGCCGAATCTGCTGATCTTGGACGAGCCGACGTCCGGCGTCGATCCGATCGCGCGCGACTCGTTCTGGCGGATCATGATCGACCTGGCGCGCCAGGAACAGGTTACGATCTTCATCTCGACGCACCTGATGAACGAGGCGCAGCGTTGCGACCGCATCTCACTGATGCATGCCGGCCGCGTCCTGGTGACCGATAGCCCGGCGGCCATCGTCGCCAGGCGCGGCGTCGATACGCTCGAGGAGGCCTTCGTCGGATGGCTCCAGGACGCCGCGGCCGAGCAGGGCGACGGTCGGTCGGCGGAGTTGCCGGATGGCGCCAATCCGGCGCGGCGAAAGCATCGGCCGTTCGAGTTGCGCCGCCTGCTGGCCTACACTCGACGGGAGGCGATCGAGCTGGCGCGCGATCCCATCCGCGCCACCCTGGCGTTGCTCGGCAGCGTCATCCTGATGTTCGTCATCGGCTACGGCATCAACATGGATGTCGAGAATCTGAGCTTCGCCGTGCTCGATCGCGACGACACCACGACCAGCCGCGACTACGCCCTCAACCTCGCGGGCTCGCGCTATTTCAGCGAACGGCCGCCGCTCGCCGATCATGCCGACCTCGATCGCCGCATGCGGTCGGGCGAACTCAGTCTCGCCATCGAGCTCCCGTCCAACTTCGCGCGCGACATCGCGCGCGGCCGGCAGGTCGAGGTCGGCGCCTGGCTGGATGGCGCGATGCCGATGAGGGCGGAGACCGCCAAGGGTTATGTGCAAGGCATGCACGCCAACTGGCTGACGAGCATGGCCGCGGCCGAACCGGCAGCCACCGTAGAGGTCCGCTTCCGCTACAACCCCGACGTCCGCAGCTTGGTCGCCATGGTGCCGGCGGTCATTCCCATGCTGCTGCTGCTGATCCCCGCCATGCTGACCGCCCTCAGTGTCGTGCGCGAGAAGGAGCTGGGATCGCTCGTCAACTTCTACGTAACGCCGGTCAGCCGGCTGGAGTTCCTGATGGGCAAGCAGCTGCCCTACATCGCGCTCGGCATGGTGAACTTCCTTCTGCTGACCCTGCTCGCCGTCCTGGCCTTCGGCATCCCGCTGAAGGGCAGCTTCATGGCGCTCGCGGTCGGAGCGCTGATCTACGTCGCCGCCGCCACCGCGATCGGTTTGTTGTTCTCGTCCTTCATGCGCAGCCAGTCGGCGGCGATCTTCGGCACGACCATCGGCACCATGATCCCGGCGATGGAGTTCTCCGGCATGATCGATCCGGTGACCTCTCTCCAGGGTCTCGGCGGGGCGGTCGGCGAGGCCTATCCCATGACCCACTTCCTCACCATCGCACGCGGCACCTTCTCCAAGGCGCTCGGGTTCGCCGACCTGCAGGACGCGTTCTGGCCGCTCCTTCTGGCGGCGCCGGTGCTGATTGCCGTGAGCGCCCTGCTGCTGCGCAAGCAGGAGAGCTGAACCATGCGGCTCGCCAACATCATCGGTCTCGGCCTGAAGGAGCTGCGTGGCCTCGGCCGCGATCCCATGATGCTGGGGTTGATCGTGTTCGCCTTCAGCATCTCGATCTACACCGCCTCGACCTCGATGCCCGAGCAGCTCAACCAGACGCCGATTGCCATCGTCGACGAGGACCGCTCGCCGCTCTCCACGCGCATCGTCGACGCTTTCATGCCGCCGTATTTCATGAAGCCGCCGCTCATCTCCCCGCACGAGATGGATCGGCGGATGGATGCCGGCCTCGACACCTTCGCACTCGACATTCCGCCCGACTTCCAGCGCCACCTTCTCGATGGAGACCGGCCCTCCATCCAGCTCAATGTCGATGCCACGCGCATGAGCCAGGCCTTCGCCGGCAGCGGTTACGTGCAGAGCATCGTCAGCGGCGAGATTGACTCCTTCCTGCGGCGCTACAGGGGCAACACGCAGGCACCCGTCGAACTCGTCCTGCGCGCCCGCTTCAATCCGTCGCTGACGGTCTCGTGGTTCAGCGCCGTGGTCGAGCTGATCAACAACGTGACCATGCTGTCGATCATCCTGACCGGCGCGGCGCTGATCCGCGAACGCGAGCACGGCACCATCGACCATCTGCTGGTGATGCCGGTGACGCCGCTCGAGATCATGCTGGGCAAGGTCTGGGCGATGGCGCTGGTGGTGCTGGTCGCCTGCGCCTTGTCGTTGGCTTTCGTGCTGCAGGTGCTGCTGGCGGTGCCGATCGGCGGCTCGGTCGCCTTGTTCCTGGCCGGCGCCGCCATGCACCTCTTTGCGACAACATCGATGGGGATTCTGCTCGGCACCGTCGCCCGCTCGATGCCGCAGTTCGGCATGCTGATCGTTCTCGTGCTGGTGCCGCTCGAGATGCTGTCGGGCGGCCAGACGCCGCGCGAGAGCATGCCGGAGTTCATCCAGCACGTGATGCTGGCGGCGCCGACCACGCACTTCATCATGCTGGCGCAGGCCATCCTGTTCCGCGGCGCCGGTTTCGAGACCGTGTGGCCGCAGTTCATCTACATCGCTGCGATCGGCGCCGTGCTGTTCGCCCTGGCGGTCGCCCGCTTCCGCAAGGCCGTCGGCGAAATCGCCTAGATCCGGACGATCTTCCCCGGATTCATCAGGCCGTCGGGATCGAGCGCGCGCTTGATCGCGCGCATGACGTCGAGCTCGACCTTGCTGCGGTAGTGGGCGAGCTCGTCGACCTTGAGCCGCCCGATGCCGTGCTCGGCCGAGATCGAGCCGCCATAGCTCACCACCAGATCGTAAACCGCACCACTGATGGCGTCGCCATGGGCGAAGAATCGCTTCTTGTCCCAGCCGGGGGGTGACTGGCAATTGAAGTGCAGGTTGCCGTCGCCGACATGGCCGAACGGCACCGGTCGGCAGTCGGGCAGGGCCTTCATCATCGCCGCCAGGCCATCCTTCATGAAGGACGGGATCCTGCTCACGGCGACCGAGATGTCGTGTTTGATCGACGGTCCCTCGCGCTTCTGGGCCTCGGAGTGGTTCTCGCGCAGGGCCCAGAAAGCGCGGGCCTGCGCCTCGTTCTGGGCGAGCGCGGCGTCGAGCACCAGGCCTCTCTCCATCGCATCGCCGAGATAGACCTCCATCTTTTCGGACAGGTCCGACTGGTTGGCGCCATCGCGGCGCGGCCGGGTCGAGGACCATTCGAGAAGAACGTACCAGTCGTGCTTCCCGGCGAGCGGATCGATTGCGCCGGGAATGTGCTTCAGGACGAAATCCACTCCCTGGCGCGACATCAGCTCGCAGGAGGTGACGTTGTCCTCGCTCGCGGCATGGGCGGCGCTCAGCAGCTCGACGGCGGCTTCGGGCGAAGGCACGGCGATCCACGACGTCGCCACGTCCCTGGGCTTGGGCCAGAGCCTGAGCACCGCCCTGGTGATGATGCCGAGCGTGCCTTCCGCCCCGAGATAGAGATCGCGCAGGTCGTAGCCGGTGTTGTCCTTCTTGAGCGCGCGCAGCCCGTTCCAGATCTCGCCCCGGGGTGTCACGACCTCCAGGCCGAGCACGAGCTGGCGCGCGTTGCCGTAGTGCAGCACCTGCACGCCGCCGGCATTGGTCGAGAGGTTGCCGCCGATGGTGCAGCTTCCTTCGGCGGCGAGCGACAGCGGAAACAGCCGGTCGTGCTCGGCTGCTTTTTCCTGGATGGCCTTGAGCACGACGCCCGCCTCGACCGTCATCGAATAGCCGACCGTGTCGACCTCGAGGATGCGGTTCATGCGGGTGAGCGACAGCACGATCTGGCGACCCGTCTCGTGCGGCATGCCGCCGCCGACCAGGCCGGTGTTGCCGCCCTGCGGCACGATCTGGACCTTCTCGGCCGCACAGAGCCCGACCACGGCGGCAACTTCCTCGGTCGTCGCCGGCCGCACGATTGCCTCGGCCGTGCCGAGATAGTTCTCGCGCCAGTCGGTGAGGTAGGGGTGTTTTTCCTGCCCGTCGGTGATCAGCCCCTTGTCGCCGACGGTCGACCGCAGCTTGTCGACGAACGTGCTCACAGCCGAAGGATCTTGCCCGGGTTCATGATGTTCTTTGGATCGAGCGCGCGCTTGAGTGCCCGCATCGTGTCGAGCTCGACCTTGCTCCTGTAGTGCGCCAGCTCGTCGATCTTCTCGATGCCGATGCCGTGCTCGGCCGAGATCGAGCCCGCCATGGAGGTGATGAGATCGTTGACCGCGCGCGTGACGGCCGGCGCGTACTGTTGCAGGGTCTGCCGGTCCATGCCCTTGGGGGCGCCGAAGCTGAAATGGATGTTGCCGTCGCCGATATGGCCGAGCGGATGCGGCCTGAGGCCGGGCAGGATCTCGAGCGCCGCCTTGATGCCGCGGTCGATGAACTCGGGAACCTTGGAGATCGAGACGGAAATGTCGTAGCTGAGGCCCGGTCCCTCGGCGCGGCCGGCCTCGGCGACGCCCTCGCGGATGCGCCACATGTTGCGCGCCTGGGCCTCGTTCTGGGCAATCACGGCGTCGAGCACGCGGCCGGCCTCCATCTGGTCGGCGAGGAACTGTTCCATCTTCTCCGACATTCCTTCCGCGCCGTCGGCCTTGGCGCGCGAGGAGTTCCACTGCATCAGCAGGTACCACGGCGTGTCCGCCTTCAGCGGATCCTGCACACCCGGGATGTGGCGCAGCACCATCTCGGTCGCCTCGCGGCTCATCAGCTCGCATGACTCGACGTTGTCCTCGGAGGCCGAATGCGCTTCGGACAGGATTTCGATGGCCGCCTGCGGATCGCGCACCGCGAGCCACGCGGTCGCGCCGTCCTTGGAGGCGGGCCAGAGCTTGAGCACCGCCTTGGTGATGACGCCGAGCGTGCCTTCCGCGCCCATGAACAGGTGCTTGAGGTCGTAGCCGGTGTTGTCCTTCTTGAGCGACCGCAGCCCGTTCCAGACGTCGCCGTTGGGCAGGACGACTTCCAGTCCCATCACCAGGTTGCGCGCGTTGCCATAACGCAGGACCTGCACGCCACCGGCGTTGGTCGACAGGTTGCCACCAATTTGGCACGAACCCTGCGCCCCGAGGCTGAGCGGAAAGAAGCGGTCGTGCGCCGCCGCCGTCTCCTGCAGCGTCTGCAGGATGCAGCCCGCCTCGACCGTCATCGAGTAGCCGACCGGGTCGACCTCCAGCACCTTGTTCATGCGGCCGACCGACAGGAGGATGCCGCGGTGGCTCGGCCAGGGCGTGGCGCCGCCCATCAAGCCCGTGTTGCCGGCTTGCGGTACGATGGCGATGCCGTTGTCATGGCAGAGCCTGACGACCTTCGACGTCTCCTCGACGCTCGCCGGCCTCACGACTACCGCGGCGCTGCCCGAGCGCGCACCGCGCCAGTCGGTCACGAACGGCTTCTTGTCCTGCTCACCCTCGATCAGGCCCTTGTCGCCGACGATGGCGCGCAGCTTCTCCAGGGTCTCGGCGGTGACCGGTGTGGTCGGAATCGGCGGCTGGACGATGGTGTCGGGCATTGTTTCCTCGCGTTTGCGCCAGCTTAACGTCGGCGGCCTGACCCGTCATCCGCCGCCGCCCGACGCAGGCGGTCGTTGATCGCGAGGCCCAACCCCGCTTCCGGAACGGGCATGACCGCAATGCGGTCGATGTCGGGCCGGTCGAGGGCCCGCAGCATGGCGAACAGGTTGGCGGCGGCCTCGCCGACATCGGCGCCGGGACTGAGATTCAAGGTCAACATCGCTCCCGCCGGCACGTTCGGCCCGAAGGCGAGCAGTCCCTCCCGCGCGGTGGCACCGGCGGCGTTCAGGCGTACGGGCCGGGACGGCGCATAGTGACTCGCGAGCTGGCCCGGCGACTTGCGCGGCGACTTGCCGGCCGGAATCGCGTCGCTGACCTCGATCGGGCCGATTGCCGCCTCGATCGCCTCGCGCGTGACGCCGCCTGGCCGCAACAGGGTGGGCGATGCGGTCGTGAGGTCGAGGACGGTCGACTCCACGCCGACCTCGCACGGCCCGCCGTCGAGGATCATGCGGACTCGGTCGCCCAGCGATTCGGCGACGTGCTCCGGCCGCGTCGGGCTGACCGAGCCGCTGCGGTTGGCCGACGGCGCGGCGATCGGCCGGCCGGCGGCTTGGATCAGGGCCTGCGCCAGGGCGTGGGCGGGAGCCCGGATCGCGACGGTGTCGAGACCGGCCGTCGTCAGCAGAGCGATCGGGCAGGACGCGGCACGCGGCAGGACGAGCGTCAGCGGTCCGGGCCAGAAGCGCACGGCGAGCTTCTCTGCCGTCTCGTTCCAGCGCACCAGCCGAGCGGCCTCCTTGGCGTCGAGCACGTGGATGATCAGCGGATTGAAGCTCGGCCGGCCCTTGGCCTCGAAGATCCTTGCGACGGCGCGTTCGTTGGTGGCGTCGGCGCCGAGGCCGTAGACCGTCTCGGTCGGAAAGGCGACGAGCTCGCCGGCACGGATCAGGCGCGCGGCCTCCTCGATCTCCCGCGCCGTGCTCATCGCGCGTCCAGCGTGCGCGCGATGAAGTGCGGATTGGAGAATCGGGGCTTGCCGTAGGAGAGCGGCCGGCCGTCGGTGGTCACCACTTCGCCGCCCGCGGCCTCGAGCACGCCTTGGCCGGCGGCGGTATCCCATTCGTTGGTCGGGCCGAAGCGCGGATAGATGTCGGCCTTGCCTTCGGCGATCAGGCAGAACTTGAGCGACGATCCGGCCTGCAGCCGGTCGGCGACCTTGATGTCGTTGTTGCGGAACCAGATGTCGAGATCGCTGTAGATGGCGTGGCTGCGGCTGGCGCAGGCGACCAACCCTTGCGCGGGCGCCCGGCGCGTGGCGATGGTGCCGAACGGCCCGCCTTTCTCGCTCTTGTCGGCGCCGATCCCGGCGGCGCCGCGCCACAGCGTGTCCGGATCGGGCGCCAGCACGATCCCGAGGACGGGACGGCCCTCGTCGACGAGCGCGATGTTGACCGTGAACTCGCCGTTCTTCTTGATGAATTCCTTGGTGCCGTCGAGCGGATCGACCAGCCAGAATGGCCCGCCATTGAGCGTCGGCACGCGGCCGGCCGCCATCTCCTCCTCGGCGACCACCGGCATGCCGGGCGCGAGCGCGCGCAGCCCGGCGACGATGATCGCCTCGGCGGCATGGTCGGCGTCGGTGACGGGACTCTTGTCGGCCTTGTCGCGCACGCCGAGATCGCCGGCGTAGATGCGCATGATCTCGCGTCCGGCGTCGCGGGCGAGCAGGGTGCAGGAATCGCGCAGCGCCTGCAGGTCGATGGGGGCGATGGACATCGGGGCGGCGACCTTATAGCCCATTCGACCATGTCGAACAGGCTCCTGGGCGTCATATCGGCCCTGCCCGAGGAACTGGTCCACCTGTCGGACCGGCCCGGCAAGGTGCAGGAGATCGGCGGACTGGGTTTCTGGCGGGGCGTCATCGCGGGTCGCGAGGCGGTGTTCGTCGAATCGGGCGCCGGCAAGGTCAATGCCGGCGTGGCGACGTCGCTGCTGCTCGACCGCTTCGCCTGCCGCGCCCTGCTGGTCTGCGGCGTGGCCGGCGGCCTCGATCCGGCGCTCGACGTCGGCGATATCGTGGTTGGCGCCGGAAACCTCCAGCATGACTACAAGGTGCAGTACGAAGATGGGCTGCGTACGGTCCAGCCCGGCAGCCGCCGTTCGCTGGGCGAGGAGTGGACTCCGGGCTATCCGCTGTCGGATTCGGTGGTGGCGCGCCTGCGGATGGCGCTGGCGAGCCTGGTGCTGGAACCGCTTCCCGACGCGATCGTTCGCGGCGGACGCGTGCCGGGCATCCATTTCGGCACGATCCTCACGGGCGACACCTTCATCAGCTCCGATGAAGTGCGGCGGCGGCTGCACGCCGAGTTCGACGCGCTGGCCGTCGAGATGGAAGGCGGGGCGGTGGCGCAGGTCGCTCATCGCTGGGGCGGCGACATCCCCGTGGTCAACGTGCGCTGCCTCAGCGACCTTGCGGGCAGCGCGAGCCATCTCGACTTCAAGGTCTTCCTGCCGGTGGCCGCGCGCTACGCCTCGCTGGTCGCGCACCGGCTCGCGCCGGCTATCTAGCCTTCAGCACCCGGCCCGCGACCGCCTCGAGCTTCTTCGCCATGGCCGGAGCGCGCGCGTCGGGGGCGGTGATGAGCGCATGTTCCAGGGCATGGTCGCAGCCCGAGGGGCAGGGCGAGGGCCGCGCCTTCCTGAGCAGCGGCGCCACCATCTTGACCAGCGACTTGGCCCGTTCGGCGTTGTCGTGCAGGACGCGCACGATGTCGGTAACCTGGACGTGGCCGTGGTCCGGATGCCAGCAATCGAAATCGGTCACCATGGCGACGGTGACGTAGCAAATCTCCGCCTCGCGGGCGAGCTTGGCTTCCGGCATGTTGGTCATGCCGATCACGTCGCAACCCCAGCTGCGGTAGAGATTGGACTCGGCGAGGCTGGAGAATTGCGGACCCTCCATCACGAGATAGGTGCCGCCGAACTTGACCGGATATCCGGCATTGCGTGCGCAATCGTGGACGGCCCGCGCCAACCGGCTGCAGGTCGGATGGGCCATCGACACGTGCGCGACGAAGCCGTCGCCGAAGAAGCTCTTGTCGCGCGCGAAGGTGCGGTCGATGAACTGGTCGACGACGACGAAATGGCCGGGTGGCAGGTCCTCGCGCAGCGAACCGCAGGCCGACAATGAGAGAATGTCGGTGACACCCGAGCGCTTCAGCGCGTCGATGTTGGCGCGGTAGTTGATCGAGGTCGGTGAATGGCGGTGGCCGCGGCCGTGGCGCGGCACGAAGACGACGTCGAGTCCGTCGAGCACGCCGAACAGGAACTCGTCCGATGTCTCGCCGAACGGCGATGCGACCCGACACCATTTCGCGTCCTTCAAGCCTGCGATCTCGTAGAGGCCGCTGCCGCCCATGATGCCCAGCACCGTCATGCACTTCTCCTTGCTGGCGTTGGTGTATCATCCCTCCCGGACAAAGGGGAGACAGGCATGGGCAGGCTCGACGGCAAGGTCACCATCGTCACCGGCGCGACCAGCGGCATCGGCCGGCGCACCGTCGAGATCTTCGCGGCGCACGGCGCGAAGGTTGTGGCGACCGGCCGGCGCGAGGAGCTCGGCCGCTCGCTCGAGCGGGCATTGGGCAAGGACAAGTGCCTGTTCATCAAGGCGGATGCCACGCAGGAGGCCGAGGTGAAGGGCGTGATCGATTCTTGCCTCGCCAAATGGGGCCGACTCGACTGCCTGTTCAACAACGCCGGCGGGCCCGCGCCGGTCGGCGGCATCGAGACCGTGCCGGTCGAGGGCTTCGACGCCGCCATGGCGACGCTGGTTCGTTCGGTCATGCTCGGCATGAAGCATGCGGCACCGATCATGATGAAGCAGGGCGCCGGCAGCATCATCAACAACGGCAGCGTGGCCGCGCGCCGCGCCGGCTATTCGACCTCGATGATCTACGGCGCCGCCAAGGCGGCCGTCGTGCATCTCACGGTGTGCGCCGCCATGCAGCTCGGCGAGAAGAACGTGCGCTGCAACGCGATCTCGCCGGGCGGCATCGCGACCGGCATCTTCGCCAAGGCGCTCGGCCTGCCGCCCGACAAGGCCGACACCTATGCCGAAGCCGTGAAGGGAAGCATGGCGGCGCTGCAGCCCATTCCGCGCGCCGGCCTGACCGACGACATCGCCAACGCCGCCGTGTTCCTCGCCTCCGACGAATCGACCTTCATCAACGGCCACGACCTGGTGGTCGACGGCGGCGTGGTCGGCGGCCGGCTGTGGGGCCCGCACCAGCAGGGCGTTCAGGCGATGCGCAAGGCGTTCGGCGTGGCCGAGGGTTAGCGTCCGGCATCCATGTCGGCGAGCTTGGCGACGCGGCGGCGGAACTCTTCTGCGGTCGAGAACCTGGCGTCGAGATAGGCGACGATCAGGTCGCGGGCGAGCCAGGGACCGACGATCTGCGCGCCGATGCACATGACGTTGACGTCGTCGTGCTCGACCGACTGGTGCGCCGAATGGACGTCGTGGCAGACCGCGGCGCGGATGCCCTTCATCTTGTTGGCGCCGATCGAGGCGCCGACTCCCGTGCCGCACACCATCAGCCCGCGCTCGGCCTGGCCCGAGGTGATGGCCGCCGCCACCTTGCGTGCGATGTCGGGGAAGTCGACCGGCTTGGGGTCGAAAGAGCCGACATCCGTCACCTCGTGCCCGAGCTCGCGCAGGAACGGCAGCAGCTCGAGCTTCATCGCATAGCCCGCGTGATCGGAGCCGACGACGATCTTCATGGGTGCCTCCGCTTCAGCTCGCCGATGATCTCGGCCACGATAGCAGACGGGGCGGGGCCGACATCGACGATGATCGGCCGCTCGTCCCCGCCCGGTTCCTGCAGGATGGCGAACTGGCTGTCGAGCAGGGTGGCCGGCATGAAGTGCCCGCGCCGGGCCTCGAGACGCTGCTCGATCAGGGCACGGTCGCCCTTGAGATAGACCAGGGTCACGTCGGCTGCGCCGCCGGTCAGGACCTGGCGATAGGCGCGCTTCAGCGCCGAGCAGGTGACGACGCCCGAGCCGCCATTGGCCCGCCAGCCCGCGATCTCGGCGGCGACGCGCTCGAGCCACGGCCAGCGATCCTCGTCGGTGAGCGGCGTACCGCCCTTCATTTTCTCGACGTTGGCCGGCGGATGGAACGCGTCGCCCTCCTTGAACGGACAGCCCAATGCCTTCGCGAGCAATGAGGCGATCGTGGTCTTGCCCGACCCCGACACGCCCATCACGACGACCATGGCCACGTCAGGCTATTCGGCGGCTTCCTTGCCCTTGCCCAGGCCTGTCGGGACCTGCGCGCCGGCGGCGGCGAAGCGCGGGTTCTGCGTGACCTTGAGCGCCTCGGCGGCGTCCTTGTCCGCCATGATCTTGGCCATGATCGCCTTGTTGGCGCGCTCGAAGACGCCGCGATTGACCTGCAGGTGGCGCTCCGATTCGCGCAGCTTGGTCACGTAGCCGTTGATCTCCGGCATGACGTAGCGCGCCACCAGATCCCAGCTGCGGAAGGTGTTCTCCGGATTGGCCCAGTCGTGCACGAAGCCGACGACGGTGCCGAAGCCGCCGCTCTTGGCATGGACGTCCTTGATCAGCTTCACGAGATCGTCGGGCGTGCCGATGACGGCGGCCGAGCCCGGCGCGAACGCCGTCTGCTCGATGGCCTCGTCCTCGGTCTTGAAGGCGACGGCGCCCGGCCGCTGCAGGGTCGCCACGATGTATTCGTTGTGCCAGCGCTTGAGGCCGAACCGTGCCTGCTCGATCGCCTTCTCGCGCGTCTCGGCGATGTGCCAATTGAGGAGCACGCGCCAGTTCCGGCGATCGACGGTGGTGCCGTTCTCCTTGGCGGCCTTCTCGGCGAAGCCCCACTGCGTCGGCAGCGCCGTCAGGCCCTCGCTCGACATCGAGCCCAGCGAAATGATGCCGATGCCGTACTTGCCGGCCAAGGTCATGCCCGACGGGCTGATCTGCGAGGCGACCGCGAACGGCATCTCCTCCTGCATCGGCAGGAGCTGCAGGGCGGCGTCCTGCATCGTGAACCAGTCGCTCTGATGGGTGACACGCTCGCCCTTCATCAGGCGACGAATGACGCCGATCGCCTCGTCCTGGCGGTCGCGCTGGGTCATCGGGTCGATGGCGAGCGTGTAGGCGTCGGACGGCAGCGCACCCGGGCCCGAGCCGAAGATCGCCCGGCCGCCGGTCATCCAGTCGAGCTGCACCATGCGCTGGGCGACGTTGTAGGGATGGTGATAGGGCAGCGAGACCACGCCTGTCGCGAGCTTGATGCGCTTGGTGTGCTCGCCGGCCGCCGCGAGGAACATCTCGGGCGAGGCGATCATTTCCCAGCCGGACGAATGATGCTCGCCGCACCAGAATTCGTCGTAACCGAGATCGTCGAGGTGCTTGACGAAGGCGATGTCGCGCCGGAACTGCAGCAGCGGGTTTTCGCCGATCGGATGGTGGGGGGCGAGGAATGCGCCGAAGCCGAGACGCGCCATGAGGTGACCTCCTGAGTTGAGAAAAGGGCTAACATGCCGGCGCTGGCGGGTCGACCGGGAGAACGACGCATGACCGACCTCACGGGCAAGGTGGCGCTGGTGACCGGCGCCTCGCGCGGTATCGGCAGGGCGATCGCGATTTCGCTGGCCGAAGCGGGCGCCGCGGTCGCGGTGAACTACCTGAGCAGGAGAGAGGACGCGGAGCGGGTCGTCGACCGGATCCGCCAGTCCGGTGCGAGCGCCTGCGCGCTGCAGGCCGACGTTTCGAAGTCGGACGACGTGACCGGATTGGTGCAGACCGCGGTGCGGGCGCTGGGTGCCGTCGACATCCTGGTCAACAATGCCGGGATCGGGCTGGTCCGCTCGGTCGACGACCTCACCGAGGACGACTTCGACGTCACCATCGCAGCCAACCTCAAGAGCGCGTTCCTCTGCACGCAGGCCGTGGTCGCCGGCATGCGGGCGCGGCGCTGGGGCCGCATCGTCAATATCTCGTCGGGCGCGGCGCGCGGCGCGGGTGCGGTCGGGCCGCACTACAACGCCTCGAAGGCGGGCCTCGAAGGGCTGACGCGCGGCTATGCGGCGCGGCTGGTGAGGGACGGCATCACGGTGAACGCCGTGGCGCCGTCGCTGATCGAGACAGACATGGTGCGGGGCGGCGTCGCCGCGTCGCCGGCCCGCATCCCGCTCGGCCGCTTCGGCACGCCCGAGGAATGCGCGCAAGTGGTGATGATGCTGATCGGCAACGCCTACATGACCGGTCAGACCGTGGCGTTGAGCGGTGGGATGTCGTTTCTCTAGGCCTTCACGCGCCGCGCTCGTACCAGCCCTTACTGGCATTGACGATCTTCACCACCGACAACATCACCGGCACCTCGATCAGCACACCGACCACGGTGGCGAGGGCGGCGCCGGAGTCGAAGCCGAACAGGCTGATCGCGGTGGCGACGGCGAGCTCGAAGAAGTTGCTGGCGCCGATCAGCGCCGAGGGAGCGGCGACGCAGTGCGCTTCGCCGGCGGCGCGATTGAGGAAGTAGGCGAGGCCAGAGTTGAAATAGACCTGGATCAGGATCGGCACCGCCAGCAGGGCGATGATGAGGGGCTGGGCGATGATCTGCTCGCCTTGAAAGCCGAACAGCAGCACCAGCGTCGCCAGCAGCGCGACCAGCGACAGCGGCTGTAGCACGGCGAGCAGCCGGCCGAGCGCCGCCGCGCCACCCGCCGCCAGCACCCGCGTGCGCAACGCCTGGGCGATCGCCACCGGCACGACGATGTAGAGCACGACCGACAGCACCAAGGTGTCCCATGGCACCGTGATGGCCGACAGCCCGAGCAGCAGGCCGACGATTGGCGCGAAGGCGAACACCATGATGGTGTCGTTGAGCGCTACCTGCGTGAGCGTGAAGTGCGGCTCGCCGTTGGAGAGGTTGCTCCAGACGAACACCATGGCCGTGCACGGCGCGGCAGCCAGCAGGATGAGGCCGGCGATGTAGCTGTCGATCCTGTCGGCCGGCAGCCAGGGCGCGAACAGGTAGCCGAGGAAAAGCCAGCCGAGCAGCGCCATCGAGAACGGCTTGACCGCCCAGTTGATGGCGAGCGTCACGCCGATGCCGCGCCAGTGCGCCCCGACCTCGCGAAGCGCGGCGAAGTCGATCTTGGCCAGCATCGGGATGATCATAAGCCAGACCAGCACGGCGACCGGCAGGTTGATGCGCGCAATCTCGGCCGCGCCGATGGCATGGAAGACGCCGGGCAGGAAATGGCCCAGCGCGATGCCGGCGACGATGCAGAGGGCGACCCACAGCGTCAGGTAGCGTTCGAACGTCGTCATGACAGCGGATAGCTCCTACTTCTGTCATGCATATGACATACTTTTCGACTATTCTCGAATTATGGAATCTACAGGAGCCGCCGCCGGCTTCTCCGCCCTGGCACAGGAGACCCGTCTCAGCCTGATGCGGCTGCTGGCGACGCGCGGCGCGTCCGGTATGGCGGCCGGCGAACTGGCCAGCCATCTCGGCCAGCCGCCCTCGACGCTTTCCTTCCATCTGTCGGCGCTGGAACAGGCAGGCTTGGTGCAGTCGACGCGCCAGGGCCGCCACGTCATCTACGCCGTCCGCTTCGCCGGCCTGCGCGCGCTGTTCAGCTTTCTCACCGAGACCTGCTGCTCCGGCCGCCCCGAGCTGTGCGGCGACCTTGCACGCCTCCTGCCGGAAGACCCTACGGAGGATGATCACATGACTGCCTCCTTCAGCGTGCTCTTCCTGTGCACGCACAATTCGGCGCGCTCGCTGATGGCGCAGGCGATCCTCGAGCAAGTCGGACGCGGCGAGTTCAAGGCCTACTCGGCCGGCTCCGAACCGGCAGCGCAGCCCATGCCCGAGGTCCTCGATAAGCTGCGGGCGTTTGGCCACGACGTCTCGCACCTGCACTGCAAGTCATGGAACGAGTTCGCCGGCCCCGACGCCCCGCGCATGGATTTCGTCATCACGCTCTGCGACACGCTGCGCGGCCAGGACTGTCCGGATGTCGGTGACCGGCTGGTGACGGCGTCGTGGCCGCTGCCCGATCCGGCCAAGTTCACCGGCTCGCCGACAGAGCGTGCCACGGTGATCAACGAGCTCTATGGCATGATTCGCCGCCGGCTCGAGATCTTCATCAACCTGCCCTGCACCTCGCTCGATCGCATGGCGCTCAAGAAGAGGCTCGACGAGATCGGCGACCATACTCGGGCACCGGTCTGAGGGAGCGCCGCATGAGGGTCGGCATCAACGGCATGGGGCGCATGGGCCGGCTGGTGCTGCGGGCGGCGATGGGCGGTGTGTTCCGGCCGCAGGACGATCCCGGCCGGGACCATCGGCTGGACGTCGTGCACCTGAACGAGATCAAGGGCGGCGCGGCGGCGACGGCACATCTGCTGGAATTCGACAGCGTGCATGGCCGCTGGCACACCTCCTTCGAGGTCGATGGCGAGAAAGGCATCGCGGTCGGCGGCAAGCGACTCGGCTTCAGCGCCGAAGCCTCGCCCGGCGAGGTGGCGTGGGGCGACCTCGGCTGCGAGATGGTGCTGGAATGCACCGGCAAGTTCCTCAAGCCCGAGCAGATCGACGCCTACTTCCAGCGCGGCGTGAAGCGCGTGATCGTGGCGGCCCCGGTCAAGGACGAGCGCGCGCTGAACGTCGTGGTCGGCGTCAACGACAGTCTCTACGACCCCGAGCGACACCGGCTGCTCACCGCGGCGTCGTGCACGACCAATTGCCTGGCGCCCGTGGTGAAAGTCGTGCACGAGGCGATCGGCATCAGGCACGGCCAGATCACGACCATCCACGATCCGACCAACACCAATGTCGTGATCGATGCGCCACACAAGGACCTGCGGCGTGCGCGCTCGGCCATGCTGTCGCTGCAGCCGACGACGACGGGCAGCGCCACGGCGATTGCGCTGATCTACCCCGAATTGAAGGGCAAGCTGAACGGCCATGCCGTGCGCGCCCCGGTGCTCAACGCCAGCCTGACCGACTGCGTTTTCGAGATGAAGCGCGCGACGACCGAAGCCGAGGTCAACGACCTCTTCGCCGGGGCGGCGCAAGGACCGCTCGCCGGGATCCTGGGCTACGAGAGCCGGCCGCTGGTGTCGGCCGACTATTGCAACGACACGCGCAGCTCGATCGTCGACGGTCCGAGCACGCTGGTGACCGACGGCACGTTGCTCAAGGTCTATGCCTGGTACGACAACGAGATGGGGTATGTCTGCCGCATGGTCGATCTCGCCAACAAAGTGATCGACGCGGAGCCTTGAGATGGCGCCGGCGGTCCGCGACTATCTGATCGTGACGGCCTCCTACTGGGGCTTCACCCTGGTCGACGGCGCGTTGCGCATGTTGGTCCTGCTGCACTTCTTCCAGCTCGGCTACTCGCCCTTCACGCTCGCCTTCCTGTTCCTGCTCTACGAGTTCGCCGGCATCGTCGCCAACCTGCTTGGTGGCTGGCTGGCCGTGCGCTTCGGCATTCCGCGCATGTTGGCCGTCGGCCAGTTCCTCCAGATCGCCGGCCTCGTCATGCTGTCGGCGCTCGATCCGTCGTGGACCGCGGCCGCCTCGGTGGTATGGGTGGTGGCCGCCCAAGGTATCGCCGGTCTTGCCAAGGATTTCACCAAGACGGCATCGAAGTCGGCGATCAAGGCGACGGCGGCCGAGGACTCGGGACAGCTCTTCAAGTGGGTCGCCTGGCTCACCGGTTCGAAGAACGCGATGAAGGGACTGGGCTTCTTCGTCGGCGGCCTGCTGCTGGAGGTGATCGGCTTCGCGCCGGCGCTGTGGCTGATGGCGGCTCTGATCGGTGCGATCCTGCTGGCTGGCCTCGTGCTGTTGCCGCGCCAGTTCGGCAAGGCGAAGGCATCGAAGACCATGCGCGAGCTGTTCGCCAAGTCGCGCGGGGTGAACTTGCTGGCGACGGCGCGCATCTTCCTGTTCGGCGCGCGCGACGTCTGGTTCGTGGTCGGCCTGCCGGTGTTCCTCTACGCCGCCGGCTGGCGCTTCGTCGAGGTCGGCGCCTTCCTCGCCGCCTGGACCATTGCCTATGGCGGTGTGCAGTCGGTGGCGCCGGCGCTGGTGACGCGCAGCGCTGACGGCCTGAGCCGCGAGGTCCCGAATGCGCGCCTGTGGACGGGCCTGCTCGTCGCCGTCCCGGTGGCGCTGGCGGCGCTGTTGCAGGATCCCAACCTCTGGCGCCCTGACCTCGTGCTGGCGATCGGGCTCGCGTTGTTCGGCCTGCCGTTTGCGGTGAACTCCGCGCTGCACTCCTATCTGATCCTGGCCTATGCCGGTTCGGAGAAAGCCGCCGAGGATGTCGGCTTCTACTATGCCGCCAACGCTGTCGGCCGCCTGATCGGCATCCTGCTCTCTGGCGCGCTTTATCAAGTGGGCGGCGTGACGGCCTGCCTGTTGGGTTCGGCCGCCATGCTGATCGCCTGCTGGGTGATCAGTTTCCTGCTGCCCGGCCAAGTGGGCAGAGGTGCGTCTCGCTATTTCTAAATTTCTAGAAATACGGTTGACAGTGCTTGCTTCGCCGCCTATCTGGATGGCATGAAGCTCGACGATGCCGCCGCCCGCCTAGAGGCCTTGGGTAATCCGACCCGGCTCAGGATCTACCGCACGCTGGTACGCGCTGGGGCGGAAGGGCTTTCGGTCGGCCGTCTCCAGGCCAAGCTCGACATCGCGGCGTCGACGCTGTCGCATCATTTGAAGAGCTTGGTGGTGGTCGATCTGGTCACGCAGACGCGCGAAGGCACCACGCTGGTCTGCCACGCCAACTACGATTCCATGCACGACCTGCTGGGCTACATGGCCGAGGAGTGTTGCGCCGAGGGGACCTGCCCGCCGGTCGCGCTGCCCAAAGTGGCGTGACCTTTTTTTGACCAACTATTTCGATGTTTCTAGGAGGATGAGATGAGTGAGGCAGTTGCCACTAAGACGGTCGCCATCTTGGGCGCCGGGCCCGTCGGCCTGGCCGCCGCGGCCCATGTTCTCGAGCGCGGCATGGAGCCGATCGTTCTGGAGGCGGGACCGACGGTCGGCCATGCGGTGCGCCAGTGGAGCCACGTCCAGGTCTTCTCGCCCTGGGAGTACAACATCGACAAGGCGGCTGAGCGGCTGCTGGCCGAGACCGGCTGGAACAAGCCGCAGCCCGACCACTACCCGACCGGCGCCGAACTGCTCGAACGATATCTCGAGCCGCTGGCCACGCGCACCCGGCTCAAGAATCACATCCGCACCAGGAGCCTGGTGACGGGCATCGGTCGCGTCGGCTTCGACAAGGTCAAGAGCAAGGGCCGTGAGGCCGCGCCGTTCGAAATCCGCTACCAGAACGGCCGTGGCCCGGAGCGCCTGCGCGCCGATGCCGTGATCGATGCGACCGGCACCTGGTTCTCGCCCAACCCGGCCGGTGCCAACGGCCTGCCCGCGGTCGGCGAGCACCAGGCCCAGGAACGCGTTTCCTACGGCATGCCGGACGTGCTCGGGCGCGAGCGCGCGCGTTATGCCGGCAAGGTGGTGGCGGTGCTGGGCTCGGGCCACTCGGCGATCGGCACGCTGATCGATCTCGCCAGGCTCAAGGACGCCGAGCCCGACACCGAGCTGCTGTGGCTGCTGCGTGGCGATGCGCCGGAAAAGGCGTTCGGCGGCGGCGCCAACGACCAGCTCGCCGCGCGCGGCGCGCTCGGCACCGCCTTCGCCGCTCTCGTCGGCAGCGGCAAGCTGAAGGTCGAGACCGGCTTCCGCGTCTCGTCGATCAGCCGCGAGGGCGATCGCCTGCGCGTCGCCTCGGCCTCGGCCTGCTGCGAGCAGTCGGTGACGGTCGACGAGCTGGTGGTGTCGACCGGCTTCCGGCCGGACCTCGACTTCCTGCGCGAGCTGCGGCTGTCGCTCGATCCGGCGCTCGAATGCCCGCCCGAACTCGCGCCGCTGATCGATCCCAACCTGCACAGCTGCGGCACGGTGCGACCGCACGGCGCGAAGGAGCTCGCCCAGCCCGAACCCGGCTTCTACTTCGCCGGCATGAAGAGCTACGGTCGCGCGCCGACCTTCCTCATGCTGACGGGCTACGAGCAGGTGCGCTCGATCGCCGCCGAGATCGCGGGCGACCACGAGGCGGCGCGCAAGGTCGAGTTGGTGCTGCCCGAGACCGGCGTGTGCAACGGTCCCGGTCCGTCGCTTGACGGCAAGGAGGTCGCGTCGGGCTGCTGCGGTCCGGCGGTCCAGCCCGTCGAGCCGGTCAGCGGCTGCTGCGCGCCCGGCAAGCAGGCCGTGTGATGGAGGGCTCGACGCGTCCCGTCCCGGCGATGCCGCCGGGGCCGATCGGCGGCTCCTTCGCCTGGTCGGCGAGCGCCTATCACGACTACGACTCCTGGGCCTTCCATTTGAGCGCCCAGGAGGTCGACGAAATCGAGCGTGCGGCCGCGGCGACAAAGTCGGCCGGCCTCGACATCCGCCGGATCGAGAAGGGCGACTTCCCGCTGCCCGGTCTCGCGCCTCGCCTCGCCGGCCTGCGTCGGCGGGTGCTGGACGAGCTGGGCTTCGGTTACCTGCGCGGGCTGCCGGTCGAGCGCTGGGATCCCGACTTCCGCATGCGCGTCTACTGGGGCCTGTCGCGCCACATCGGCGATCCGGTGGCGCAGAACCGCAACGGCCACCTGATCGGCCATGTCATCGACATCGGCACCTCGGTCGCCGACGTCAACAAGCGCATCACCCAGACCAACGCCGAGCTCTCCTTTCACGTCGATTCCTGCGATGTAGTCGCGCTGCTCTGCCTCGCCACCTCGCAGTCGGGTGGCGAGAGCGCCATCGTGAGCGGCGTCGCCGTGCATGACGAAATGATGCGCACGCGGCCCGACCTCTGCGCCGCGCTCTACGGGCCGATCCCGATGGACCGCCGCGGCGAGGTGCCGGCGGGCGGCCAGGGCTGGTACGAGATGCCATTGTTCCATTGGCACAAGAGTTCGTTCACCGGCTTCGCCCCGGTGCGCCAGTACGTCGAATCGGTGCAGCGCTTTCCCGAGGCGCCCAAGGTGACGCCGCTGCTCGCCGAGGCGCTCGACGTCTTCTACGCGCTCTGCGACGACCCGCGTTTCTGCCTCAAGATCCCGTTCCAGCCCGGCGACATCCAGTACCTGCACAACCACGTCGTGTTCCACGCCCGCACCGCCTATGTCGACCATCCGCCGCCGCGGCCGAGACGCCACCTGATGCGGCTCTGGCTGTCGGCATCCGACGGCCGCGAGCTGCCGCCGGCGCTGCTCGCCAAGTGGCCGGCGATCGAGCGCGGCCAGCGCCGCGGCGGTGCCGTGATCGCGCCCGACAAGGAGTGGATCGTCCCGCTCGAGCCGGAGACGCCGGCCTACGGATGACGGGCGTAGTCGACTTCCATTTCGACTTCGCCTCGCCCTATGGCTTCCTGACGGCAATGAAGGTCGATGCCGTTCTCCCGCGCGACCGCGTCAGGTGGCGGCCGTTCCTGCTCGGCGCCGTCTACAAGAGCGTCGGCCAGTCGCCGCTCGAGCACCCTCTGAAGCGGCGCTACGTGATCGAGATCGACGTACCGCGCCTCGCGCGACGCGAAGGCCTGACGATCAAGGTGCCGGCCGGCTTCCCCGAGCATTCGCTTCCCGCGGCGCGCGCCTTCTACTGGATCGAAGCGAGGGCGTCCGAGAAGGCGCCGGACTTCGCCAAGGCCGCCTACCGGAAATTCTGGCTCGACGGGCGCAGCACCGCCGATCCCGAGGTTGCCCTCGAGGCCGCCGCCATGCTGGGGTTCGAACGCGCAGAGGTGCGGGAAGGGCTGCAGGACGAGGCGGTGAAGCAGAGGTTGGTCGCGGAAAACGAGCACGCGCTCGCCAGGGGCGTGTTCGGCTCGCCGTTCTTCATGGTCGATGGTGAGCCGTTCTGGGGCAGCGAGTGGCTGGTCGATGTCGTGGAGCGGCTTGTCGCCTGATGGACAAGCGTTCCGCCGCCCGCCTCGTCGCCATCGTCTGCGCCGCGCAGGTCTTCGTGCAGCTCGGCGCCGGCTACTGGCCGGTGCTGCTGCCGGAGATGATGGAGCGCTGGCAGCTCACCAACAGCGAGGCCGGCTGGATCACGTCCTCGTTCTACGCCACCTACATGGTCTCGGTGCCGGTGCTGGTGACTCTCACCGACCGCATCGACGCCAAGCGTGTCTACCTGTTCGGCGTCGGCTGCACCGCCGTGGCGCATCTCGCCTTCGGTTTGCTGGCCGAGGGTTTCTGGTCGGCGCTCGCCTTGCGCGGCCTGGCCGGCATCGGCTGGGCCGGTACCTACATGACCGGCCTGAAGCTTCTGGCCGACCAGGTCGACGCCAGGATGATGTCGCGGGCCGTCACCGGACATGCCGCCTCGATCGGCATCTCGGGGGCGGCGTCCTATGTGTTGGGCGAGCTCATCGCGCAGCACTTCGGCTGGCGCCTCGCCTTCGCCAGCGCCGGCCTCACCGCGGCCATTGCCTGGCTCACCGTGACCCTCGCCGTTCCCGGCCGTCCGCCGCCGGCCAGGCCCGCCGCGAGCCAGGGCAGGCCGGCGCCGGCGCTGTTCGACTTCCGGCCCGTGCTCGCCAACCGATCGGCCTTCGCCTATTCGCTGGCCTACTGCGTGCACACGCTCGAGATGAACGCGCTGCGCGGCTGGGGTGTCGCCTTCCTCGCCTGGGTCGCGGCCCGCAGTGGCCAAGCCGGCGACCTCGTCTCGCCCGCCGTGGTCGTCACCGTGCTGGGGCTGCTCGGCACGCTCACCTCGGTGCTGGGCAACGAAGCCTCGATCCGCTTCGGCCGCCGCCGCCTGGTGGCGACGGCGATGACGCTGTCGATCCTGGTCGGCGCCTCGGTCGGCTTCCTCGGCTCGATGGGCTACTGGATCGCGGTCGGGCTGATCGTCTTCTACGGCGTCGTGATCTGGCTCGACTCGTCGTCGCTCACCGCCGGAGCCGCCGGCGCCGCCGATCCCGCGCGCCGCGGCGCCACGCTCGCGGTGCACTCGATGCTGGGCTACGCTGGCGGCTTCGTCGGCCCCTTGGCGATCGGCTGGACGCTCGATCTCTCGGGCGGCATGTCGCCGCTCGGATGGGGCCTGTCGTTCCTCGTGATCGCCGTGCTGATGGCGGGCGCGCTGGTGGCGTTCCTGATCATCCGGCCGAGGGAGCTGGAAGGGGATCGAGGCAGGTGAAATTCAGTCGTGCTCATCACGATCTCACCGATCGTCCCTCACCGATCATCTTCGTAGAGCTCGTCGCGCCTCCATCGTCTCGTGAGCGGTGCAGGCTGCTTTTCGAGGCGGGACAGCAACCTCGTCCGCGCACCGGCTGCCACCCCATCTTGTTTACTTGCGGGGACCAGCCGTGCAATGGGCTTCCCGCGGCTGGTCACAACGTAACTTTTTCCCTTCCGAATCCGGCGCAGAAGCAGACGGAACTTGCGGCTGGCGTCAGCGGCTGAGACAGGCTCATCCATGGTGGACTCCAGAATGCATGCTCACCACCAAGGGCAGCCTTAGTTCTATCTTGGGTGGGAAGCCCTGCCTTGAGCCGTATGTCCGCCAGTATCGAGCGTGCGGCGCAAGGTGCGCACCATCCGTTTGATGCGCCTACGGCGGCGACTCAGCATCCTCGAAACCAGTTCCAAAAAACTTGCGATGTCCGCTCATGCCAAGCCTTCTCGGATCGGTAAACTAACACGCTATGGGATAGGCCACAATCAAGAGGTGTGTTGCCAATCGGCCGCAGAGAACCTGGCGGACTGAAGACAGCTTTGAGCGATTGAGTGTCGGCTACGAGCGCTGGCGCGGGAACCGCACCATAGGTGCCGCGATGTATCCGAGACTAGCGCCTCTCAATCAACCCCATCTCCATCGCCCGCTTGCGCATCCGGTAGGTCGTGGCGCGCGGGATGCCGAGTTCCCTGGCGATCTGGTTGGGATTGAGGCCGTCCTTGAGCAGGGCGGCGACGCGGTGAAGGTCGCTGATGTGTGCGGGCTGCCAGCACCAGCGCAGCACGCCGGCCTCGTCGGTCTCCACGCGCGCCTCGATCGGTTCGGCGGCTTCGCCATGCAGGCCGCGCGCTTTCTCGAAATGCAGCTCGAAGCGCGCGCCTTGCTCGGGCTGCCAGTCGCCCGGCCGCCGCAGGCCGATGACGATGTCGAGCAGGTCCTCGCGCCGGCTGGTGCCGCGCGGGCGGCCCTGCTTGTTGGCGTGATGGATCATCAGCACGGCCATGCCGAGGCGCCGCAGCTTCAGGAGCCAGCGCTGCAGCCCGGTCCAGCTGTCGACGTCGTCGTTGCGTATGCCGACAAGGCTCGCGAGATTGTCGAGCACCAGCAAGTCGGGGCGCGCGCCGTCCCAGCTCTCCTCAAATTGGTTCTGGCCTTCTTCCTGGCTGAGGTCGGGAAGGGGGCCACGGTTGAGATCGGCCAGCATGAACTCGAGCATCGGCGGCGCCGCGCCGAGATGGGCGAGCCGCTGCTGGATGTCGCCCACCGCCATCTCGCCGTCGACGTAGAGCACGCGGCGCGGCTGCGGGGCGCGCCACTTCAGGAAGCTTTCGCCCGAGGCGGCGGCCCAGGCGATGCCGAGACCGAGGAAGGTCTTGCCGATGCCGCGCGGCCCGTAGACGAGCGCCAGGCTCTTCGACGACAGCACCGGCTCCAGGATCATCGCTCGCGGCGGCAGGGCACGCGCGATCAGATCGTTGGCAGCGACGCGCTTGATGGGGGCTGGATGGCTGCGGAATCGCGGGTGCCTTGGGGGCCAAATGTTCTCGTTTTGTTCGGACATCGGCGTACCCTAGACCTTTGCGGTAATTCCGGCAATTCCGGCGGCCCCGCGCGAGGCCCGCCTGATGTCTCAATGAGACATTTGACGATTAATATAGTTATATCAATGGCTTAACGTGTCTCAGGCAGTGAGACATCGGTGAGACATGTATGCCTACTCCCGCACCGACTGTCCTTCGAGCGACAGCGGCGCGTCGGCGGGCGGCTTCAAGCCCTCGCCCAGGCGCGCGCAGCCGGCATTGAGGCCGTCGCCCGGCGGCTTCTCGACCGGCGCGATGAACAGGGCGGAGAGCTTCAACTCGCCGACGTTCAGGCGGGCTTCGACCAGCCAGCGTGCGGCACGGATCGAGGCGCCCGCCTTGTCCATGCGCAGCCAGCCGCAGAGCGTGGTGCGCTCGCCGGCGGAATCGATGCGGACATAGGCGGTGTCGCTGCCGGTGAAGGTTCCGGCCGGGCTGGTGACCCGCCATTCGAAGGGTACGGCGCGATAGGCCTTGGCGTCCTCGGCCGAGACATCGACCGTGCCGACATAGTCGGCCGGGGCGAGCGAGGGATCGCGCAGCCAACCCATGTGGGCGGCGAAACCGAAACCGATCAGACCCGCGAACAGCAGCCAGATCGACCAGCGCGGCAGGCCGCTCATGCCGGCGTCCCGCCGCTCAGGCCAGCACGACGCTCAGGCCGCCATCGACCACCAGCGTCTGGCCGGTGATGTAGGCGCCGGCCTCGGAGGCGAGCAGCAGCAGCGCGCCGCGCAGATCCTCCGGCTTGCCCCAGCGATGCGCGGCGGTGCGCCGCTCGAGCATCTGGTTGAACTCCGGGTTCTGCTGCAGGCCGACGTTGATCTCGGTGCGGATGTAGCCCGGGCAGATGGCATTGGCGGTGACGTCAGGCCCGAACTCGGTGGCGAGACTCTTGGTCAGGCCGACGATGCCGTGCTTGGCCGAGACATAGCCCGAGACCTGGGCGCGGGCGATGATCGCCAGCACCGAGGCGATGTTGACGATGCGGCCGTACCTCCGCTTCAGCATGTGACGGCCGACCTCGCGGCTGAGCACGAAGGGCGCGATCAGGTCGGTCTCGACGGTGCGGCGGAACGACTCGGTGGAGAGATCGACGATCGGCTCGCGGCTCAGCACGCCGGCGTTGTTGACCAGCACGTCGATGCGGCGGTGCCGGGCGACGATCGATGCAACCTGCTCGCGCACCGCGGCCTCATCGGTGACGTCGAGCGGCACGACCTCCGCCTTGCCGCCCTTCTTCTGGATGGCCTTGGCCGTCGCCTGAAGCTGCTTCACGGTCCGGCCGGCGCACAGCACCGTTGCCCCCGCGGCGCCGAGCGTGAGGGCCATGTCGCGGCCCAGGCCGCGCGACGCACCGGTCAGCAGAACGATGCGGTTCTTCATCGAAAACAGGTCTGCCATGGGATGCGATCCTAGCCTAGAAAGACGGCCGGGACCTATCGGGAGGAATGCATGGCCAAGGTGGCAATCGTGACCGGCTCGGCGACGGGACTGGGCGCGGCCTGCGCCGTCGATCTCGCGGCGCGCGGCTGGAACGTCGCGATCAACTACACCAAGAGCAAGAAAGAAGCCGACGAGACCCACGCCGCCGTCAAGGCCAAGGGCGTCGACGCCATCCTGGTGCAGGCCGATATGGGCCAGGACGCCGATTGCCGCAAACTCGCCGCCGAGACCCTGAAGAAGTGGGGTCGCATCGACGGGCTGATCAACAACGCCGGCACCACCAAGTTCCAGAGCCAGGGCGACCTCGAGGGCGTGACGCCGGAGGATTTCGACCGCATCCTGCGGGTCAACGTCACCGGCCCGTACATGATGAGCCGCGCCGTGTGGCCGACCATGAAGAAGCAATGGGACGACAGGGGCGACCGCGGCTCGATCGTCAACATCTCCTCGATCGCGGGCGTCATGGGCGTCGGCACCTCGATCCCCTATGCCGCGTCGAAGGGCGCGCTGAACACGCTCACCCTGTCGCTGGCGCGCTGGTTCGGCCCGGCGGTCCGGGTCAACACGGTGTGCCCGGGCTTCATCCAGACGCGCTGGCTGCTCGGCGCGCTCGGCAAGGACGACTACGAGAAGCTCAAGGCGGCGCAGGAGCAGACCACACCGCTGCGCCAGGCCGGCACGCCCGAGCAGATGGCGGAAGCGGCGATCTTCTTCCTCACGAGCGCGTCGAACATCACCGGCGAGTTCCTGATCGTCGACGCCGGCACCCATCTCGGCGGCCTGCCGATGAAGGGGCGGTAGTCAGCGCGGCAACTCGTGGCCGCGGCCGATGTTGCGGATGATCTCGCTGAGATGCGGTTTCTCCTGCAGGAGCGCGCGGCGATAGGCGACGAGGCCGCGCATCAGCGCGCCGTCGCGCCCCAGCAGCCGATCGGCGAACTCGACCATGCGCGTGTTGGGCCACCCGTGCTTGCGCAGCTTCAGGAGCCTGAGGAAGGCCGCTTCCTCCTCGCCGGGCGCATGCTGCGCCATCAGGATGGCGGCGGCCGCCGTCGAGCGCGACACGCCGGCATGGCAATGGACAAGCACGTGGCCGCTGGGCCGGAGATGCACGCGCTCGCCGAACGCCAGCACCTTCTCGATGTGTGACGGCGTGCAGGCCTCGAAGCCGGGATACTCCGCCACCACGTCGTCGAAGCGGATCAGTTCATGATCGACCTCGACGTAGCCGTCGAGCGCCGACGGCCGCGGTTCGTGGGTGTCGATGATCGACAGCACATGGCTCACGCCCGCGCCGCAGTGCTGGGCGAGCTCGGGAATGCCGCAGATCGTCAGGCGATGGGTCGGCAGGGGCATGAGTGGACTCTTACAGCAGGCGCGTCGACATGTGCAGCCCGATCGCCAGCAGGCCGAACAGGAAGACCCTGCGGAACATCTCCGGCGAGAAGCGGCGACGCAGCTTCTGGCCGAGCCACACACCCAGGAAGGTCGGCGCTATGGCGGCAGCGCTGCCCAGGGAGTTGACGGCGGTCAGCACGTTCTGCTGCGCCAGCGCCACGGCGAGCGCGCCCATGATGAAGATGAACATGATGCCGAGGCCCTGCACCAGCTCGTCGCGCGCGATCTGCAGCGATTGCATGTAAGGCAGGAACGGCATGGCGGCGATACCGGTCAGCCCGGCGACCGCGCCGCTGGCGATGCCGACCAGCGGGTTGGCCCACGCTTCGGCATCGCGCGGCACGGTCGGCCTCCAGGCCACCAGCGCCAGCCCGGCATAGAGCACGAGCAGCAGGCCGAGCCAGCCGATCATGGCCGGTGCGCCGAGCTGGCCAAGGATCACCGCGACGCCGATCACGCCGGCGATGGCGGCCGCCGCCATCGTTCCGAAGCGGCGCAGCAGCGTCACGAAGCGCCCCCCGTAGAGGGCCTGGAAGAGGTTGGTCGTGATGGTCGGCAGGACGACGAGCGCCAGGGCGTCGCCGAGCGGCACGGCCAAGGTCATGAGCCCGATGGCGATTGGCGGCAGGCCCATGCCGACCGCGCCCTTGGCGACCCCGGCGACGAGGAAGGCGGCCAGGGCGACCAGGACCTGCTCCGCCGTCATTGCGCGAAGCGGTCGAAGGCCTGCCAGAACCGGTCGCGCAACGGGTCGGTCTCCATCAGGATCTCGTGCTGGGCGCCGTCGACGACCACCAGCTCGCAGCCGCGAATGCGGCTGGCGACCGATCGGTGCGAGGTGGCGTCGACCACGCGGTCGCCGTTGGCGCTGACCAGCAGCACCGGCAGATCGATGCGCTCGAGCGAGCCGGGCGTGGCCAGCCGGTCGATCGAGCGCAGCGCCTGGCGCAGCCAGCCCACGGTCGGCCCGCCCAGCCGCAGCCGGCGGTCGGCGTCGAACCAGGCATCGGTGAACCGGTAGCGCCGCTCGTCCCTTGTGACGTCGTTCGTCGCGAAATTGCGGTGCTGGCGGTCGTAGGAACCCGTTCCGACCATGTATTCGCCGTCGCGCCAGCCGAACGGGCTGAGCAGGGTGGTCAGCGCGCGAATCGCTCCGCCGCGGCAGAGTGCGGTCATCGGCGAGACGAAGACCGCCGACCCGAAGGGCCCCGAGCCGCGCTCTGCGAGGTAGCGCAGCACGACGTTTCCGCTCGTCGAATGGCTGAGCGCCACGATCGGGCGAGGCGCCATGGGGGTGACGACGGCGGAGAGGAACGCGTCGAGGTCGGCGACGTAGGTGGCGAAGTCGTCGACATGGCCCTTGTCGTGGTCGGGCAGGGGGCGGTCGCTCAGGCCCTGGCCGCGCAGATCGACGGCGAACACGGAAAGGCCACGGGCGAGCAACTCGCCCACCACCTCGGTGGCGTACTTCTCGATGAATTCGGCCCGGCCCTGCAGCAGCACGACGGAACCGCGCGCGGTTCCCGGGGCGTTCCAGCAGGCGTAGCGCAGGCGCGCGCCGACGCGCTCGCAGAAGCCGTAACGGTCGGCCGGACGGTAGGTCGGGACGCAGTCGGGCGGCACGCCGGTCGGGGCCGCCTTGGGGTCTGGGTCGGGCATGCAGCCGGAATTTGACATTTTGGCCACGATTGCGCGCGGACTCTTTACCGTTGTTGGCGCCGCGCGCTATAGAGCCAGCGGTCGCCGAATCGCCTGACGCGAGCGTAGATTCACCGGCGGCTCGCCGGAGCGATCGCGACTTCATGATCCGTCTGGGTCTGGTTCTTCTGGTCACGGCCGCGGCCACCGTCGCCGGCTGGCGCCTGCTCGATTCGACCGAGCGCGCCGCCGCCGTCGTCCTGCCGCTGCACGGAGTCACCTACGCGCCGTGGGCCAAGGATCAGGACCCGATCGCCGCGCGCGAGAGCGGCGTCTTTTCCTTTCTGCGCACCGCCTTCACCGATGAGCCGCCGCCGCAGGTCAAGCCGCACAAGGAGCAGATCGAGCGCGACTTCGCCCTGCTCTCGGGCAAGGTCAACCTGGTCCGCACCTATCGCGCCACCGACGGCGGCGCCTGGATGCCGGAGATCGCCCGGCGTTACGGGCTGAGGCTGGTGCCGGGCGCTTGGATCTACAGCGCCAGCGAGGCCAAGCAGCAATTCGGGCGCGACGCGCGCGACGTCAACGCCGAGGAGACGCGCGCCCTGATCCGCATGGCCAACCAGAACCCGAACGTCGAACGGGTGCTGGTCGGCAACGAGAACATCCTGCGCTGGGACGGCCAGAAGGAGGTGCGCGACCCCAACGCCACCAGCCCGGCCCAGCTCATCCGCGAGATCAGGAACGTCAAGCGCAACGTCAAGGTGCCGGTCAGCACGGCCGAGCCGTGGCACGTCTGGCTGCACTATCCCGAGCTCGCGCGCGAGGTCGACTATCTCGCCGTTCACATCCTGCCGTACTGGGACGAGCAATCGAGCGAGACGCCGCTCGAATATCTCGAGAACAAGATCGCGCTCCTGCGCCGGGCCTATCCGAACAAGAACATCATCGTGACGGAGGTCGGTTGGCCGTCGAACGGCGCCTCGCGCCGCAGCCCGGCCACCGGTTACGTCAAGCACGCCACGCCGGCCGAGCAGGCTAGGAACGTCCGCGACATGGTGGCGTGGCTGCGTTCGCAGAACATCGAGTATTTCGTCGTCGAGGCCTTCGACCAGCCGTGGAAGGCGTACGACCTCGAAGGCAAGGCCGGCGGCTACTGGGGCCTGTGGAACGCCGACCGCGAGCAGAAGTTCGCCTGGACCGGGACGATCCAGACCTTCCCGCAATGGCTCGCCTGCGCCGCCTGGTCGCTGGCCGCTGCGCTGCCGCTGGCGCTGCTGTTCCTGTGGTATCGGCGCGATCTCGCCGCCACCGGACAACTGGTCTTCTGCGGTCTCGTCGCGCTGTCGGCCAGCGCGCTGGTGTTCGGCGCGGCGGTCGCGGCCGGCACCTACATGGTGACGGCCGAGATGGTCGGCTGGGGCGTGCTCGCCTTCTTCCTGACGATCAGCCTCGCCATGGCGCTGGTCCAGGCGCTTGAGCTCGTCGAGACGGTGTGGCGCCGGCGCTGGACTCGCGAGGCGCTGCCGGCCGCCGAGATGATCGCGCGCCAGCCCGCCGATCGCGCCTGGCCGAAGGTCTCGCTGCATCTCGCCATCTGCAACGAGCCGCCGGCCATGGTGATCCAGACGCTCGATTCGCTGGCCGCTCTCGACTATCCGGACTTCGAGGTCATCGTCATCGACAACAACACCAAGGATCCGGCGGTGTGGCGCCCGGTGCAGGACTACTGCGCCCAGCTCGGCGAGCGCTTCCGCTTCTTCCACTTCGACATCATGAAGGGCTTCAAGGCCGGCGCGCTCAACTACGTGCTGAACCAGACCGCGCCCGACGCCCGGGTGATCGGCGTCATCGACAGCGACTACACGGTGCGCAAGGACTGGCTCAGGGCGGTGGTGCCGTATTTCGACGATCCGAAGATCGCCTACGTGCAGGCGCCGCAGGACCATCGTGACTGGACCGGCGACCGCTTCAAGGAAATGCTCAACTGGGAGTATGCCGGCTTCTTCGACATCGGCATGTGCCTGCGCAACGAGTACGACGCCATCATCCAGCACGGCACCATGACCTTGGTGCGCCGCGACCGCATGGAGGAGATGGGCGGCTGGGCGACCTGGTGCATCACCGAGGACACCGAGCTCGGGCTGCGCCTGATGGAGAAGGGCTGGGGCGCGATGTACAGCCGCGAGCGCTTCGGCCACGGTCTGACGCCCGACCATTTCGCCGGCTACAAGAAGCAGCGCTTCCGCTGGGCCTACGGCGCCATGCAGATCTTGAAGGCGCATGCCGGCAGGATGCTGTCGAACACGACCCGGCTCACCTCCTGGCAGAAGTACCACTTCGTCGCCGGCTGGCTGCCTTGGTTCGCCGACGCGCTCAACCTGCTTTTCACCTGGGCAGGCCTCGCCTGGGCTGCCGCCGTGGTGCTGCCGCCGCTGTTCGGCATCAAGCCGGTCGGCCTGCCGCCGGCCGAGTTCATTGTGCCGACCATGGGCATCTTCGTCTTCAAGCTGGCCTATTCCTTCGGCCTCTACGCCGATCGCGTGAAGTGCAGCTTCCGCCAGAGCCTGGGCGCGTCGCTCGCCGGCCTGGCGCTGACCTACACGGTGGGCCGCGCCGTGATCTACGGCCTGGTCACCAGCCGGCTGCCCTTCATGCGCACGCCCAAGATGGACGAGCGCGCGACGCTCGGCATGGCGCTCGGCATGGCGCGCGGCGAGGCCGTGCTGGCGCTGCTGCTGTGGCTCGCCGCCCTAGTGCTGTGGAACGGCGTCGGCGTGGTCAATCCCGAGGCCCGGCTGTGGGCGGCCTTCATGGTCGTGCAGTCGCTGCCCTTCGCCGCCGCCGTGACGGTGTCGATGGTCAACGCCCTCGAGCAGATGCGCCAGGCGCATCCGGTCTTCGAAACGCCCCCCGCGCCGGCGGTTGCCACGCCCGCGATGCAACCCGCACAATAGGCAATGCCCGCCCCGCAGATCGCCGGGACCGCCCTGTTCGTCAGGCGCTGGCTGCGCCGGCCATTCGCCATGGGCGCGGTCGTGCCGAGCGGCCGGCTGCTGGCCGAGGCGATGGCGCGCGCCACGGTCGAGGCCGTGGCCGGAAAGCCGGGCCATGTCGTCGAGCTCGGCGCCGGAACCGGGCGGGTGACGAGGGCGCTGCTGGGCGCCGGCATCGCTCCGCACGAGCTGGTCCTGGTCGAGCGCGATCCCGAGCTCGCCGCCTTCCTGCGCGGCAATTTCGTCGGCCCGCAGATCATCGAAGGCGACGCCGCGACCCTTCCCGGACTGCTGGTCGGTCACGGCATCGGCCGCGTCACGGCGGTCGTCTCCAGCCTGCCGCTGCTGTCGCTGCCCGCCGACGTCGTGAACGGCATCGTGCAGAGCGTGTTCGAGGCTCTGCCGCGCGACGGCGTGCTGGTGCAATTCACCTACGGTCCCAGCCCGCCGATCCCGCGGCCGCTGCGCGAGCGGCTGGGTCTGGTCGGCGCCAGCGGCCGGCGCATCTGGCGCAACGTGCCGCCCGCCGTGGTCTGGACGTTCACGAGGCGCGCCGCCGCGTGACCGACTTCCGCTTCGACGAAGACCTGCGCTCTGTCATCGCGGCCAATCTCCGCCGCTTCGAGGTGCGCCGCCGGCCCGATCCGGGTTCGCTCAAGCATGCCGCCGTCGTCGTGCCCGTGATCGCCGCCGAGGGCGGCCGAGGTCAGGCGGCGTTCGTGATCACCAAGCGCACGCCCCGCCTGCGCGCGCATGGTGGGCAATGGGCGCTGCCGGGCGGCCGCGTCGATGCGGGCGAGACGATCGAGCAGACCGCGCTGCGCGAACTGCACGAAGAGCTGGGCGTGCTCGCCTCGACGGACGACGTGCTGGGCACGCTCGACGATTATCCGACGCGCTCGGGCTATCTCATCGCGCCCGTCGTGGTGTGGCTGCCGGGCGTGGTCGAGATCGTGCCCAATCCCGGCGAGGTGGCAGCGGCCTACCGCATCGGTTGCCATGAGCTGTTCCGCGACGGCTCGCCCGAGATCGTGGCGATCGAGGAGTCCGATCGGCCGATCATCCGCCTGCCACTGCCCGTCGCCACGGTGAACGCGCCGACCGCCGCCATCCTCTACCAGTTCCGCGAGGTCGCGCTGGCCGGTCGCGACACCCGTGTCGACCACTACGAGCAGCCGGTGTTCGCCTGGCGCTGACCGTCGCAGGATCTCGGCCCGTCTCGGTCGAATGCGTCGCGGAAACCTCGCAAACCTCCGGTGGGGTGTCGCCGGACAATCGACGTCGCGGGCACCCGCCCGAGACGCCCTCAGGGTGGTGTGCCTACTCTCTGCCGGAATGCGTTGCGCAAACTGCGGGAACTGCGGAAACCTCCGGTCACGTGTCGGGAGGACGGGTCGGCGGGCGATTAATCGGATCGATGGATTCCGTCCGATGCCGATGGCATCTGCATCGGAAGGCGATTCGATCCCCCGATTCCGGCGTCACGCGCGAATCTGACTCTCCCGCAGCGCGAGGCGCGTCTCGTCCGCGAGCGCCAGGGCCTCGACGGCGCGCTCGGCGTCGAGCAATGCAGGGTCGGCCCGGCCACGCAGGCAATCGACGAAATGGCCGAGCTCGACCTCGTAGGGGTTGCGATCCTCGAGCGGCACGTCGAACGTGGTGCGCGGAGGACCGTTTCCCTCGAACACACAATTGAACTCGAACGTCGCGCTTTCGAAGCGCGCCCTGAAGCCCGAAGTGAAGGGCGTGCCGAGCGGCATCAGGCCGCTGGCCGCCACGCTGGCGCTGCGACCGTCGTTCCAGCCCAGCCGCGCCTCCACTTCGTCCGTGCCGGCCGCCTCCAGTCGATCGGGCCGGCCCATCAGCCAGTTCACCGCATCGAAGTCGAAGGCCATCAACTCGAGCATGACGTCGCCGTAGTGCGACTTCCGGCCGGGCGCATCGGGCCGCAGGTACGAACTGCGCCGCCAGGTCGCGAACTCGACAAGCCGTCCCTGCGTGCCGGCTTCGGCCATTCGCTTGACGTGGCGATAGGCCGCCACGGCGCGCATCAGCAGGCCGACCTGCAACAGGCGCCGACTGCGACGCGCGACCTCCGCCATCGCGCGCGCCCGATCGGCCGAAGGGGCGAGCGGGGTCTCGCAGAAGACGTGCTTGCCGGCCGCCAGCGCGGGCAACACGAAGTCGGCATGCGCCTCGGTCGGCACGCAGACGTCGACCGCGTCGATCGTACCGTCGTCGAGCAGCCGGGGAAATTCCCTCGCGAGCGCAAGGCGCGGCAGGGGACCGATCGTCTCGACGCCGGGCAGCGCGGCATGGGCCGCGGCATGCGTGCGGCCCATGGTGCCGGCGCCGAGGATGGCGATGCGGATCACGGCCGCGCCAGGCCGAGATGGTCGCGCAGGGTCCGACCCGTGTAGTCGGCGCGGAACAGCCCGCGCTCCTGCAGGATGGGCACGACACCGTCGGCGAAGGCGTCGAACTGGCCGGGGAAGAACGGCGGCATGACGTTGAAGCCGTCGGCGGCGCCCGCCTCGAACCAGCGCTGCAGCGTCTCGGCGGCCTGGAGCGGCGTGCCGACCAGCAGCAGGTGCCCGCGCGCCGCGGCGACGCGATGGTAGAGGTCGCGCAGGGTGAGATTGTCGCGCCGCGCCATCTGCAGCAGCAATGCCGCGCGGCTCTTGAGATGCTCGGTCTCCGGCACGTCGGGCACCGGCCCGTCGAGCGGATGGACCGACATGTCCGCGCCGAGCCGCTCGGAGAGCACGGTGAAGGCCTGTGCCGAGTCGATGCGCCGGTTGAGCCCGGCGAAGAGCTCGCGCGCCTCGGCCTCGCTGCGGCCGAGCACCGGCATGACGCCCGGCATGACGAGCGCGCTGTCGGGCGCCCGGCCGAACCGGCCGAGTTCTGCCACCAGGCCCCGGCGGAACGCCAGCGCCTCGTCGAGATCGTTCTGGGCGGTAAAGACGACGTCGGCGATGCGCGCGGCGAGCGCCTGGCCGGGACCCGACGAGCCGGCCTGGATCAGCACCGGATGGCCCTGCGGGGCGCGCGGCACGTTGAGCCCGCCCTCGATCGTGAAGTAGCGGCCCTTGAAGCCCGGGAAGTGCAGGCTGCCCGGCCGCACGAAAGCGCCCCGTTCCTTGTCGGCGACGAAGGCGCCGTCCTCCCAGGTGTCCCACAGCAGGCGGCAAGCGGTGACGAATTCCTCCGCCATGGCGTAGCGCTCGGCGTGCGGCGGGTGCGGGCGGCCGAACACGGTGGAAGACTTCGCATAGGCGGTCGTCACCACGTTCCAGGCCGCGCGGCCGCCCGAGAGATGGTCGAGCGAGGCGAAGGCGCGCGCCACGTGGTAGGGCTCGGCGTAGGTCGTCGACCCCGTGGCGGCCAGGCCGAGCCGCGACGTCGTCATGGCGAGCGCCGCGAGCAGGGTCAGCGGCTCGAACTTGCCGATGGTCGAGGGATGCTCGCCGTAGCCGGTGGCGAAGCCGTCGCCCAGGAAGAACATGTCGAACCTCGCCGCCTCGGCCTTGGCGGCGATGTGCTGCATCAGTTTCAGGTTGGGCCAGTGGTCGATCACGGCATCGGGATGCCGCCAACCGCCGACATGATGGCCCGGCGTCTGCACGAACACGCCGAGCCGCATCTGGCGTCGGGTGTTCACGAACGGCGCTTGCGTTCGAGGCGGCGCTTCATCTCGCCGACGGCACGGCCGCGGCCGACGGTGCGTGTGGCGCCCAGCCAGACCTCGACGACCCTGCCGGCCTTGTCGCGCACGCGGCGCACGCCCTCGCCGTAGCTGCCGTATCCGGTCGCGGCGATGATGCGGCCCTTGTCGCGGCCGGTCAGGTCGAACTCGGTGGTGTCGGCGAAGGGAAGCCAGGCATAAGGCGATCCGACGACGATCTTGTTCCCCATGGGCACGAGATCGAGGCCGCCATACATCGTCCACCAGCGCCCGCGCCATCCGGCGACCCGTCGCGACGGCGGGCCGTTGGTGGCGAAGGTGCGGAAGATCGACAGCAGGCCTTCCATCCAGGGATGGGCCCAGCCGTCGCTGGCGTTGGCGCACACCGTCACGGTGAGATCCAGATCGGGAACCGTCAGCGTCCGCGAGACATAGCCCGGCAGCGAGCCGCCATGGCCGAACCAGCTCCAGCCCGCCGAGGTGCCGCTCATCGTGCCCAGCCCGTAGTAACCTTCGACCACCGATCCCGGATTGCGCCACAGCCGATGGGTCATCTCGCGCCGGCTGGCCGGCGAGAGGATCGACTGGCGCGTCTTCGGGGAGAGTTGGTTGAAGAAGAGCGCGGTGTCCGACGCGGTGGCGACGAAGCCGCCGGCCGGGGCGACGGCCGCCATGCGATAGTCGCCGCGGATCGGGACGCGGCGTCCGAGCGGCAGGTGCATGGTGTGGCCGCGCACGAAGGGCGTCCCGCGCGGCAACGGCATGTCGGTGGTCGTGGCGCGAAGGCCGGCCGCCGCGACGATCTCGCGCGACATCCATTTGGCATAGGACTCGCCGGCGATCGCCTCGATCAGCATGCCGAGCAGCGCGTAGCCTCGATTCGAGTATTTCAGCCGCACGCCGGCATCGATGATCGGGGCCGCGGCGAATTCGGCCCTGAGCTCGTCCGTGCCGGGGAACGGGTGGCGGCCGTCGAAGGCGCCCGAATCGGCGCCGTCGCGGACGAGGCCGGCGCTGTGCGACAGCACCTGCCGCACGGTGACCTGTGCGGTCTTGCGGTGCAGGCCGGGCACGAACCGGCCCACCGGATCGTCGAGCCGCAGTTTGCCTTGCTCGTGCAGCTTCAGGATTCCGGCGGCGGTGAAGGTCTTGGAATGCGAGGCGATGCGGAAGCGATGCCGCGGCGTCAGCCTCTCGCCGCTGCCGGTGTCGGCCTGGCCGGCGGCGCATTCGAGCACCACCTTGCCGCGCTGCACGACGGCCGCCAGCGCGCCCGGCTGCTGGCCGTGCTCGACCTGGTACGACAGCCATGACGGGATGTACTCCAGCGCGGCGCCCAGCCAGCGGTCCATGTCGCTTGCTCCTGTTGGAGGCAGACTGTAGCAGAACCGCAGAAGCGAACGGAGGAAACGCCATGGAACGCATCGCGACGGGCTACGGATTGATCGAGGGACCGGTCTGGGATGCGACGCGCGGCCTCTATTTCAGCGACGTGCTGAACGGCGGCGTGTTCCTGCTCGATCGCGCGGGCAAGGTCTCGCAGGCGGTGCCCAAGCGCCGCGGCATCGGCGGCATGGCGCTGCACGGATCGGGCGGGCTGGTCGTGGGCGGCCGCGACATCGCGCTGGTGTCGCTGAAGGACGGATCGACGAAGACCTTGCTGGCGCTCGACGCCATCCCCGGCGCCACCGGCTTCAACGACCTGACGACCGACGCGGCCGGCCGCATCTATGTCGGTTCGCTTGCCTTCAAGGTGTTCGGCGGCGAGACGCCCAGGCCCGGCCACCTGCACGTGATCGACCCCGACGGCACCATGCGGACTCTGTCGGACGGAGTCATGCTGACCAACGGGCTCGGCTTCTCGCCCGACGGCCGACGGCTCTATCACAGCGACGCGCGCGCCGGCATCGTGCGCGTGTACGACGTGCAGGAGGATGGTGCCGTGAGTCCGTGGCGCACGTTCGCCCACCTCGGCGAGGGCCGCGTGCCCGACGGGCTGAAGGTGGCGAGCGACGGTTCCGTCTGGGTAGCCGACGCCCATGGCGGCCGCGTCGCCGTCTATGCCGCCGACGGCTCGCATCGCCGGGACATTCCCGTGCCGCTGCCGATGGTGACCAGTGTCTGCTTCGGCGGCGACGACTTGCGCGACCTCTTTATTGTCACCGGCTCGCGCGGCGGCCCGAGCGAGAATTGCGGCAGCATCTTCCGGATGCGCGCCGACGTGGCGGGGCTGGCCCTGTCGCCGGCGTTGACTCGTCCCTGAATGGATTGATATCAATCTATATCGCCCGTACCCGATCCGACAGGAGAGACGCCATGACCTATGTCGAGGGATTCGTCGCCGCCGTTCCCGCCGCCAACAAGGAGGCCTATCGCAAGCATGCCGCCGACGCGGCGCCGCTGTTCAAGGAGTTCGGCGTCGTCCGCATGGTCGAGAATTGGGGCGACGACGTGCCGGACGGCAAGGTCACCGACTTCAAGGGCGCGGTGAAGGCCAAGCCAGACGAGGTGGTCGTGTTCTCCTGGCTGGAGTTCCCCAGCAAGCAGGTGCGCGACGCCGCCGGCCAGAAGATGATGAACGACCCGCGCATGAAGGAGATGGGCGCGGCGATGCCGTTCGACGGCAAGCGCATGATCTTCGGCGGCTTCTCGCCGATCCTCGACGAGCGAGGCACCGGCGAAACCGGCTATGTCGACGGCTTCCTGGTGCCGGTGCCGGAGGACAGGAAGGACGACTACCGCAAGCTCGCCGCCAAGGTTGCGGTCAAGTTCAAGGAACTCGGAGCGGTGCGCGTGGTCGAGGCGTGGGGCGACGACGTGCCCGACGGCAAGATCACCGACTACAAGGGCGCGGTGAAGGCCGCGGACGGCGAGAAGGTGGTCTATTCCTGGATCGAGTGGCCGTCCCGACAGGTGCGCGACGACGCCTGGAAGAAGATGATGGCCGACGAGAGCATGAAGCCGGAGGGCGAGATGCCGTTCGACGGCCGGCGCATGATCTGGGGCGGTTTCGCGCCAATCCTCGACACCAAGTAGGCCGTTTTCGCCGACGCGCCCCCTAGGCCGCCGCCCAGGTCAAGGAACGGCAGCGGTCGATCCGCGTAGAGAGGGGAGAGACGGAGGATCGACCATGTCGGAAGCCCGTACGAAGACGCTGGAGCGTTTCCAGGACCGGCTCGCTCGCCTGGAGGCGCTGCGCCAGGAGATGCCCGCACGCTGGCAGCTCTACCATCTGCACGGCGCGCTCGATTCGCTGGAGAACGACCGCGACGACGCCGACCTGCATCTCGACGAGTTCGACCGGCACCAGCTCGAGAAGGAGTATCCCGAGCTCGCGGCGGACCGCGTCCCGTCGGTCGACGAGATCAGAGCCCGCTTCGACCTGCTGGGCGCCCGCACCGGCGGCGTCTAGCGCCGGGCTCGCAAGGCCTCGGTCGCCTCGGCATCGACGACGCCCTTGGACGAGACGACGACGCCGTAGTCGCGTCGCGCCGTCTCGATCGAGATGACGCCGTCCAGCACGTCGTCGGCGACCTTGGCGGGATCGCGCTCCAGAGGATTGCCGTAGCCGCCGCCCGCGGGGCCGTAGCAGATGAAGCGGCCGTCGCGCGCGACGTTCATGTGCGGCACCTTGGAGGGCAGGGCCCTCGGCGCCAGACCGCCCGGCAGGACGAGGTCGAGCTTGGCCGGCACGCCCTCCTGGCCGCCCAGGAAGCCCCAGGGGCGGTAGCGATGTCCCTCGCCCTCGACCGAAGCGCCGCCGTCGGACAGGAAGGCGAACTCGCGCACCGAGCCCAGCCCGCCGCGCCACTTGCCGGCGCCGGCGACGTCCTCGCGCAGCTCGTAGCGCAGCACACGCAACGGCAGATGGGTCTCGATGTCCTCGATCGGGTTGTTGCGCGTGTTGGCGTAGAGCGTGTCGACGGCATCCATGCCGTCCTTGCCCCGACGGCCGCCATAGGAGCCCTCGAAGATCTCCATGTGCACCCAGTGCGTCTCGTCCCTCAGGCCCGAGAAGGCGATGACCTTGAGGTTGCCGATGCCGGCCGAGACGTTGCCCGGCATGGCCGCGCTCAGCGCCTTCATCACGGTGTCGGCGAGCTGGTTGCCAGGACAGAAGCGGGCGATGGTCGGCGCCGGGAAGGTCGGGTTGGCGAGGCAGCCCTTGGGCGCCACGATGGTGATGGGGCGGATCAGGCCGGCATTCACCGGGATGTGGCCGTGCACCGCCGTGTCGAGCAGCACCGAGCGGATGGTGAGCCAGATCGCGATGTCGGCGGTGCCCTCGAGCGGCATGTTGATCGGCCGGTCGGGCACCTGCGGCGCCGTGCCGGTGAGATCGACGACGAGCGAATCGTCCTGCTTGGTGATGGTGACGACGATCGGCAGTTCCTTCTTCTTCGGATCGTCGCTGTCGAGATAGCCGTCTATGGCCGTCTCGGCGCGCCAGACGCCGTCGGGCAGCCGGGCGATGGCCTGGCGCATCAGCCGCTCGGCATGGTCCATCAGAGCGACGCAGGCGAGATCGAAGGTCGCGAGCCCGTAGCGCTCGACCAGCTCGGCCATGCGCTCGGCGCCGATGCGCGCCGCCGCCACCTGGGCGTCCATGTCGCCGACCACGAGGTCGGAGGCACGGATGTTGTCGCGCACGATCTGCCACACCGCCTCGTTGCGGACGCCGCGGTCGTAGACCTTGATCGCCTTGAACTGCAGGCCCTCGGCATAGGCGTCGATCGCCTCGACGATGCCGCACGAGCCGGGCGACAGCGCGCCGATGTCGAGATGGTGTGCCGTGGTGGCGGCGAAGCCGATCAGCTTGCCGGCGACGAACACCGGCACGATGAAGGCGACGTCGGGCCCGTGGCTCGCGCCGGAATAGGCGTCGTTGTGCATGACCACGTCGCCCGGCTGGAACGCGTCGCCGCGCTCCTTCAGGATGCGCAGCACGCCGCGCACGTAGCCCGGGATCGGGCCCGACTGCAGCGGCGTCGACTGCGCCGATTCCGCAAGGCCGCGGCCTTCCGCATCGACGAGCGCGGCCCCGAAATCCTCCGATTCGCGGATGATCGAAGAGTAGCTCATGCGCATCAGCTTGTAGCCCATCTCGACGGCGATGTTCTCGAGCGCGCCCTGGATGACGCTGGTCGTGATCGGGTCGATGCGATCGGGCCTGCCGGCGGGCTGGCGGATGGCGGCGGTGCTCATTGGGGGAGCTCCTTGCGGATGACGAGGTTGCCGGCGGTGTCGGCCTCGAAACCATGCCGCGGCGGCACGACGGTGGTGGTGTCCATCTGCAGCACGACGGCCGGGCCGGGGATCTTCTCGCCGACCGGCAGCAGGTCGCGGCGATAGAAAGTCGTCGGATAGTCCGTGAGCCTGCCGTCGACGCGGAAGGTGCACGTGCCCTGACGCACCACCGCTTCCGCAAGCGGCTTGCCGGCGGCCGTGGCGGGCCTGGCGATGGTGGCGGCGCTGGCGGCGCCGACCAGGCGCAAGTTGACAATCTCGATGCCCGACTCGGCGAAGTGGTGGCCGTACTCGCGCCGATGCACCTCGTGGAAGGTGTCGAAGGCCCCGGCGAGCGCCGCGTCGTCGATCGTACCGTCAGCGAACGGTACCTTGAGCTCGTAGCCCTGGCCGACATAGCGCAGATCGCCGCGTCGCTCGAACGTGACCCTGGCGAGGTCGACGCCGTCGGCGATGAAGCGGTCCTCGAGCTCCTTCCGCATAGCGGCGAAATCCGAATTGATGCGCGCGAGGTCGGCCGCGCCGGAGACCTGGAAAGACGTGCGGATGGCGTCGTAACGCAGGTCGCTGATCAGCAGCCCGACCGCCGAGGTGATGCCGGGATGGGGCGGCACGATCACCTCGGGGACGCCCAGCATGTCGGCGACTTCGGCGCCGTGCAGCGGCCCCGCGCCGCCGAAGGCGACCAGCGCGTAGCTGCGCGGGTCGATGCCTTTCTGGACGGTCCGCGAGCGGATGGCGTTGGCCATGTTGGCGTTGATCACGGTGATCACGCCTTCGGCCGCCTCGAGCTCGCTCATGCCGAGCTCGCGCGCCAGATCGCCGACGACGCGCCGCGCCGCCACCTCGTCGAGCGACATCGAGCCGCCGAGGAAGTTGCCACGGTCGAGGCGGCCGAGCACGACGTTGGCGTCGGTGACGGTGGCCTTGGCGCCGCCGCGGCCGTAGGCGGCCGGACCGGGCACGGCGCCGGCCGAACGCGGGCCGACCTTGAAGGCGCCGGCCTGGTCGACGAAGGCGATCGAGCCGCCGCCGGCGCCGATCGTGTGCACGTCGATCATCGGCACCAGAACGGGGAAGCCCGCGATCCAGGTGTCGCGCGCCGTCGCCTCGCCGAAGCCGCCCTCGGTGACGATGCCGATGTCGGCCGAGGTGCCGCCGACGTCGAAGGTGATGAGATTGCGCCTGCCCGAGAGCGCACCCGCCCAGTCGCCGCCGATCACGCCGGCGGCGGGGCCCGACAGCAGGGTGAGGACGGGCCGCTCGGCCACCATCGAGGGCGTCGCCACGCCGCCGTTGGAAGCCATGATGCGCAGATCGGCTTTGAAGCCGGACGTCTCGATCTCGCGCTCGAGGCGCGTCACGTAGTTGCGCACCTTCGGTCCGACGAAGGCGTTCATCGCCGTCGTCGTGAAGCGCTCGAACTCGCGGAACTGCGGCGACACCGACGACGATGTCGTGGCGAAGCACTCGGGATACTCCTCGCGCACGATCTCGAGCGCCCGCGCCTCGTGCGCGGGCTCGAGATAGGAGAAGAGGAAGCAGATCGCGATCGCCTGGACGCCCGAGTCCCTGAGTTCGCTCACCGCTTGCCGCACGCCCGCCTCGTCGAGCGGCTCCAGCACCTCGCCGCTGGGTGGCACCAGCCGCTCCCTCACCGTCTTGCGATGGCGTCGCTTGACCAGCGGCCGGTCCTGCCAGGGAATGTCCTGCATGATCGAGTAGTGCTGCGGGCGCTGGTGGCGGCCGATATGCAGGATGTCGCGATAGCCGCCGGTGGTGATCATGCCGGTGACGGCGCCGTCATGCTCGAGGATCGCATTGGTGGCGATGGTTGTGCCGTGGAACACCACGTCGATCGTGTCGCGCGGGATGCCGTATTTGTCGCAGAGTGCGGCCAGGCCGGCAACGACGCCGCGCGAGGGATCGTCGGGCGTGGTCGAGATCTTGTGCACGCCTGTCTCGCCCGCCTCGGTGTCGGCATAGACCAGGTCGGTGAAGGTTCCGCCGACATCGACGCCGATCAACCGCATATCTCGCCTCCCTCGACGGGGCAGTGTAGCAAGAGACGCGCCAGCATAAACTTCGTCGCTGGCATGGAGCTTGCTTTGCGATGACCGACATGGCCCTGAAGCCCGACATCGAGCTGGTTGCCGTCACCAAGCGCTATGGTGACACGGTTGCCGTCGATCATGTGAGTCTCAAGATTCCCGCCGGTTCGTATTGCTGTCTGCTCGGGCCCTCGGGTTGCGGAAAGACCACGACCTTGCGCATGATCGCCGGCCACGAGGAGACGACCGGGGGTGACGTCATCCTGGGCTCGGAGAACATCACCCGCCTGCCGCCGGCCGCGCGCGGCACGGCGATGATGTTCCAGAGCTACGCGCTGTTTCCCCATCTCGACTGCGTCGACAACGTCGCCTTCAGCCTCAAAATGCGCGGCGTCGACCGCGAGACGCGCCGCGGCCGCGCGCTCGACATGCTGCGGCGCGTGCAGATGGAACCCTATGCAGGCCGGCTGCCGGCCCAGCTCTCGGGCGGGCAGCAGCAGCGCGTGGCGCTGGCCCGCGCGCTGATCACCGATCCGCAGGTGCTGCTGCTCGACGAGCCCTTGTCGGCGCTCGATCCGTTCCTGCGCGTCAGGATGCGCGAGGAGCTGAAGAGCCTGCAGACCCGGCTCGGCATCTCCTTCATCCATGTCACGCACAGCCAGGACGAGGCGATGGCACTGGCCGACCTCGTCGTGGTGATGAACCAGGGCCGGATCGAGCAGGCCGCGCCGCCGCGCCATGTGTTCAACCGGCCGGCGTCGGCATTCGTCGCCAGGTTCATCGGCGGGCACAACGTGCTGCCGGCGGCGGTGGCGCGGGCGAGCGGCGGCGCCGAGTACGTCGCCATTCGCGCCGATCGCGTGACGGTGCGGCCGGGCGGCGAGGCGCGCGACGCGACCTCGCTCTGCGGTGTCGCGCGCTCGGTCGAGTATCTCGGCCCGACGGTCCAGGTCGGCATCGATGTGGCCGGTCTCGAAACCCTGTTCGCGGTGGTGCCGGAGTCGCGCTTCGACGCGTCGCCCGTGGCGCCCGGCCAGCCGGTAGTGATGTCTTGGCAACCCGAGGACGTGCACGTTCTCGGACATTGAAGGAGGAGTGGGAGATGGCTCGCACGAACAGCAAGGGTCTGGGCCGCCGCAAGGTCCTGAAAGGTGCCGTCGGCGTGGCCGGCGCGCTCGCCGGCACGACGCTCGGCGCGCCGACGATCTGGGCGCAGGCCACCAGGAACATCACCCTGCGCCAGATCGGCACCGGCGTGTCGGCGATCAACGAGATCGCCGAGAAGTGCAAGGCCGATCTCGGCATCACGCTGCAGATGACGGCGCTCGATTCCGACGCGGTCGTGCAGCGCGTCGTCACCCAGCCCAACTCGTTCGACATCGGCGACATCGAGTACTGGATGTGCAAGAAGGTCTTCCCGGCGAACACGCTGCAGGCGATGAACGTCAAGAAGATCAAGTATTTCGACAAGATCGTGCCGATCTTCACTTCGGGCAAACTCAAGCCCGATTCGGTGATCGCCCAGGGCACCGCGCCCAACACCGTGAGCTTTGTCGAAGGCGCCGGCTCGACCAAGTTCGCCAAGGGCCAGACCGAGTGGTTCACGATGATCCCGACGATCTACAACGCCGACACGCTCGGCATCCGCCCCGACCTGGTCGGCCGCAAGATCGAGAACTGGAAGGACATCCTCGACCCCAGGTTCAAGGGCAAGACGTCGATCCTCAACATCCCGTCGATCGGCATCATGGACGCCGCGATGATCTGCGAATCGGCCGGCATCGTGAAGTACGGCGACAAGGGCAACATGACCCGCGCGGAGATCGACAAGACCATCGATTTCCTGATCAAGACCAAGAAGGAAGGCCAGTTCCGCGCCTTCTGGAAGACCTTCGACGAGTCGGTGAACCTGATGGCGTCGGGCGAGGTGGTGATCCAGTCGATGTGGTCGCCCGCGGTGACGGCGGTGCGTGCCAAGGGCATCCCCTGCGTCTACCAGCCGCTCAAGGAAGGGTACCGCGCCTGGGGTGGCGGCCTGTCGCTCGCCAAGCACCTGCAGGGCGCCCAGCTCGACGCCGCCTACGAGTACATCAACTGGTACCTCTCCGGCTGGGTCGGCGCCTTCCTCAACCGCCAGGGCTACTATTCGGCGGTGCTCGAGACGGCCAAGGCCAACATGACCGAGGACGAGTGGGGCTACTGGATGGAAGGCAAGCCGGCCAAGGGCGAGATCAAGAACCCGCAGGGCGTCGTCATGGAGAAGCCCGGTGCAGTGCGCGACGGCGGCTCGTTCTACGATCGGATGGGCGCCGTCTCGTGCTGGAATGCGGTGATGGACGAGGATCGCTACATGGTCCAGAAGTGGAACCAGTTCATCGCCGCCTAGTTCCGGGACCGCACCGGAGGCGCCGTCGTGCGGCGCCTCCGTCGCAGAGACAATGAATCGGATCAACGTCTGGGTCACTTACCTGCAGGTGGCGCCGCTCGCGCTGGTCTTCCTGCTGTTCCTGGTCGTGCCGATCGTCACGATCGTGGTGGTCAGCTTCTTCGACTACAACACCACGCAGATCATCCCGGCGTTCCTGATCCAGAACTACGACGAGCTGCTGAGCTCGCCGGTCACCTGGCAGACCTACCTGCAGACCCTGCAGTTCGCTGCAATCACCTGGGCGATCACGCTGGTCGTGGGCTTCGTCGTCGCCTACTTCCTCGCCTTCCACGTCAGGTCCGCGACCTGGCAGACCGTGCTGTTCCTGGTCTGCACCATCCCGTTCTGGACCTCCAACATCATCCGCATGATCTCGTGGATCCCCTTCCTCGGGCGCAACGGGCTGCTCAACACCACACTGATCGGCATGGGCATCATCGACCGACCGCTCGAATTCCTGCTGTTCTCGCCCTTCTCCGTGGTGCTGGCCTACGTCCACCTCTACACGCTGTTCATGGTGGTGCCGATCTTCAACTCGATGATGCGCATCGACCGCTCGCTGCTCGAGGCGGCGCGCGACGCCGGCGCCACCGGCTGGCAGACGCTGTGGAACGTCGTCGTGCCGCTGTGCAAGCCCGGCATCGCCATCGGCTCGATCTTCGTCGTCACCATCGTGATGGGCGACTTCGTCACCGTCCGGCTGATGAGCGGCGGCCAGAGCGCCTCGGTCGGGCTGATGATGATGAACGCCATGTCGCTGCTGCAGTACCCCGCCGCCGCCGCCAATGCGGTGATCCTGCTGCTGCTCGTGCTGCTCACCGTCGCCGCCATGATGCGGCTGGTCGACATCCGCAAGGAGCTGTGACGTGAGCAACGCGCGCCGAGGCCCCGCCTTCTGGTTCCTCGCCGGATTCTTCGGCCTGTTCGTGCTGTTCCTCTACGGCCCGACCATCACCATCACCGTGCTGTCGTTCCAGGGACCGACCGGCGGCCTCACCTTCCCGATGAACGGCGTGTCGCTGCACTGGTTCGGCAACCTGTTCGAGAAGCAGATGGTCGGCGACTTCTACGGCTCGTTTCGCCGCTCGATGGTCCTCGGGCTGCTGACCATGGCAGTGACCGTGGTCGCGTCGTTCATGGCGGGTCTCGCCTTCCGCCGGCGCTTCCCCGGCGCGAACGTGATCTTCTACCTTGCCATCGCCAGCCTGATCGTGCCGTCGATCCTGATCAGCCTCGGCATCGGCCTGCTGTTCCGGGTGCTCGGCCTTGACACCGCCTGGTACAGCTCGGCTTTCGGCGCGCACCTGACCTGGACGTTGCCGTTCGGCCTGCTGATCATGTTCGCCGTCTTCAACCGCTTCGACCGGCGTTACGAAGAGGCGGCGCGCGATCTCGGTGCCACTTCGTGGCAAACCACCCGGCACGTCGTGGTCCCGATCCTGCTGCCGAGCCTGATCGGCGTCGGCCTGTTCGGCTTCACGCTCTCATACGACGAGTTCGCCCGCAGCCTCTACGCTTCGGGCACCTTCAACACCTTGCCGCTCGAGATCTACGCCATGACCACCAACGTCACGACGCCGGTGCTCTACGCGCTCGGCACCGTGACCACAGGCGTGTCGTTCCTCGTGATCGCCCTCGCCCTGGTGTCGACCACGATCCTGCGGCGGCGTCGCGCCCGCCACGGCAGCGATGCCGGCAAGGCGGCATGAGCGGCGACACAAGCCGGCGCTTCAGGGAACGTAGACTTCGCTCCGATGGTAGGAGAGATAGTCGCGCTGCCCGGGCGTAAAGGCTCCGTCGTCCTGCCATGCCATGGGCGCCTCGGAGAAGCCGAGCTGTCGCCACGCCGACTCGCCGAGGCCCAACCGACGCAGGTCGTCCTGGTCGAAGCGCGGCGATACGCGCATCTTGCCGTCGTCCTCGAAGGTGATGACCCCCCGATCGAAGAGCAGATCGGCGTCGGGTGTCAGCAACAGGCCGTTCATGCCATCCAGGCGCTGCTGCGACGTTTCGCATGACCGCCATGGCCGGATATGGCTGGCGATCAGCAACGTCGGATTCGTGACCCCGGTCAATCGACACGACTTCTCGATCTTCTCGACGTTGGAACGAAACGCTCCCTGACCCCGTCGTGCCTGGATCACGCTTTGTCGTTCCGTGCCGTCGAGACCAATGTCGTCGCGGATGATCCGTTCGACGCGGTCCTCGAGCTGCTCCTTGACGGCATGAAACGTCAGGCTGTTGGCTCCGCCCCGAAGGAGCAGGGCGTAATCCACGGCGCCGGCGGCGACGATGGTATCGAAAACTTCCCGAGGAATACTCGCGAGATACACCGATTGATTGCCATCGCCGGTCTCCGGCCGGATCGGCGAGTACTTCCTGGGCAACGAAGGTCGCAGCACGTCGATAAGAGCCTTCGGATGGACGGCCGGAACCAGGGGAGTCCAATAGACGGGCAGCAGCCAACCCTCGTTCAGCCAGTACGCACCCGTGTTCCCGAACTCTGAAGGTTTCGGCGCCGTGAAGGCGAACTCCGCGACGCGACCCACCGCGGCGACGACTCGGTTCGCATAAGACAAGACGAGATCGCCGGGATCGGCCAATCGCATGTTGTCATAGAATCGATTGCGCGCCCCGTTCCTGTTGGTTTTCGGCGACCACAGGTACTGGTTCTCGATTTCCTGCGTCGCAGTCTGCTTGTGGTTGACCCACCAATACCGCGTCATCTCGCGGAAATTGTACCGGCTGGCTGGCCGATAGCCCATCGGCACTTTGGGCGCTACGCTTTCGCCATGAACCTCGAGACCCACGGCCGCTACGACTATGTTCCCTTGCGCGGGCGCCCCGACTATTCGTGGCCCGGCGGCAAGCGCCTGGCGGTCTATTTCGCACTCAACCTCGAGCATTTCTCGTTCGGCGAGGGATTGGGCGCCGAGCTTGCACCGGGCGGCCCGCCGCCCGACGTGCTGAACTACGCCTGGCGCGACTACGGCAACCGGGTCGGCGCGTGGTACCTGCTCGATGCGTTCGACGCGCTGGACTTGCCGATGGCGACACTGGTCAACAGCGCGATGTACGACTATGCGCCGCAACTCGTCGCGGCCTGCCGGGCGCGGGGCGACGAGATCGTTGGACACGGGCGTACCAACGCCGAGCGCCAGGGCGTGCTCGACGAGGCCACCGAACGGGCGTTGATCGTCGAGGCGACGGCGAGGTTGACGAAGGAGGAGGGCGGGGCACCCGAGGGCTGGCTCGGGCCATGGATCTCGCAGAGCCAGTGCACGCCCGACCTGCTCGCGGAAGCCGGCTATCGTTACACCCTCGACTGGTGCATGGACGACCAGCCGGTCCGGTTTCGCTGCCGCGGCGGGCGGCGCCTGCTGGCGGTTCCCTATCCCCAGGAACTGAACGACATTCCGGCGATCGTCGCGCGCAAGGCCGGCGCGGCGGAGTTCGCCGACATGATCGTCGACCAGTATGACGAGATGCGCGACCTTTCCGCCACGCGGCCCCTGGTGTTGGGGGTTGCGCTGCACGCCTACATCGTCGGCCAGCCGCACCGCCTGCGGCACTTGCGGCGGGCGCTGCGCCACATCGCCGTCGACCGCGCCGCGGTCTGGCTGACGACCCCGGGGGCGATCGCGCGCCATTGCAGGTCACTGCCGGACGGCGTCGTTCCCTAGCGACGCTGGACAACCGGCCGCGCTCCTTCGCATACTCGACGCTTCATTCCTTCGAGGGGAGAGCATGTTGCTCAGAGTATTCGCGATCCTGTTGGCGCTCGCCGCTCCGTTGACGGCGATGGCCCAGGAGAAGGTCCTGCGCGCCGTCATGCACGCCGACGTCCGCGTCATCGACCCGATCTGGACCACCCAGACCATCGCCAACATCCACGGCATGCTGGTCTACGACACGCTGTTCGGAAACGACCGCGAGATGAAGCCCAGGCCGCAAATGGTCGGCAAGTACGAGATCAGCGACGACAAGCTCACCTACACCTTCACCCTGCGCGACGGGCTCAAGTTCAGCGACGGCTCGCCGGTCACCACCCGGGATGTCATCGCCTCCCTCGCGCGCTGGGGCAAGAAGGACGGCGTCGGCATCCGCCTGATGTCGTTCGTCGACAAGATGGAGCCGGTCGACGACAGGACGTTCCGCATGGTGCTGAAGCGGCCCTACGGCATGGTGCTGGAGTCGCTCGGCAAGACCAATTCGTCGGTCGCCGTCATCATGCGGGAGAAGGAAGCGCAGACCGATCCGCAGCAGCAGGTCAAGGAGTCGGTCGGCTCGGGCCCGTTCATGTTCGCCAAGGACCAGTGGGTGCCGGGCAGCAAGGCGGTCTACGTGAAGAATCCCCACTACGTGCCGCGGCCGGGCAACGAGCCGCCCTCGTCCTTCTCCGGCTCGAAGATCGCCGGCGTCGACAGGATCGAGCTGGTGTGGATCTCCGATCCGCAGACCGCCATGTCGGCACTGATCAACGGCGAGATCGATTTCTTCGAGGCGCCGAGCATCGACTTCCTGCCGATCCTGGAGAAGGCGCGCGGCGTCAAGCTGATGAAGACCGGCGACCTCGACAGCACGCATGGCATGATCCGGCTGAACCATCTCCATCCGCCCTTCAACAATCCGAAGGCGCGCCAGGCGATGTACCACCTGATCAACCAGGAGGATTTCCTGCGCGCCGTCGTCGGCAACCCGGCCTACTACCGCGTCTGTCACGGCTTGATCACCTGCGGCTCGCCGCTCGCCAACGACGGCGGCAGTGCGCTGATGAAGGAATACAATCCGAAGAAGGCGCTGCAGCTCATGAAGGAAGCCGGCTACAACGGCGAGCCGATCACCGTGCTGCAGGCGACCGATCACGTTACCATCACGCCGGCCACGCAGGTGCTGATCCAGGCAATGCGCGAGGCCGGCCTCAACGTCGATGCGCAGGCGATGGACTGGGGCACGGTCGTGACGCGCCGCGCCAAGAAGGATCCGCCGGCTCAGGGCGGCTGGAACATCTTCGTCACCACGACCGGCGGCGTCGGTTCGTCGAATCCGGTGCTGCACACCTGGATCGGCGCGGCCTGCGACAAGGGCCTGTTCGGCTGGCCGTGCGACGCCAAGATCGAGGAACTGCGCAACGCCTTCGCTTTCGCCCAGACGGACGAGGAGCGCAAGAAGATAGCGCGCGATCTGCAGACGCTCGCCATGGAGCAGGTCGTCTATATCCCGTTCGGGCAATGGACGGTGCCGCTCGCCTACCGCGCCGACCGCCTCGACGGCATCGTGCCCAATACCGGACTGGCCGTGCTGTGGGGAATCACCAAGAAGTGATGTTTCGCCGCCTCCCCCGCCGCACGGGGGAGGCAAGCGAACCGGCATGACCGCGTATATCGTCCGTCGTCTCTTCGCCACCCTGCCCGTGATGGCAGTGGTCGCGCTGTTCGTGTTCTTCCTGTTGCGCCTCGCGCCCGGCGATCCGGCGGCGATCATCGCGGGTGAAGATGCCACGGCGGAGGCGATCGAGGCGGTGCGCCACAAGCTCGGCCTCGACCGTCCGGTCGTCGAGCAGTTCGTCGTCTGGCTGTGGGGCCTGATGCAGGGCGACCTCGGCGTCTCGATCTTCTCCAATCTCGCGGTCACTCGGCTGATCGCCCAGCGCGTCGAGCCGACGGTGGCGCTGACCCTGTCGACACTGCTGGTCGCCGTTTCGCTCGCCATTCCGATCGGTGTGCTGGCGGCGTGGAAGGCGCGCAAGCTGGTCGATCGTCTGGTCATGGGTTTCGCCGTACTCGGCTTCGCCATGCCGGTCTTCGTGCTGGCCTACGTGCTGATCTACTTCTTCGCCCTGCAGTGGCAACTCCTGCCGGTGCAGGGATACCGGCCGATCGGCGAGGGGTTCTGGCCGTTCGTCGAGAGCCTCGTCCTGCCGTCCTTCGCGCTCGGCGTCACCTACATGGCGCTGATCGCGCGCATCACCCGGGCGTCGATGCTCGAGGTGCTGCAGCAGGACTATATCCGCACCGCCAACGCCAAGGGCCTCGCGACCGACCGCGTGCTGCTGCTGCACGCGCTGAAGAACGCCTCGGTGCCGATCGTCACCGTGATCGGCATCGGCATCGCCCTGCTGATCTCCGGCGTAGTCATCACCGAGACGGTGTTCAACATCCCGGGCCTCGGCCGGCTCACCGTCGATGCGGTGCTCAAGCGGGACTATCCGATCGTGCAGGGGCTGATTCTGGTGTTCGCCGCGGCCAAGGTGCTGGTGAACCTGGCGATCGATATCTCCTACGCCTTTCTCGATCCGCGCATCCGGTACTGATCGATGGCCATTGCCGCAGACGACCTTGCCCTGCCGTCCCGACGCTTTTCGCTCGGCGTCGCGATCCGCCGCAATCCGACCATCGCTTTCGGCGGCGCGCTGCTCCTCGCGCTGATCCTCGTCGCCATCGTCGGGCCGAGCTTCGTCGGTGACCCCTTCAAGATCGCCCCGGTCAACCGCCTGCGCCCGCCGTCGGAGCGCTGGTGGTTCGGCACCGACCAGTTCGGCCGCGATGTCTTCACCCGCACGGTCTACGGCGCGCGCGTGTCGCTGATCGTCGGCCTGTCGGTGGCGGCGGTCTCGAGTGTTCTGGGCCTCGCGCTCGGCCTCGCCTGCGGCTACTTCCGCGCCGTCGACGCCATCGTCATGCGCATCATGGACGGGTTGATGGCGATCCCCTCGATCCTGCTCGCCATCGCGCTGATCACGCTGACGCGGCCCGGCCTCGCCATCGTCATCGTCGCCATCGTCATCCCCGAGGTGCCGCGCATCGTGCGGGTCGTGCGGGCGGTGGTGCTGGCGATCCGTGCCCAACCCTATGTCGAAAGCGCCATCGCCGGCGGCACGAGGAACCTGAAGCTGCTGGTGCGCCACGTCCTGCCCAACACGCTGGCGCCGCTGATCGTGCAATCGACCTATGTCTGCGCCGCGGCCATGCTGGTCGAGGCGAGCCTTTCCTTCCTGGGAGCCGGGGTGCCGCCCGAGGTGCCGAGCTGGGGCAACATCATCGCGCAGGGTCGTACCTTCTTCCAGATCGCGCCCTGGACGATCCTGATTCCCGGCGCCTTTCTCGCGGTCACAGTGCTGGCGGTGAACCTGCTGGGCGACGGACTGCGCGACCGGCTCGATCCGCGGCTGGCGAGACGACTGTGAGTGCCATCCTCGAGGTCAGGGACCTGCGCACGCAATTCCACACGCTCGACGGCGTGGTGCGCGCGGTCGACGGCGTGTCGTTTGACGTCGAACGCGGCGAGACGCTGGGCATTGTCGGCGAATCGGGCTGCGGCAAGTCGGTGACGGCGCTTTCCATCCTGCGTCTCATCCCACCGGAGACCGGCCGCATCGCCTCGGGCTCGATCCGCTTCGAGGGGCGCGAGCTGACGGGCCTGGGTGAGGAGGAGATGAAGGGCCTGCGCGGCCACCGCATCTCGATGATCTTCCAGGAGCCGATGACCAGCCTCAATCCGGTGCTGACGGTTGGCACGCAGATCGCCGAGAACGTTGTGCGGCACCTCAACGTCTCGTGGAAACGGGCGCGCGAGCGCGCCTTCCAGATGCTCGACCTGGTGCGCATCGCCGACGCGCGGCGGCGGCTCGGCGAATATCCGCACCAGCTCTCGGGTGGCATGCGACAGCGCGTGATGATCGCCATGGCGTTGAGCTGCGATCCGCAGGTGCTGATCGCCGACGAGCCGACCACCGCGCTCGACGTCACCATCCAGGCGCAGATTCTCGATCTCATGCTGGAACTCAAGGAGAAGACCGGCACGGCGATCGTGCTGATCACACACGATCTCGGCGTCGTCGCCGAGACGACCCAGCGAGTGGTCGTGATGTATGCCGGGCGCAAGGTCGAGGAGGCGCCGGTCGAGGCGCTGTTCGACAATCCGCTGCACCCCTATACGCGCGGGCTCATGCAGGCGATCCCGCGACTCGACGTCGAGGCCGACGCCGCAGGCAGCCGGCCGCGCCTGCAGGAGATTCCGGGTCTGGTGCCGATTCTCACCAAGCCGATCGTCGGCTGTGCCTTTGCCGCGCGCTGCAGCCTCGCGACGGATCGCTGCCGCCGCGACGCACCGCCCTTCGTCGATGCCGGCGACGGTCACACCGTGGCGTGCTGGGAGGCACGGCCATGAGCGCTGTCCTCGAGGTCAGGGACCTAGTGAAGCATTTCCCGATCCACGGCGGGCTCCTGCAGCGGCGTGTCGGCGCGGTGAAGGCGGTTGACGGCGTGAGCTTTGCCATAGCCAAGGGCGAGACGCTGGGCCTGGTGGGCGAATCCGGGTGCGGAAAGTCGACCATCGGCAAGACGGTGCTGAAGCTCGTCGAGCCGACATCAGGCCGTATCCTGCTGGGCGGCGAGGACGTGACGCAGCTCAAGCCCGGCGCGATGTGGCCGCACCGGCGGCGCATCCAGACCATCTTCCAGGACCCGTACTCGTCGATGAACCCACGCCTGGCGGCCGGCACCATCGTCGGCGAGCCATTGGAGAATTTCGACATCGCGCGCGGCAAGGAGCGCGATGAACGGGTCGCCGCGCTGTTCCGGCGCGTCGGACTGCGACCCGATTCGATGCGCAAGTTCGCCCACGAATTCTCGGGCGGCCAGCGCCAGCGACTGGGCATTGCCAAGGCATTGTCGGTCAATCCCGACCTGATCGTGGCCGACGAGCCGGTGTCGGCGCTCGACGTGTCGGTGCAGGCACAGGTGCTGAACCTGCTGATCGACCTGCAGGAGGAGTACGGCCTCGCCTATCTCTTCATCAGCCACGACCTCGCGGTGATGCGGCACATCAGCCATCGCATCGCCGTGATGTATCTCGGCCGCATCGTCGAACTGACGACCAAGCGCACGCTGTTCACCAATCCGCTGCACCCCTACACCGAGGCTCTGCTGTCGGCCGCCACCGCACCCGACCCCAGGCGGCGGCGCAAGAAGAAGGCGATCGTCCAGGGCGACGTGCCGAGCCCGGCCAAGCCACCGCCCGGCTGCCATTTCCATACCCGTTGTCCACATGTCAGGCCGGAGTGCAGGATCACCGTCCCGGCGTTGCGCGAGGTCGCACCGGGTCATCACGTGGCCTGCCTGCTGCGTTAGCTCTGCGGTGTTTCCGACGGTTGCGTCGCCTGCATCGACGGCCGCCGCGCGATCCCGTCGTACCAGGCGGCCAGCCGTGGGGCGGTCGCCCGCCAGTCCGGCCCGTAGCGCCAATCGTCGTAGCCGCAGGCGATGGCGGCAGTGATCTGGGCCAGGTCGAATGAAGCGGCGAAGCGGGGCAACTCCCCTTCCAGCGCGGCGAAGCAGCGATGCTGCCGGTCGCGCATCTTGGCGATGAAGTCGTGCGAGCGCTCGTTGTCGGGGCGCAAGGTCTCGGCGCGGCGCATGATCTGCGCCTCCAGGATCGCGTTCGCGATCGCGACGACCGGCAGCACCTGCCATCGCGCCTCGCCGTCGCGCGGCAGCAGTCGGAATCCGCCGAACCTGTCGTTCAGGTAGTCGCAGATCGCATGGGAGTCGGTGAGAGTCACGTCATCGGCGACGAGCGTGGGAATGCGCAGGACGGGCGTGGCGGCCGTGAAGTCGGCCGGCATGGCGACCGTCTGCGTCCCCCAGCTGTGCGGCCACCGTGTTTGTACGAACTCGAAGCGGTCCTCGATGCCCAGCTCGAGGATGCACACCCTGACGCGCCGGACCCAGGGCGAGGCCGGCGTGACGTAGAGGCGCATCACGATTGCCGGGCGCCCGGCGCGGTGTCGCGCAGGTAGGTGAGGGCGGCCTGCGCCCCGCCCGTCTCGTGCGGCACCCCGGCGAGCCCGAGCGCCATCTCGACGCCCGAGAGCGTGCCCATCAGCATCAGGTCGTTGAAGTCGCCGAGATGGCCGATGCGGAACACCTTGCCGGCGACCTTGCTGAGGCCCTGGCCGAGCGACAGGTTGAAGTTCTCGAGCGCCACCTTGCGGAAGGCGTCGGCATCGTGGCCCTCGGGCATCAGGATCGCGGTGAGCGAACCCGAATAGGCGCCGGGGTCGCTGCACAGGATCTCCAGTCCCCAGGCCTTGACGGCCGTGCGCGTCGCCTCGGCGTGGCGCGCATGGCGCGCGAACACCGCGTCGAGCCCTTCCTCCAGCAGCATGTCGCAGGCCTCGTTGAGGCCATAGAGGAGGTTGGTGGCGGGCGTGTAGGGGAACCAGCCGTTGGCGTTGGCCGAGATCATCTCTTCCCAGTTCCAGAACGACTTCGGCATCTTCGAGCCCTTCGACGCCGCGACCGCCTTCTCGCTCACGGCATTGAAGGAGAGGCCGGGCGGCAACATCAGGCCCTTCTGCGAGCCGGCCACCGTGACGTCGACGCCCCAGGCGTCGTGGCGGTAGTCGATCGATCCCAAGGACGAGATCGTGTCGACGAGGAGGAGCGCCGGATGCCTGGCGCCGTCGATGGCCTGGCGGATCGCGCTGACGTCGCTGACGACGCCGGTCGAGGTCTCGTTGTGCACGATGCAGACGGCCTTGATGGCGTGATCGGTGTCGTCCTTCAGTCGTTTCTCGATCGCCGCGGGGTCGGCCGGCTTGCGCCAGTCGCCGCCCATGAACTCCGACTTGATGCCCAGCCGGTCGGCCATCTTCTTCCACAGCGAGGCAAAATGGCCGGTCTCCCACATCAGCACCAGGTCGCCGGGCGAGAGGGTGTTGACCAGCGCGGCCTCCCACGCGCCCGTGCCGGAAGCGGGAAAGACGACGACCGGTTGGCGGGTCTGGAAGACTTGGCGCACGCTGCGCAGGATCTTCTTAGCGAGCGTGTTGAACTCGGGGCCGCGGTGATCGATGGTCGGATGATCCATCGCCCGCAGGATGCGGTCGGGCACGTTGGTCGGGCCGGGAATCTGCAGGAAATGCCGTCCGCTGGGATGCGAGTTCAAGCGCATGGGGCTCCCTTCCATCGAGGCTGTTTCCATTTGGTATACAATATGCCAACTTGAGTCCAGATGGACGGCTCGACCCTCGCCATTTCGCGGACCACCTTGCCGGAAGCCGCCGCCGAACGGTTGCGCACGCTGATCATCGAAGGCGTGTTGGCCCCGGGGGCGCGGCTCAACGAGCGTGAGCTCAGCGAACGGCTCGGCGTCTCGCGCACGCCGCTGCGCGAGGCTTTCCGCATGCTGGCGGCCGAAGGCCTGCTGGCGCAGCTGCCCAATCGAGGCGTCCAGGTCGTGGCGCTGTCGCGCGAGGACGTGCGGCATGCGTTCGAGGTCATGGCGTCGCTCGAGGGGCTGGCCGGCGAGCTGGCGGCGGGCCGCGTCACCGACCGCGATATCGTCGACCTGCGTACCCTGCAGGCGGACATGGAAGTCGCTCACGAGCGGCGCGACCTGCCGACATACTACGGCATCAACCGGGCCATCCATGACCGCATCAACGCCATCGCCGGCAATCCGGTGCTGACGCAGAGCTATCGCACGCTCAATGCGCGGCTGCATGCGCTGCGCTTTCGGTCGAATCTCAATTGCCGCAAGTGGGACAAGGCGGTCGCGGAACACCGTTCCATGGTCGCCGCCCTTGCCGCCCGCGATAGCGACAGGCTACGTGACCTGCTGGTGAAGCACCTGCGGGCCAAGCTGGCGGCCGTGATGGAGACGATGGGGCAGCCGTGAGCGCGCTCGAACAAGACCTGCGCCGGACCATCAAGGGCGACGTCCTGTTCGACAGAGCGTCGCGCGGGCGCTATTCGACCGACGCTTCGATCTACCAGGTCGAGCCAGTCGGCATCGTCGTGCCGCGCGACGAGACGGACCTCGCGCTGGCGCTCGACGTGGCGCGCGATGCCGGGGCGGCGATCCTGCCGCGCGGCGCTGGCACCTCGCAGTGCGGCCAGACGGTGGGCGAGGCGCTGGTCGTCGATTTCTCGAAGTACATGCGCGCGGTCGTCGGCTTCGACAAGGATCGCGCCGAGGTCACGGTGCAGCCCGGCGTCGTGCTCGACCAGCTCAACGCCTGGCTGCGGCCGCACGGCCTGTGGTATCCGGTCGACGTCTCGACGTCGGCGCAGTGCACGCTGGGCGGCATGGCCGGCAACAATTCCTGCGGCAGCCGCTCGATCCGCTACGGCAACATGGTGCACAACGTCGCTGCCATCGACGCCGTCCTGGCCGACGGCACGCGCGCGCGCTTCGATTCGCGGCGGCCGGAGGACATGGCGCCCACCGTTCGCGCCATCGCCGACAAGGCGGCGGCGCTTGCCTTCGCCGAGCGCGAGGAGATCGCGCGCATGTACCCCAAAGTGCTGCGCCGCGTCGGCGGCTACAACCTCGACATATTCTTCCCCCAGTCGGAGCGGCCCTACACGACCGACAATTCGCTGAACCTAGCGCACCTGCTGGTGGGCAGCGAGGGCACGCTCGCCGTCACCGAGCGGCTGACCCTGAAGCTCGCACTGCTGCCGAAGCACAAAGCGCTGGGCGTGGTGAACTTCCCCACCTTCTACAAGGCGATGGAGTCGGCCCAGCACATCGTCAAGCTGAAGCCCACCGCCGTCGAGCTGGTCGATCGCACCATGATCGAGCTGGCGCGCGCAAACCCGGCCTTCCGGCCGGTGATCGAACGGGCCTTGATTGGTGCCCCCGAAGCGATCCTGCTGGTCGAGTTCGCCGGCGAGGAGCACGACGACCAGCTGCGCGATCTCGCGCGGCTGGTCGAATTGATGGCCGATCTCGGCCTGCCCGGCAGCGTGGTCGAGATGCCTGAGCCGCGGCCGCAGGCCGAGCTGTGGGAGGTACGCAAGGCGGGCCTCAACATCATGATGTCGATGAGAGGCGACGGCAAACCGGTGTCCTTCATTGAGGACTGCGCCGTGCCGCTGGAGCATCTGGCGGACTACACGGCACGTCTCACGCAGGTCTTCGAGAAGCACGGCACGCGCGGCACCTGGTACGCGCACGCCAGCGTCGGCACCCTGCACGTGCGGCCGATCCTCGACATGCGCCGCGACGGCGCCGACAGGATGCGGGCGATCGCCGAGGAAGCCTCGGCCCTGGTGCGCGAGTACAAGGGCGCCTACTCGGGCGAGCACGGCGACGGGCTGGTGCGCTCGGAGTGGGTGAGCTGGCAGTTCGGCCCGCGTCTCACCAGGGCCTTCGAGGCGATCAAGGACGCGTTCGATCCCGAGGGCCGGCTCAATCCCGGCAAGATCGTGCGACCCAGCCGCATGGATGACCGCACGCTGTTCCGCTTCAAGCCCGGCTATCGCGCCGTCGATTACAAGCCCGCGCTCGACTGGTCGGCGTGGGACGTGCAGAACGATCCCCGAACCGAACACCTCTCCGAGCCCGGCAGCGGCGGCGACCCGACCGGCGGTTTCGCCAAGGCCGCCGAGATGTGCAACAACAACGGTCACTGCCGGAAGTTCGACGCGGGCACGATGTGCCCCTCCTTCCGCGTCACCCGGGACGAGATCCACCTGACGCGCGGCCGCGCCAACACGTTGCGCCTCGCGCTGTCAGGCCAGCTCGGTCCAGATGCGCTGCTGTCCAACGACGTCGCGAGGGCTCTCGATCTTTGCGTGAGCTGCAAGGGATGCAAGCGCGATTGCCCGACCGGTGTCGACATGGCGCGCATGAAGATCGAGGTCAAGTCGGCACGGCGCATGAGCAAGGGGCTCAGCTGGCGCGACAGGATGATCGGCAGCCTGCCCGAGATCGCGCCTTGGGCACGCCGCATGCCGTGGCTGTTCAACCTCGCGTGGGTCGTCCAGTCCTATCTCGGCTTTGCCAGGCAGCGCAAGTTGCCGAACTGGCGCCGCGACACCTTCCTCGCGACGACCGATGTCGATGCCGGGGACGCCACCGTCGCGATCTTCGCCGACACCTTCTCCAACAATTTCGAGCCGGAGATCCTGCACGCCGCGCGGCGCGTGCTGGAGGCGGCCGGCCATCGCGTCGCCGTGGCCTGGCCAACCATCGGTGCGCCGGCGCTGTGCTGCGGGCGCACTTTCCTCGCGACCGGTCAGGTCGACCGCGCGCGCGGCGAGGCGATGCGGGTGCTGGAGGCGCTCTACCCCTTCATCCTGCGCGACGTACCGGTGGTCGGGCTGGAGCCCTCCTGCCTGTTCACCATGCGCGACGAATTCCTGGCGCTCGGCCTCGGCGAGCCGGCGCGGCGCACCGCCGAAGGCGTGATGCTGTTCGAGGAATTCCTGGTGCGCGAAAAGAGAGCGGAGCGGCTCGCGCTCGACCTCGTGCCTCTGCCGCAGAAGAAGGCGTTGCTGCACGGCCATTGCCATCAGAAGGCGTTTGGCGCGATGGGCGCGGTGCAGGAGGCGCTGTCGCTGGTGCCCGGCCTCGAGGTCGCGCCGATCGAGTCGAGCTGCTGCGGCATGGCCGGCAGCTTCGGCTACGAGGCCGAGCACTACGAGGCGTCGATGGCGATGGCCGAGTTGTCGTTGCTGCCGGCCGTTCGCAAGGCGCCGCCGGACGCGATTATCGTCGCCGACGGCACGTCCTGTCGTCATCAGATCGCCGATGGCGCGGACCGTCAGGCGGTACACGTCGCACAAGTACTGGAACGCGCGCTCGCTTAGGGTCAGATTGCCGCCATGTCACAGAGACCGGGAAACCCCTATTCCAGCGCCGAGATCGACCGGGCGAGCCACGAGCGCGAGAACGAAGAACGCATGATCGAGTTGGCGTCGTCCGGCGCCGCGCGTTTCGTGCCGATCGACACCGAGCGAAACCTGGTCAAGAAGGGCGGCACGCCCGAGCCGGTGTTCCTGCAGGGGATGATGGCGCGGGCCGTCGTGTCGTCGGCCGATCATCAGATCTTCCTGGGCTACGTCGACGGCACGCCCTATTTCGCCGTCGACGTCACCGGCAAGGACACGCCGCTCGCCGAGCTCGGCGAGTTCGTCGATCTGCGCCAGGTGGGCGCGCTCTTGTTCGCACGCGAGGGCTCGATCCTCGCCTATGCGCGCGGCATGACCTACTGGCACAAGCGGCACCGCTACTGCGGCGTGTGTGGGGCTACCACGAAAGTAACGCGCGGCGGCCACGTTCGCATCTGCACCAACGAGAACTGCAAGACCGAGCATTTCCCGCGCACCGACCCCGCGGTGATCATGCTGGTGCACCATGGCGACAAGTGCCTGCTCGGCCGCAGCAAGCATTTCCCGCGCGGCATGCATTCGACGCTCGCCGGCTTCGTCGAGCCGGGCGAGAGCTTCGAGGACGCCGTCGCGCGCGAGGTCTACGAGGAGGTGCGCGTGCGCCTGAAGAATGTGACCTATCGCTCCTCGCAGCCTTGGCCGTTCCCGGCATCGGTCATGATCGGCTTTCACGCCGAGGCCGAATCGCTCGACTTCGACGTCAACAAGGACGAACTCGAATCGGCCCGCTGGATGAGCCGCGAGGAGCTTCGGCCGGAAAACCTGCCCAAAGACGGCTCGTTCTTCATGCCGCGCCGCGATTCGATTGCTCGCCGCCTCATCGAGGAGTGGCTCGGCCACGAGGCCGGACCCTCGATCACTGGATAGACCATGACCGCGAAGCTCTTCACGCCAGTCGACCTGGGCGGCGTCACGCTGCCCAACCGGATCGTCGTCTCGCCGATGTGCCAGTATTCGGCGGTGGATGGCAGCGCGCAGCCCTGGCATCAGGTCCACTACGGCTCGCTCGCCATGTCGGGTGCGGGTCTGCTCTGCTTCGAGGCGACGCATGTCGAGCGCGACGGCCGCATCACGCAAGGCTGCCTCGGCCTCTACAGCGACGACAACGAGGCGGCGCTGAAGCCCGTCGTCGAATGGGCGCGCGGCTGGACTCCGCACGTCAAGCTGGGCATCCAGCTCGGCCATGCCGGACGCAAGGCGTCGGCGCAGCGACCGTGGAAGGGCGGGGGCCCGCTTACCCAGGCGGATGCGCCGGATCTCCCGTGGACGACGATGTCGGCTTCGGCGATCCCCTACGACGCGAAGTGGCACACACCGCTCGCGCTCGATGGAACGGGTCTGAAGCGCATCAAGCAGGCCTTCGTCGATGCGACGTCGCGCAGCCTGCGTCTCGGCTTCGACCTCGTCGAGCTGCACGGCGCACACGGCTACCTGCTCAGCCAGTTCCTGTCGCCAATCAGCAACCGGCGCAGCGACGAGTATGGCGGCACGGTCGAGAAGCGCCGGCGCTTCCCTCTCGAGGTGTTCGAGGCCTGCCGTAAGGTGTGGCCGCGCGACAAGGCGTTGGGTGTGCGACTGTCCTGCGTCGAATGGGTCGAAGGTGGCGTGACCATAGACGACACGATCGAGACGGCGCGGCAACTCAAGGCCCTCGGCTGCGACTTCATCGACTGCAGCTCCGGCGGAAACGCCGCGGCCCAGAAGATCCCGGTGGGGCCCGGCTACCACGTGCCCTTCGCGGCGCGCGTGCGCAAGGAGGCCGACATCAAGACCTGGGCGGTCGGCATCATCACCGAGCCCGAGCAGGCCGAGGCGATCGTCGCCAACGGCGAGGCCGACTGCACCGCCCATGCGCGCGCCTTCATGCTCGATCCGCGCTGGGCATGGCACGCCGCGCGCGCGCTCGGCGTCGAGCCGCCGCCGTTGCCGTTGCCCGAGGCGCGGGCCTCGACCATCCTTCCCTTCAAGCCGCAGGCAACACTGCCGAAGGCGGCCGAATAGGGGGAATCATGAACAGCCGCGTGCGCCGCGCCGCCATCGTCGGCGGCACCATCGCCGGCTTGTTCCTGCTCTATGAAGTGACCGACTTCGTCGCCTATACCGACGGCGCCTATGTGCGCTCCGACCTCGTCGCGGTCGCGCCGGAAGTGACGGGTACGGTCGCCAAGGTCCACGTCGTCGACAATCAGAGGGTCAAGGTCGGCGATTTGCTGGTGACGATCGATCCCGAGCCCCATCGGCTTGCGGTCGCGCAGCGCGCCGCGCTGAGTGCGCAGGAATCGGCATTGCTGAGGAATGCCCAGGAAGAGCTCGACGGCGCGACGGCGCCCCGGGACACGGGCAAGGAACGATGAGTAGCGTACCGCCGCCCGGCACCGGCTCGACCGACCGAATCCTGCGCGCCATCGTCGCCATCCTCCTGGCCATGTCGTGCTTCTCGATCTTGAACGCCTTGTCCAAGACCTTGTCGGCGACGTTCCCGGTGATCGAAGTCATCTGGGCGCGTTACGTCTTCGCCTTCGTCTTCATGCTGGCCATTTTCCTGCCGACGGCGGGCCGCGAACTGTTCCGCATCCGCCGCCTCGACACGCAGCTCGTGCGTGGCCTGCTGCTGTTCGTTTCGTCGTACCTCTACTTCCATGGCATCGCCGTGCTGCCGCTGGCGGACGCGGCGTCGATTTCGCTGACCAGCCCGATCATCGTGACGGCGCTGTCGACACGGCTGCTTGGCGAGCATGTCGGGCCGCGCCGTTGGGCGGCCGTGGTCGTCGGCTTCATCGGCGCCCTGATCGTCGTGCGGCCGGGCGCCGACGCCTTCGATTGGCATGCGCTTCTGATCGTCGGCAGCACGATCTGCAGCGCGCTCTATCAGCTTTTCTCGCGCCGTTATGGCCAGAGCGAACGGCCCGACGCATCGGCGACGCTCGCCACCATCGTCGGCACCGTGGCGGCCAGTCCGTTGCTGCCCTTCGAATGGATTGCGCCGTCGTGGGACTGGCAGCTCGCAATGTTCGTCGGCATGGGAATCATGGCCGGTGCCGGCCACTACTTCTTGACCATCGCCTACAGCCAGGCGCCGGCGGCGGTGATCTCGCCCTTCAACTATGCCCAGCTCCTCGGCGCGGCGATCCTCGGCTACCTCATGTTCAACGAGCTTCCCGACTTCTGGACCTGGGTCGGCGCAGCCGTGATCGTCGCGTCGGGCCTCTACATCGGCTATCGCGAGCGCGTGCGATATCGCGAGGCGCTGAAGAAACAGGCCGGCTGACCAAGATTTGAGCGGGCGCGGCGCAGCAACTGCGCTGACGACCACCGATTCTCGCATACATCTCGCATGGCACATCCCTTGCAGCGATCCAGAACAGCGCAGGCCGCTTAGGCGGTTCTCTTCGGTTGGCGTGCCGACGTGAGGTCGTGCGTACCGAACAAACATCGCCAGGAACCCGTCCCAATCCGCTGATCCAGGAGGTCACGTCATGTGTGATCGCATTGGCTGTACACATTTTCCGAAGCTGTCGAAGATGGATTTCTCCGCCGCCTCCCGCCTTGGCGCCTCGCGCCGCAGGTTTCTGCAAGGCGCGGCCGCGGCTACGACCATTGCGATGGGCGTGGGGCCAGCCTTCGGCGCCGCGGGCATCAAATCGACACACGGCTCGGGCTTCTGCAACCTCAACATCTTTCTCGCCCATTCGCGGCAGTATGCGAAAGCTGCCGGCACCGAGCTGATCTTCATCAACACGCCGACCTCGGCCGAGATGGTGACGTTCCTGGGCATGGGCCAAGTGGATATCGGCCTGATGCCGTATACCTCGTTCATGGCACTCTACGACAAGGGTGCCCCGGTCAAGATCGTCGCTGGCGGCGGCGTCGAGGGTTGCGCCATCGTCGCTCGACCGGGCCTCGATTCGCCGCAGAAACTGAAGGGCAAGACCCTCGGCACCTTCCAGATGGATACGCTGGAGGTCATGCCGTACGACTACCTCAAGAAGAACGGCATCTCGTTCAAGGATGTTCGGGTGCGCTACATGGGCAACACGCCCGAGGCCGTCGAGGCCTTCAAGGCCGGCGCCATCGACTGGATTTGCACCATCGAACCCTATGCGTCCGCGCTGGTGAACGACGTCAAGGGCGCGGTCATGCTGACCGACGGCGTCGATCTCTACGGCAAGGGCTACACCGACTGCGTCCTCGCCGCCCGTGCGAGCCTGATCAAGGACAATCCGGCCGGACTGAAGGCGATCATCAAGAGCATGATGCAGGCCCAGCTCGACGCCGAGACACAGACCGACGCGGTGCTCAAGGAGTTGGTCGGCAAGTACTACAAGACCTCGATGGAGAACGCGAAAATCGCGCAGGGCAAGCAGCCGGCGGTGGTCGATGCGCGCAGTCAGACCGACTTCATCCTGCAGCGAACCGACAGCGTCGTGGAGATGGGCTACATCAAGAAGAAGCCCGGCCGCGATGCCATCGACTGGGCCATGCTCGAGGCGGTGATCAAGGAGAACCCCGAGCTCTACGGCAAGCTCAAGTACAAGTCCGCCTGAGATGGCGGTCGTCGAACGCGACCGCAAAGCGGGCACCGCCGCCGGGGTCTCATCCCGCCCGGCGGCGGTAACGCGCCTCTTCGCCTCGATGGCCGGCGCCGACTGGTTGGCGAAGGTCTGGTGGACTTGCCTGTCGGTCGGCCTTTTCGCGGGCATCTGGGAGGTGTGCTGGGCGATGGGCTGGGCCGATCCGAAGCTGCTACCGCCACCGCACATCTTCCTGAGCAACTTCGCCGAACAGGGCAGGTATTTCAACACCGCCACGCGCTGGCAGGTCGGAAATTCGATGGGCGAGGGGCCGTCGGCCTTCGAATCGGTGATGATCACGGTTGCCGCCACGACTATGCGCGTCTTCGTCGGCCTGGTCGTCGCTTCCGTGCTGGCGATCGCGGTGGGGGTGCTGATCCGCTACTACCAGTTCTTCGACAAGCTCGTACTGCCGACCGTCACCCTTCTCTCACCGGTATCGCCCATCGCCTGGCTGCCGGTGGCGATCTTCCTGTTCGGCATCGGCAACGCGCCGGCAATCTTCATGGTGGTGGTGGCACTGTTCTTCCACATGGTGCTGGCGACCATCGCCCAGATCGACGGCGTCAACGCCAACCTGATCAACGTGGCGCGCACCATGGGCGCCTCCAAGCCGCAGATCTACGGCAGGGTCATCGTGCCGGCGATCCTGCCTGGCATGCTGCAGGTGTTGCGCCTCAACCTGTTCGGCGCCTGGATGGTGGTTCTGGTGGCCGAGTCGACCGGCGTGGGCTACGGCATGGGCCAGGTCATCATGCTGGCGCGCAACACCTTCAATCCGTCTCTGGTGTTCTTCACCATCGCCGTCATTGGCGTGCTGGGCTTCTGCTTCGACTGGCTGCTGCGTCTGGCCCAGCGGCGCATCCTGTACTGGCTGCCCGACACCAGGGAGAAGTTGCGTGGCCTTTGACGCCGCCCCGACCTATTCGTCCAAGGATGCCGTCGTTTGCCGTGGCGTCGGCAAGACCTGGGCGGCTGGAACCAGGCGTGCCCACGAGGCGCTGACCGGGGTCGACCTCGACGTGAAACCCGGCGAGTTCGTGGTGTTCCTCGGCCCGTCGGGCTGCGGCAAGAGCACGTTGCTCTATCTCATCGCCGGCCTCGAGGATGCCACGACCGGCAACGTCTGGTCGTTCGGCGAACCCGTCGGCGCACCGTCGCCCGAGCGCAGCCTGATCTTCCAGGAAACCTCGCTCTTCCCCTGGCTGACGGTGTGGGAGAACGTGAGCTTCGGCCTGTCCATCCGCGGTGCCTCACGGCAGGAACGCCGCGCGGTCGCCGCCGAGGCCTTGCAGCGGGTTGGCCTGACGGCGGCCATGGAGAAGCGGCCTGACGAGCTGTCGGGCGGCATGCGCCAGCGCGTCGCCGTCGCCCGCGCGCTGGCGATGCGGCCCAAGGTTCTGCTGATGGATGAGCCCTTCGCCGCGCTCGACGTGCAGACGCGCGCGCGCATGCAGGACTTCCTGCTCGACGTCTGGAAGCAGAGCGGCGCCTCGGTGCTGTTCGTCACCCATCACATCGACGAGGCGGTGGCGTTGGCTGACCGCGTGGTCGTGTTCACCGCCCGACCCGGGCGCATCAAGACGATCGTGCCCATCGCCTTGCCGCGGCCGCGCAACCTGTTCTCGCGCGAGGCCGAGGCACTGCGCATCCAGCTCACCGACCTGCTGCGCGACGAGGTCGACCGCGCCTTTGCCGAGCAGGAAGCCCTGTCCGCCGTCGCCTGACTCGAAGGAGAAGCCCGCAATGGCCACCAGCCTGATCCGCAGCCGCGCCACCATCGCCGGCGTAAAGGACCGATTCACCTGGAACGAGATCAAAAACGGCGCCGTCCTGCAGGAGGACGGCGTCATCGTGGCCGTCGGGACCTACGACGACCTGAGCGCCAAGCATCCGACGGTTCCGGTCATTGGGACGGGCAAGGAAGTACTGTTGCCCGGCTTCGTCAACGGCCACCACCATGTCGGCCTGACACCGGTCCAGCTCGGTTCCCCCGACATGCCGCTCGAACTGTGGTTCATCACGCGCATGGTGATCCGCAATCTCGATCTCTACCTCGACACGCTCTACTCGGCGTTCGAGATGATCGGCTCGGGCATCACGACCGTCCAGCATATCCACGGCTGGATGCCGGGCACCTTGGCCGAGGTCGAAAAGCGGGCGGGCGACGTCATCCGCGCCTACGAGGATGTCGGCATGCGCGTCAGCTACTGCTACGCAGTGCGTGACCAGAACCGGCTCGTCTATCAGGCCGACGAGGAGTTCGTGAGGGGTCTGCCTGCGGAGCTCCGGGGGCCGATGCAGCGCTGGTTCGACCGCTTCAAGATGGGCCTCGACGACGCGATGGACATGTTCAAGTCGTTCCATGCCCAGCATCACAACAAACGGCGCGTGAAGATCCAGCTCGCCCCGGCGAACCTGCACTGGTGCTCCGACAAGGCGCTGACCACCTTGTCGGAGGCATCGGCGAAGTACGATGCGCCGATGCACATGCACCTGGTCGAGACCGCCTACCAGAAGGAATATGCCTGGAGGCGCGGCAACTGCACGGCGCTGGAGTACATCGACCGCTTCGGCATGGTGAACCATCGCCTGACCCTCGGGCATGGCGTGTGGCTCTCGGAGAAGGACATCGACCGGCTGGCCGATGCCAAGGGCTGCGTTTGCCACAACTGCTCCTCGAACTTCCGACTGCGCTCGGGCGTGGCGGCGTTGAATGTCTTCGAGAAGAAGGGCGTCAACACCGCGATCGGACTCGACGAGGCCGGCATCAACGACGACCGCGACATGCTGCAGGAGCTGAAGCTCGTGCTGCGCGCCCATCGCGTGCCCGGCATGGCCGAGGCCGACGTGCCCACCATGGCCCAGGTGCTGCGTATGGCCACCGTCGGGGGCGCGCACACGACACCCTATGGCGAGAGCCTCGGCACGCTCGAGGTCGGCAAGGCCGCAGACATGGTGCTGCTCGACTGGGACAGCATCGCCTATCCCTACCTCGACGAAATGACGCCGACGCTCGACGCCGTCGTGCAGCGCGCCAAGCAGCAGTCGGTGACCATGACGATGTGCGACGGCGAGGTCATCTACCAGAACGGCAGGTTCACCAAGATCGACCGCACCGCGGCGCTGAAGGCGCTGCACGACGACCTCAGCAAGGCGCTGGCCGACGACGAAGTCGAGCGGCGCAAGCTGTCGGTTGCGCTGCTGCCACATGTGCGCAAGTTCTACGAGAACTACATCGACACCTCGAAGCACCAGCCTTTCTACCGGCCGAGCTCGATGGTGTGAGGTGCGAGTCAGGCGTGAGCGTGGCGCAGGCGGGCGATGAAGAACCCGTCGAGGCCGCCGCGTTCGGCCCACATCGAGGGTAGAGTCCGCACGTCGCCTGCGGGCGTGATCGCATCGGCGAGGCCCGGCAACTCCACGGGCTGCACGGGCGTGCGCACGAGGCGGGGGTGGCGCGCCAGCAGTGCCTGCAGCCGCGCCGGCCCTTCATCCTCCTGCAGCGAGCACACGGCATAGATCAGCGTACCGCCGGGCTTCAGCAGGTCGATGGCGCGCAGCAGCAATCGGTCCTGCGTCAGCGTCAGCCGGCCGACGTCCTCCTCGTCCTTCAGCCAGGCAATGTCGGGATGGCGGCGCAAGGTGCCGGTGCCGGTGCAGGGTGCGTCGAGCAGCACCGCGTCGAACTTCCCCGGGGGGGACCACTTGCCGGCATCGGCCGTCACCAGCCGGGCTTCGAGTCCGGCGCGCGCCAGGTTTTCGCCGAGCCGCGCCATGCGGCGGGCCGAGATATCGACGGCGGTCACTTCGGCGCCTGCCGCGCAGAGTTGCATCGTCTTGCCCCCGGGCGCGGCACAGAGATCGGCGACGGTCTTGCCGGCTATGTCGCCCAACAGACGGGCGGGCAAAGCGGCCGCGGCGTCCTGCACCCACCAGGCGCCCTCGGCATAACCCGGCAACTCGGCGATCGGCCCGCCCGAAGCACGGCGGATCGTGCCCGTCGGCAGCAGTTCGCCGTCGAGGCGGCCGGCCCAGAACGCCGCGTTCGATCGCGGCGTCAAGTCGAGCGGCGCCTCGACCAGGTGCGCGGCGGCGATGGCGCGCGTCGTTGCCTCTCCGTAGGTCTCGATCCAGCCCCGCCACAGCCACGCCGGCGTGTTGAGCCGCGCCGGATCGCGGTCGCCCAGCAGCGCCACGCCCTCGCGGCCGACCCGGCGCAGGACGGCATTGGCCAGGCCCTTGAGATGCGGCAGCCCGACCTGTTCGACCAGCCGCACCGAGGTGTCGACGGCGGCGTGCGCGGGCGTGCCGAGGAAGAGGAGCTGCGCGGCGCCGAGCCGCAGCACCTCGAGGCCCGTTTCATTGGCGCCTTCCAGGGGACGCTCGATCATCGCACCGAGTACCTCGTCGATCTCGCCCAGCCGCTGCAGGATGGTCGCGAGCAACAGGCGCACGAAGGCACGGTCGCGGGGATCGAGCTCGACGAAGCCGGCGTGGCGGCCCAGGGCATCGTCGAGGGGTTGGCCCTTGGCGAGACAGGCGACCAGCACGTCGAGGGCGACGCGCCGGGCCGCTAGGGGTGAAACATCCATCGGCCGGCGGCTATAGACCCCGCGGCCGCTCTTGTCATGGGTCGATATCGGCTAGGGTGCGCGCCGAAAGGACATTCGCATGAAGAGAGTCGGTTCGTTCATCGGTGATTGGTGGCGGCTGGTCAGCCCCTATTTCCGCTCGGAGGAGTGGCCGGTCGCCGCCACCCTGCTGATCGGCGCCGTCGCGCTGACCTTCGGCGCGGTCGGACTGGAGGTGCTCTTCAACAACTGGAACCGGCGCTTCTACGACGCCCTGCAGAACAAGCAAGAAGAGGTCTTCTGGCGCGAGATCATCACCTTTTCCTGGCTGGCCTGCCTGTTCATCGTCGTCGGCATCTCGCGCGCGATCGTCAGTCCCTACCTGCGCCTGCGCTGGCGGCGCTGGCTGACGCGCCGCTATCTCGCGCACTGGCTCGACGGGCGGGGCTACTACCGCATCGAGCTGCAACGCTCGGTCGACAACGCCGACCAGCGCATCGCCGAGGATCTGCGGCTGCTCGGCGAGTACACGATGGTGCTTTTCCTCGGCCTGCTGAGCGCGGTGGCGACGCTCGTTTCATTCATCGTCATCCTGTGGAACCTCTCCGGTCCGCTGTCGCTGGCGCCGATCGGCATCGACATCGTGATACCGGGCTACATGGCCTGGGCGTGCCTGCTGTACGCCGTCGTCGGCACGTTCCTCGCCAACCTGGTCGGGCGGCGGCTGATCCCGCTCAATTTCCAGAGGCAGCGCTTCGAGGCCAACTTCCGGTTTTCGCTCGTTCGCGTGCGCGAGAATGCCGAGGGGATCGCGCTCTATCGTGGCGAGGAGCGCGAGGCGGAAATGCTGAATGCACGCTTCGCCGACATCTTCACCAACGGCTGGCGCGTGCTGTTTACCCAGGCGCAGCTTGCCTTCTACCAGGTGAGCTACGCCCAGCTCGCCATCATCTTCCCGTTCCTGGTGACGGCGCCGCGCTATTTCGCGGGTGCCATCACGCTCGGCGTGATGATGCAAACGGCATCGGCGTTCGGCCAGGTCCAGAACGCGCTGTCGTTCTTCGTCGACAACTACACCTCGCTCGCCGAGCTGCGTGCCGTCATGGATCGCCTGCTCGGCCTGCAGCGGGCGGCCGACAACAAGCCGGCGACGGCGATCGAGGTCGCGCCCGAGACGGACCGCACCGATGTCGGCACCGACGGGCTGACGCTTGCCCTGCCCAACGGCCAGAAGCTTCTGGAGGCGGCGACGATCGCGCTGCCGTGCGGCCGCTCGACGCTCGTCACGGGTGCCAGCGGCTCGGGCAAGAGCACGCTGTTCCGCGCCCTCTCCGGCATCTGGCCATTCGGCCAGGGGCAGGTGAGGGTGCCGGCGGGGGCGCGCGTCCTCTTCCTGCCGCAAAAGCCCTACATCCCGATCGGCACGCTGCGCGACGCGGTGAAGTATCCCGACGAGGAATCGACCGCGAGCGACCAGGAGATCGTCGAGGCGTTGCGCGCCGCCCGGCTGGGTCAGCTGGTCGAGCGGCTGGACGAGGAGGCGCACTGGAGCAATGTGCTGTCGGGCGGCGAACAGCAGCGTCTGGCGATTGCCCGCGCCCTGGTCTTCAAGCCCGACTGGCTCTTCATGGACGAGGCGACGGCGTCGCTCGACGAGGCCAACGAGGCGGCGGTCTATGGCGAGCTGAAGAAGCGCCTGCCGGGGACGACGTTGGTCTCGATCGGCCATCGTCCGTCGCTTCGTCAGTGGCACGACCGTCAGCTCGAGCTCCAGCGCGCACCGGGCGAAACGGGACGGCTGGTCGAGGTCGCGGCGTGATGCTCTACTGCCGCGTCGACACGCACCGAGGACCCCGCCGATGAGCGCGACCGCCAGCCACCATGCCCCCGAGTTCAGGCATCCCGACGAGATGGAGTGGGAGATGGGGCGCTTCAGGAACGTCACCAAGTTCCTGTTCCATCCGACGCCAGAGCGGCCCAACACACCCAATGTCGGCTTCCTGCGCTACGAGCCCGGCGCCGGTTTCCCCCTGCACAAGCATGACTTCGCGCAGGTCTGGTACATCATCGACGGCGAATTCCGGATGGGCGAGCGGCGCTACGGGCCGGGGACCCTCGTCTACATGGAGGACCCGCACTTCGAGAACGAGATGCGGACCGAAACAGGTGGCACGGTTCTGTTCGTGCAGTATCCGGGGCCGACGACCGGGGCCCGCCCGATCTACGACGGCCGCATGAACCTGAAGGTCGCACCGCCGCCCGGGGAACTCGATCTCGAGCGCTGACCGGGTCACGCATCGTGGCCGGTCACGCGCTCGATCCGAAGACCGGGCACGCGGCGGATCGCCGCCGCGGCGTCGGCGATCGTGCGCGAGCCATGAACGTCGCGTACCGTCCATGAGCCCGCTTCGATGCCGGCGAAGCCCGAGCCTCGCGCGGGTTTGATGTCGAGCACCTGAACCGTCGCACTGCGCCGGGTGCCGAGCCGGATGGTGTCGCGACCGTGCGACAGGTACCAGCCTCCCCCGGGGTCGCTCCACAGCGCAAAGGCGCGCGTGCCCAGCCGCTTGGCGGCGTCGGCCGGCGTTTCGAACAGCTCCGGCGTGTTGAGCACGCGCGCCTGCCGACTGGGTGTCGGGTAGTCGGGATCGAAGATCGGATAGCGGACGGTGAAGATCGACGGCGTCGCCGTTGCGGAGGCCTGCGCGATCGCCTCGTTCTCGATCGACCAAGGCGCGAGGAATGGCGCGGCGGCGGCATCCAGATCGCTCCACGAGAGGTAGAGCTTGCCGATGCCGTCGCCGAACTCGGACGGGCGCGGCGCGCCGTAGAGCGACACCGAAACGTCGTGTCCGGGGCGCTTCCACACGGCATGGAGCGCGACGACGTTGGAGGCGTGCGGCCCCGGCCCGACCTCCTCGCGCGAGATCTTGTCGGGCTGGCCCAGGCCGATCACCAATCGCGCGAAGGCTTCCTTGGGGGCGAGCACGTCGGCGATCTCGTAGGCGGCGACGGTCACCGGCCGGTTCGGCCGTGGCGCGGTGAGCTCGACGTAGGTCGTTCGAAATCCGAAGGCCTCGCCACACGCCAGCTCGCGGCTGGCATAGCCGTCGCCGGCATGATCGGGTACGAGAGCGTCGAACCGCGTGCCCCAGGGATGGAGTGTCCCGCCGAAGCGGAAGCCCTGCGCGCCGTCGTCCATGGCGCCGCGCGTCGGCCGCCTAGCGCAGGCCGGCGTTGATCCGGTCGAGCGTCGCCGAGCCGGGGCAGAGATCCGCCGTCTTCAACCGGTTGAGCGGGACGTCGACCGTGTTCAGGTTCGAGTGCAGATCCTTGGGCGCGGCATCGAGATAGAGCAGGCCGGTCACGACCTCGCCGGCCGCCAGACCCTCCTGCACGCGCTGCATGGCGGCGATCTTGTCGGACGGATCGTACTCCTCGCCGAGCTTGCGCAGGCGCAGCAGCGAACCGTCGTGCTGCTGCACCGTCGTCACCGTGCCCGGCTCGTAGGAGGCCGTGATTTCCTCGCGGCCCTCGATGAAGTCGATGCGGTTCAGCGCCTCGTTGTGCTCTCGCACGTAGTCGTAGCTCTTGGTCGAGCCGGCATGGTTGTTGAAGGCGACGCAGGGGCTGATGACGTCGAGGAAAGCGGCGCCCTTGTGCGCCATCGCCGCCTTGATGAGCGGCACGAGCTGGTGCTTGTCGCCCGAGAACGACCGGCCGACGAAGGTCGCGCCCATCAGGATGGCGAGAGACACCATGTCGATCGACTCGTCGGAGTTGGCGACGCCCTTCTTGCTGATCGAGCCCTTGTCGGCGGTGGCCGAGAACTGACCCTTGGTGAGGCCGTAGACGCCGTTGTTCATGACGATGTAGGTCATGTTCACGCCGCGGCGCATGACGTGGGCGAACTGGCCGAGCCCGATCGACGCCGAGTCGCCGTCGCCCGACACGCCCATGTAGATCAGGTCCTTGTTGGCGAGATTGGCGCCGGTCATCACCGACGGCATGCGGCCGTGCACGGTGTTGAAGCCGTGGCTGGCGCCGACGAAGTAGGTCGGTGCCTTCGATGAGCAGCCGATGCCCGACAGCTTGGCCACCTGGTGCGGCAGGATATCGAGCTCGTAGCAGGCCTGGATGATGGCGGCGCTGATCGAATCGTGGCCGCAGCCGGCGCACAGGGTCGACACGGCGCCTTCGTAGTCGCGGCGAGTGTAGCCGGCCTTGTTCTTGACCAGAGACGGATGGTGGAGCTTGGGCTTGGCGATGTAGGTCATGACGCGGCCTTCTCGAACGGAACGACCTTGAGCTGGGCGAGTTTCTTGGCGATATCGGCGGCGATGAAGCGCGCGGTGATAGGCGTGCCGTCGTAGTGCAGCACGGGGATCAGCTTGCGGGCGTCGAGCGTGAACTCGCTCAGGATCATGGTGCGCAGCTGGGCATCGCGATTCTGCTCGACGATGAACACCTTGTCGTGCTCGTGGATGAAATCCTCGACCGACTGGGCGAAGGGAAAGGCACGCACCCGCAGGGCGTTGACGTGGTTGCCGCCTTCCTCGAGGTGGTCGAGTGCCTCCGCCATCGCCGGGCTGGTCGAGCCGAAGTAGATCACGCCGTGGCGCGTCGCCTTGGGCGACGAATAGCGCACGGGCTGCGGCGCGATCCTGGCGGCGGTCATGAATTTCTTCTGCAGCCGCTCCATGTTGCGCACATAGACGGCGCCTTCCTCCGAGTAGCGCGCGTATTCGTCCTTGGTCGTGCCGCGGGTGAAATACGAGCCCTTTGTCGGATGGGTGCCGGGGTAGGTGCGATAGGGAATGCCGTCGCCGTCGACATCGAGGTAGCGGCCGAAGTTCTTGCCGGCCTGCAACTCCTCGGCGGTCATCACCTTGCCGCGATCGAGGTCTCGCTTGTCGTCCCATTCGAACGGATGGCAAAGCCGGTGGTTCATGCCGATGTCGAGGTCGGTCATCACGAACACCGGGGTTTGCAGCCGGTCGGCGAGGTCGAGCGCCTCGGCGGTGAAGTCGAAGCACTCCTTGGGATCCTCGGGGAACAGCAGGACGTGCTTGGTGTCGCCGTTGGAGGCGTAGGCGCAACTCAGCAGATCCGACTGTTGCGTTCGGGTCGGCATGCCCGTCGAGGGACCGCCGCGCTGCACGTTGACGATGACGGCCGGCACCTCGGCGAAGGACGCCAGCCCGATGAACTCGGTCATCAGCGATATGCCGGGGCCCGACGTGCTCGTGAACGCGCGCGCGCCGTTCCAGGCCGCGCCGATCACCATGCCGATCGATGCGAGCTCGTCCTCGGCCTGGACGATGGCGTACTTGGCCTTGCCCGTCGCCTTGTCGTGGCGCAGGCGCTTGCAGTGCGCCATGAAGGCCTCGGCGAGCGAGGAAGAGGGTGTGATCGGATACCAGGCGCACACCGTGGCGCCGCCGTAGACGGCGCCGAGCGCCGCGGCGTTGTTGCCCTCGACGAAGATGCGCTTGCCGACATTGTCGGCGCGGCGGACCTTCAGCTTCACCGCGCCGACGTCGAGGTGTTGCGTCGCCCAATCGCGGCCGAGGTTCAGCGCCTTGACATTGGAGTCGAGCAGTTTCTCCTTGCCCTTGAACTGCTCGCCGAACAGCCGCTTGATCTCCTCGGGGTCGATGTCGAGCAGAACCGACAGTGCGCCGACATAGATGATGTTCTTGAACAGCTGACGCTGTCGTGCATCGCTGTAGGTGGCGTTGGTGACCGCCGTCAGCGGCACGCCGATCACATTGATGTCTTCGCGGAACATAGAGGACGGCATCGGCTTGGTTGAATCGTAGAACAGGTAGCCGCCGGGCTCGATCTCCCTGACGTCCTCGCCCCAGGTCTGCGGATTCATCGCGACCATCATGTCGACGCCGCCGCGCCGGCCGAGATAGCCCTTCTCGGTGACCCGCACCTCGTACCAGGTCGGCAGGCCCTGAATGTTGGAGGGGAAGATGTTGCGCGGGCTGACGGGAACGCCCATGCGCAGGATGGAGCGCGCGAACAGCTCGTTGGCGCTCGCCGAGCCGGAACCGTTGACGTTGGCGAACTTGACGACGAAGTCGTTAACGGCGGCTATTGCTTGCGGCATGCGTGCTCCGCGTGAGTCATTTCCATGTAGTACTTGCGCATGTCCCACGCGCCCGTCGGGCAGCGCTCTGCGCACAGCCCGCAGTGAAGGCAGACGTCCTCGTCCTTGATCATGACGCGGCCGGTCTTGAGGTCGTTGCCGATGTAGAGGTCCTGCGTCGGATTGATCGCCGGCGCGCTGAGCCGTGCGCGCAGTTCCTTCTCCTCACCGTTCTCAGTGAAGGTGATGCAGTCCATCGGGCAGATGTCGACGCAGGCATCGCATTCGATGCAGAGATTGCCCGTGAACACCGTCTGGACGTCGCAGTTCAGGCAGCGCTGTGCTTCCTTGTAGGCGAGCTGTGGATCGAAGCCGAGCTCGACCTCCGCCATGATGTCCTTCAGCGCCTCCTGCTTGGCGCGATGCGGGACCTTGAAGCGATGGTCGATGGTGGGCGCGTTGTCGTAGCTCCACTCGTGGATGCCCATCTTCTGGCTGACGATGTTGACGCCCGGCGCCGGCCGCTCCTCCGGGTTCTCGCCGGTCAGCATCTTGTGAATCGAGATCGCCGCGTCGTGCCCATGCGCCGCCGCCCAGATGATGTTCTTGGGGCCGAACGCCGCATCGCCGCCGAAGAACACCTTCTTGTTGGTGCTTTGCAGCGTCTTCTCGTCGAGCTGCGGAAGACCCCACCTGTCGAACTCGATGCCGGCGTCCTTCTCGATCCACGGGAAGGCGTTCTCCTGGCCGATCGCCACCAGGACGTCGTCGCACTCGTGGAACTCGTCGGGCTCGCCCGACGGCACCAGGGAGCGGCGGCCCTTGTCGTCGTACTTGGCGACAACTTTCTCGAACAGCACGCCTTTGATCCTGCCGTTGTCGTGCTTCACTTCCTTCGGCACGAGCATGTTGAGGATCGGGATGTCCTCGCCCATCGCGTCTTCCTTCTCCCAGGGAGACGCCTTCATCTCGTCGAAGCCCGACCGCACGATGACTTTGACGTCCTCGCCGCCGAGGCGGCGGGCCGTGCGGCAGCAATCCATCGCCGTGTTGCCGCCGCCCAGCACGATCACCTTCCTGCCGACCTTGGTGGTATGGCCGAACGACACGGAGGAGAGCCAGTCGATGCCGATATGGATGTTGGCGGCCGCTTCCGCGCGACCCGGCACGTCGAGCTCGCGCCCACGCGGCGCGCCGCAGCCGACGAACACGGCGTCGTGGTTTTCGGCCAATACCTGCTTGAGCGAGTCGATCTTCTGCTGGCGGAACTCGATGTTGCCGATGCCGGTGATGTAGCCGACTTCCTCGTCGATCACCGACTCGGGCAGGCGGAAATGCGGGATCTGCGTGCGGATGAAGCCGCCGAGCTTGGGATCTTGGTCGTAGATGACGATCTCGTAGCCGAGCACCGCAAGGTCGCGCGCGACGGTGAGCGAGGCGGGGCCACCGCCGATGCAGGCCACCCGCTTGCCGTTCTTCTTCGGCGCCTTGGGCATGCGAGCCTGGATGTCGTCGTCCTTGTAGTCGGCGGCGACGCGCTTGAGGCGGCAGATGGCAACGGGCTCCTTCTTGCCCTTGACCAGCGTCTCGTCCTCGACGCGGGAGCGTCGGCAGGCCGGCTCGCACGGGCGATCGCAGGTGCGGCCGAGGATCCCCGGGAAGACGTTGGACTTCCAGTTGATCATGTAGGCGTCGGAGTAGCGTCCGTGTGCGATCAACCGGATGTATTCGGGCACCGGGGTGTGGGCGGGGCACGCCCACTGGCAATCGACGACTTTGTGGAAGTAATCCGGATTGACGATGTCGGTCGGCTTCAAAACAAACTCCGAGGGCTGCCTCCGCAGCGGCCGATCTGGTGTAAACGACGGTTCAGACTACCGCAAATGGCGTGGGAATTGGGGAGATTAACACCCGTTACGTCAAGGTTTCTGTGCGCTAACCGGTTGCAGAATATGGATAAATCCACAAATCCTGCATGGATTTGTCAGTGCAAGTGCGAACGCGGCTGGTGATGGCGTGGCGAGGTGCCTGACGCCCGCCGGAACATGGCGCTGAAGGCGCTGACGCTCTCGTAACCCAGATCGAATGCTACTTGGGTAACGGCATCGCCGGCTGCAAGGCGTCCCATCGCTTCCAGCACACGTACCTGCTGGCGCCAGGCACCGAAGCTCATCCCGGTTTCGTTCTGAAACCGTCGGGCAAGGGTGCGCGAACTGGTGTTGATGGTGCGCGCCCATGCCGCGAGGGGGCGGACATCGCCCGGCGCATCGAGCAGCGCCCGGCAGAGCCCGCGCAGGCGAGGGTCGCGCGGCATCGGCAGGTGCAGCGCCAGCGATTGCGCGCGCTCGAGCTCGGAAACGATGAGCGCGACGACGTGCCCGGCCGGTCCGCTTTCGTCGTAGTGCATCGGCAGCTCGGTGGCGCGCACGATCAGCTCGCGCAGGAAGGCCGAGATGGGCAGCACGCGGCAGGTCCGGGGCATGCCCGCAGCGGCGTCCGCCCGCAGATAGAGCGTGCGCATCGTGACATCACCCGGCATGAAAATGCTGTGCTCGACGCCGGTCGGCATCCATAGCGCACGTTGCGGCGGCACCAGCCAGACGCTGTCATCGGTCGAAATGCGCATCGTTCCGGCAGTCGCATAGATCAGCTGCGCGCGCCGGTGTCGGTGCGGCGCGATCGCATGGCCCGCCGCGAAGTCCTTGGGCATGGCCGCCACCGCCCGCGGCACCTTCTGATAGTCGGCGGGGTTGGTGGAGCGATCCGAGGTTTGGCGCTTTCGCCACATTCTTTGGCATTCTAGCGCAAGACAGCCAAGGCCGTCCCGCCTATCCTTCAGGGGCGAGGAAACGCGTCATGAAGCTCAGCAGTCCGACCTCCCTCCTGCTCAATCTCGGCCACGCGATGGACCATTGGGTCCTCGTGATCTTCCTCTACACCGTCAGCGTGATCGCCGGCGTGTGGGGTGCCGATTGGAAGGAGCTGACGCCCTACGCCTTCGGTGCGTCGTTCATGTTCGGCGCCGGCTCGATCGTGTCGGGCAAGCTCGGCGACCAGTGGGGGCGCCGCGTCATGATGATCCTGTTCTTCGCCGGCATGGGCGCCTCGTGCCTGCTGATCGCGCTCTGCCAGAACGCCTGGCAGATCGGCCTTGCCCTCACGCTGATGGGCGCGTTCGCCTCGATCTACCATCCCGTCGGCATCCCGATGCTGGTGCAGAAGGCCGACAAGCCGGGCTTCGTGATCGGAGTCAACGGCCTGGTCGGCAATCTCGGCATCGCCATCGGCGCCAGCGTCTCGGTGGTGCTGGCGACGCGCTACGGCTGGCAGATGGCCTATGTCGTCCCGGGCATCGTTTGCATCGCCGCCGCCGTTCTGTTCGCGCTGTTCGTGCCGCGCGAGGAAGAGGCGCCGTCCAAGCGCAAGCCCAAGATGCTCGACATGCCGCCGGCCTTGATGGCGCGCGTCTTCTTCATCATGACCTGCGCGGCGATTTCCGGGTCGATCGTGTTCAATTTCACCACCAACGGCAACGGCGAGATGCTGAAGGCGCGCATTGCCGAGCTGGCGGCCGATCCCTGGCTGCTGAGCGTGGTGCTGTTCTTCGTGTTCACCATCGCCTCGCTCGCCCAGCTCGTGGTCGGCGCGCTGATCGACCGATATCCGCTCAAGACCATCTACCTGCCGATCCTGCTCGCCCAGGTGCCGCTGTTCGTGCTGGCCGCCGTCGTCGACGGCTGGGCGCTGGTCGCCGTGACGACGCTCTTCATGGTGTTCGTGTTCGGCGCCATCCCGTTCACCGACGCCATGATCGTGCGCTACATCGACGATCGCATGCGCAGCCGCGTCACCGGCATGCGGCTCGCCATCGGCTTCGGCGTGAGCTCCCTGGTCGTCGCCGCCATCGGACCGTCCGTGAAGGCGGCGGGCTTTCCGACGCTGCTCGCCTTGCTCGCCTTCGTGGCGATGTGCACCGTCCTCGCGATCTCCTTCCTGCCCAGCGAGCGTCAGGTCGCCATGTCGGGACTGAAGCCGGCGGAATAGGCCTTCGAACGATATCAGCCGAACTCGATCACGGGCTCGCCGGCGCCGACGAAAGCGCGGATGCTGGTGGCAAGGGCGCGAATGCGCGGGCCAATCTCCGCCTCGAGCTGGCCCGGCTGCAGGCGAAAGGCTGGGATGCCGCAATTGATGGCGAAGGCCTGCTTGAGATCTTGCGCCAGGAAGAGGGGCGAGGCGACGGCGTGGATGGCAGGCATGTATTCGCCAAGGCAGGTGCAGAAACCGCGTTCGGCCGATTGCCGCACACCGTTGCGATAGAGGTCGCGATAGGTGGACCACATGTCGCCATCGTCCTCGGCGATGCGCTGCTCGAGCTGCGATCGCTCGACGGCCGGCAGCAGTGCGGCGGCGGCGCGCCCCATCGCCGTCCTCACGACGGTGATCGGCAGTCCTATGTCGGGGACGTGGGGGCCGACGTCGCCCGAACGCGCCGTTTCGACGTAGATCGCCGAAGTCCCGTCGAGCAGACCGATCGACACCGTGCCGCGGACACTCTCCGCGAGGTCTTGCATCAGCGGACGCGCGGCCTGGCGGAAAGGCATGCCGGCGAGCAGGGGCCGCACCAGCCTCAGCGGTCGCGCGCCGAGGCGGTATTTGGCGACGTTCATGTCGTAGCGGAGATAGCCGAGCTCGGCGAGCGTGTGGGTCAGCCGCGCAACGGTCGGCCGGGGGATTCCGGTCCGGGCTGAAAGCTCCATGTTGCCGAGCATGATCGTGCCGGCGTCGAACGCCTCCAGCACCACCAGCCCTTTCGCGAGCGTCGTGGCGAATGCCGCGTCGCCGCTGCTTCCCGCGAGCACGTCTTCAGCGGAGGGCGAGGGGAGGAAAGTCGGCTTGGGCCGCGTGGCGGGTACCATTTCGCAAAAACTACGCTTTCGCTGGACTCGTGTCCATTTATTAGTCGTAATTGAAATAGACCGTCTGATTATTGGACATAAAGAAGGAGGGAAGGATGCTCAAGCGTCGTGGCGTGCTGGCGGGCGTGGCCGGGTGGACAATCATCGGGCCGGCGGCGGTGCGGGGCCAGGCTTGGCCGAGTCAGCCGGTGAAGATCGTGGTGCCGTATGCGCCGGGTGGGTCGGCCGATGCGCTCGCCCGCACTGTGGCGGAGAAGATGACCGTCCTGCTCGGCCAGCAGGTGATCGTGGAGAACAAGGCGGGCGGCAACACCATCATCGCCATGGACTTCGTCGCCAAGGCCAAGCCCGACGGCCACACTTTGCTGCTCGGCGCCACGACGATGGCCACCAACGTCGCGCTCGGCTTCAAACAGCCGTTCGAACCGCTGAGGGATCTGCAGATGATCTCGACGCTGGCCGACATCCATGACCTGCTTGCCGTGAACAAGGACCTTCCCATCAAGGACTTTGCTTCGTTCGCGGCCTGGGTGAACACTCAACCTGCGCGGGTGCGCTTCGCTTGCTCGGGTATCGGCAACCAGCCGCACTTGTGGGGCGAACTCTTCCGCACCCGCACCAAACTCAAGATGGACGTGGTGGGCTACAAGGGTTCGGCGGACGCCGTCCGTGACGTGCTGGCCGGCCACGTGCCGATCCTGGTCGACGTCGTGTTGCCGACCGGCAACCACGTGAATCAGGGCCGGCTCACCGGCATCTGCCTCGCGGCCCGCGAGCGCTCGCCCATCTGCCCGATGGTGCCGACCGTGGTCGAACTCGGCATGCCCGATCTCGTGAGCGCGGCGTTCTTTGGCCTGGTTGCGCCGGCTGGCGCGCCTGTCATCGTCGTCGAACGGCTCAACAGCCTTTGCCTCGAGATCCTCAAAAATGTGGGGGTGAGGGACAAGCTTGCCGGTCTCGGCCTGGTCCCGACCGGCAGCACGCCCGCCGCCTTCGCTGAGCGCGTGAAGGCGGAGACCGAGCTATGGTCCAGGGTGGTGAAGGAGAACGGCATCAAGGTGGAGGGCTGAGGCCGGGCGCCTCATTCGCCTCGTGCCGGGCCGACATGCCGACGCCGGGACGATTTCAATCTATGATGCGACGCGGACGTTGATGCCGGGCAAGACCCGCGCCTTCATCGATCACGTCGTCGATCGTTTCAGGCGGGAGGAGCTTGCCGAGAAGTTCGCCGGCAGCTTGGCCTGAAAAGAGAGAGATGACATGACTTCGAGTTCCGCGGTTCCGGTTCCCGCCTCGCACCTGGAGGCGGCGCGCGACGCCGAGCCCGCGACGCGGGCGGCCAATGCGGCGATGGCGGCGAAGCTGCAGTTCTCCGACACGCGCGATTTCGAGGCGGCGCAGCGCGGGCTTGTCGCGCCGGTGCCGGAAGGCGTCGTCCGAACGCCGGGCGGCACGGTGCTCTGGAACCTCGGCGAGTACGCCTTCATCGACGGTGAACTCGCCCCCGCGACTGTGAACCCGAGCCTGTGGCGGCTGGCGCGGCTCAACCTCGCCAATGGCCTTTTCAAGGTGACGGAGCGCCTCTATCAGCTCCGCGGCTTCGACATCGCCAACCTGACGGTGATCGAGGGCGAGTCGGGGCTAATCCTGGTCGATCCGCTCACCACCGCCGAGGTGGCCCGCGCCGCGCTCGACCTCTACTACGCCCACCGGCCGCGCAAGCCCGTCGTCGCCGTCATCTACACCCACAGCCACGTCGACCACTACGGTGGCGTGCGTGGCGTGGTCGACGAGGAGGACGTCAAGGCGGGCAAGGTCGCGGTGATCGCGCCCGACGGCTTCATGGAGGCGATTTCGGGAGAGAACGTGCTGGCCGGTCCGCCGATGATCCGGCGTGCGCAGTTCCAGTTCGGCGCCCTGCTGCCGCGCGGTGCGCGTGGCCAGGTCGACGCCGGGCTCGGCAAGGGCGTTGCCCGCGGCACGGCGGGGTTGATCGCGCCGACGCGGCTGATCGTCGATGCGGTCGAGGAGCACACGATCGACGGCGTGAGGATCGTCTTCCAGCTCGCGCCGGAGACCGAGGCGCCGGCCGAGATGCACATGTTCTATCCCGGCCTCGGCGTCCTCAACATGGCGGAGAATGCCTGCCCGCTGCTGCACAACTTCATACCGTTGCGCGGCGCGGTGGCGCGCGATCCGTGCGTTTGGGCGCGCTACATCTCCGACGCCATCGCGCTTTACGGCCCGCGTACCGAGATCCTGATCGGCCAGCATCATTGGCCGACCTGGGGACGCGAGGCGGTGCTTGATCATCTTGAGTCGCAGCGCGACCTCTATAAGCACATTCACGACCAGACCCTGCGCTACATGAACAAGGGCTGGCGCCCGGCCGAGATCGCCGAGGCGATCGACCTGCCGCCCGGGCTGGCCGAGCGCTGGTCGGCGCGCGGCTACTACGGCACGGTCAGCCACAACGTGAAGGCGGTCTACCAGCGCTACCTCTCCTGGTACGATGGCAATCCGTGCAACCTCCATCCGCTGCCGCCGGCGCCGGCGGCACGCAAGTTCGTCGCGTACATGGGTGGTGCCGACGCCGTCGTCGCCCGCGCGCGCGACGACTTCGCCCGGGGAGAATTCCGCTGGGTGGCGCAGGTCCTGAAGGAGGTTCTGTTCGCCGAGCCAGGCCACGCCGCGGCGCGCGCGCTCTGCGCCGATGCGCTTGAGCAGATGGGGTACCAGGCCGAGTCGGCGACCTGGCGCAACGCCTTTCTCTATGGCGCGCAGGAACTGCGGCACGGCGTGTTCAAGATGCCGGCGCGCCTGCCTCTGAGCGCCGACACCCTGGCCGGCCTGAGTACCGACGTGCTGTTCGACGCGCTGGCCATCCGGCTCGATGCGGCCAGGGCCGCAGGACACTCGCTCGTCGTCAATTGGCGCTTCACCGACCGAGGTGAAACGCTGGCCTGGACGCTCACGCACTCTACTCTGACACATCGAATGAAGGAGCTGGCGCCGGACGCGGTCGCGACCGTGACCACGACACGCGCCACGCTCGACGCCGTCCTGCTCGGCAAGACGACGCCGGCCGAGGCGATGGGCACGCGTGCGTTGTCGATCGAGGGCGACGCGGCCCGCCTCGTGTTCCTGCTCTCGCTGCTCGAACCGCCGGCCGGAATGATGTTCGACATTCTGACGCCCGGCGAGGGCCGCTGACCGCGGGACGCTTGACATCGCACGGGCGCGCTCGTGTGATGCATGGAACAAGGCACCAGCCAGCGCGATTCTGGGAGGAACTAGATGACATTGCGCATGATCGCCCGCCTGTTCGGCGGGCTCGCGGCCACGATCGCCGCGTTCGCCACGGCGGCAACCGCCCAGGCCCAGGAAAAGAAGATCAAGATCGGCGTTATCTACGACCTGACCGGCCCGCTCGCCGGCGGTGGCTCCGAACTCCACCACCTCGGCGCCAAGATCATGATCGACCATTTCATCAAGCAAGGTGGCGTCGACGGCTACAAGATCGAGGCGGTCTATGCCGATGCCCAGAGCAAGCCCGACGTGGCGATCAATGAGGCGGTGCGGCTGATCGAGCAGGAAAAGGTCGACATGGTGCTCGGCTTCTTCTCGTCGGCGCAATGCGTGCCGGTCGCGGCGCGCGTCGAGCAGCTCAAGAAGTTCATGTGGATCACGACCTGCATCTCCTCGGCAGTGCTCGAGAACCGCAATCTCAAGTACGTGTTCCGCACCCAGCCGTCGGGCGCGCAGTTCGGCGAGCTGTCGATGGACTTCATCGCCCAGAACGCCAAGGCCAAGCTCGGCAAGGACGCCAAGGACGTGCGCGTGGCGATCATCCACGAGGACGGCGCCTATGGCGTCGACGTCGCCAAGGGCAACGAGGCGGGCGCCAAGAAGGCGGGCTTCAACATCGCACTCAAGGAAGGCTACGCCGCAACGGCGCCGGACCTCTCCGCGCTGATCACCAAGCTGAAGCGCGCGCGGCCGGACGTGATCTTCCACACCGGCTACAATCCGGATATCACGCTGTTCCATCGTCAGGCGCGCGAGGGCGGCCTGAAGTTCAGCGCCCTGATTGGCCACGGCGCGGGCTACGGCGTCTATTCCAAGCTCAAAGAAGGCCTCGGCAAGGACGTCAACTACTTCTACAACGTAGATCCGATCTCGATCTGGGACACCAAGCAGGACGCGCTCGACAAGGCGCTCCCGCCGCTCATCAAAATGGTCGGCGAGGAGTACGACAAGGCCAAGCCCGGCACGACCATCCGCTCGGCCCATGTCGGCATGGCGGCGTCGAACACCTACGTGTTCTTCAAGGAAGTGTTGCCGCGCGCCATCAAGAAGTATGGCGGCATCGACGCCGACGCTTTGCGCAAGGCGGCACTCGAGGTCGACCTGCCGGAGGGCGGCACGATGCTCGGCTTCGGCGTCAAGTACGCTGGCGAAGGCTCGCCGATCGCCGGCCAGAACGAGCGCGCCTCGCCGGTCGTCGTCCAGTATGTCGACGACAAGTCCTACGTGGTGTGGCCCAAGAGCCAGCAGCAACGCGATCCGGTGCTGCCGTTCCCGGCCGGCACGGTCTATTCGTCGAAGTAGGCACCATCAGCGGGGGATGAACGGCCGGTGCTCGTCGTCGAGGGTCTGGTAAAGCGTTTCGGCGGGTTCACGGCCGTCAACAACGTGTCGTTCAAGGTCGATCAGGGCGAGATTCTCGGCCTGATCGGCCCCAACGGGTCGGGCAAGAGCACGATCTTCAACATGCTCTCCGGCACCTTTGCGCCGACCGCGGGATCGATCCTGTTCGAAGGACACGAACTGGCGGGCCTGTCGCCCCACCGCACCATCCATCGCGGCATCGGCCGCACGTTCCAGATCCCGCGACCGTTTCGCCGCCTGTCGATCTTCGAGAACGTCGAACTGGCTGGCTTCTACGGCCAGACCGGCCAGGTCCTGCACAGCCGGGCCAAGGCGGAGGAAGCGGCCGAGCGCGCGCTCGCCATGGTCGGCCTGCCGACCGACCGACGCGCGCCCGTCGACGGGCTGGGGGCGGCGGGCCTGAAGAAGCTCGAACTCGCCAAGGCGCTGGCCACCGGCCCCAAGCTGCTGCTCGCCGACGAGAGCCTGGGCGGGCTGGACGAAAAGGAGATGAACCAGGCCGCCGAGATGCTACGCAACATCCGCAACGAGCTCGGCATCACCATCATTTGGGTCGAGCACATCATGGGCGTGCTCATGCGCGTGGTCGACCGCGTCATGGTGCTTGACCACGGCGAGAAGATCGCCGAGGGCCTGCCGGGCCAAGTGTCGAGTGATCCGCGTGTCATCGAGGTCTATCTCGGCACGGATGCCCACGCTACTCAGGCCGCCGCGGCCGAGGGGCGACGCTGATGCTCGAGCTCAGGCAGATCGACGCGGGCTACGGCAGCTTCCAGGCGCTGTTCGGCATCGACCTCGAGGTCAGGGCGGGCGAGGCCGTCGGCGTGATCGGCCCCAATGGTGCCGGCAAGACGACGTTGATGCGCGTCGTCTCCGGCCTGATCCGCCCGACCCGCGGCTCGATCGCAATGGAGGGCGCCGACGTGGTGAAGACGCCGGCGCATCGCATCGTCAATCTCGGCATCGCCCATGTGCCGGAGAATCGCCGGCTGTTCCCGCGCCTCACCGTCGAGGACAACCTGAAGATGGGCGCGTTCATCCCCGAGGCGCGCAAGAAGTTCGCGCAGCGTCTCGATTTCGTGTTCGACCTGTTCCCGCGCCTGAAGGAGCGGCGCCACCAGATGGCGGGTACCATGTCGGGCGGCGAGCAGCAGATGTGCGCCATCGGCCGTGCGCTGATGAGCGACCCCAAACTCCTGTTGCTCGACGAGCCGTCCGCCGGCCTTGCGCCGGTCGTGGTCCAGCAGGTGTTCGAACTGGTCAAGCGCATCCGCGCCTCCGGTCTTACGGTGCTGATCGTCGAGCAGAACGTGCAGCAGGTGTTGCAGGTCGTCGACCGCGCCTACCTGCTCGAGGCCGGCACGATCCGCAGCTCCGGCACGTCGGCTGAACTGCTGGCCAGCGACACCATCAAGCAGGCCTATCTGGGCGTGTAGCGGGGGAGTCCATGGAGATCTTCGACATCTACCTGCTCGAGGCGATCATCAGCGGCATCCTGCTGGGCGGTGTCCTGGCCCTGCTGGCCCTCGGGCTGAACCTGATCTTCGGCGTCATCGACGTGGTGTGGATCTGCTACGCCGAGCTGATCATGATCGGCATGTACGGCCTCTACTATTTCTACTCGGTCTACGGCGTGCCGATGTGGCTGGCGGCGCCGGCCGCGATCGTGCTGGTTGGCATCCTGGGCCTGGTGCTGCACTACGTGGTAATCTCGCCACTGCTCGACTCCGCGCCAATCAACCAGCTTCTGGCGACCGGCGGCGTGCTGTTCTTCCTGCAGAGCTTCGCCACCGTCGCCTTCGGCATCGACTTCCGCAACCTCGGCATCCGCCTTCCGGTGCTGGCGATCGGCGAGATGCACTTCAGCTACGCCCGCCTGCTCGCCTTCCTCGCCGCGCTCGCCGGCATGGTCGTGGTCTACCTCTTCATGACCCGCACCTATATCGGCACGGCGATCCGGGCCATCTCGCAAGACCGCCAGATCATGACCCTGATGGGCGTCGACACGCGCAAGCTCTACCTCGTCACGTCGGCGATCGGCGGCTCGCTGGCGGGGCTCGCCGCCTGCCTGCTCGTGCTGCAGTACGACGTGCATCCCTTCGTCGGCCTCTCCTTCGGACCGATCACCTTCCTGATCTGCGTGCTGGGCGGGCTGGGCAACTTCGTCGGCGGCTTCGTCGCCGCCTTCCTGTTCGCCCAGATCATCTCGCTGGGCGGCCTCTACTCCGACCTCGAATGGGGATACGTGCTGGCCTTCGCCTTCTTCATCGTGATGATGTTCATCCGCCCGCAGGGCCTGCTGGCGAGGCGCTCGTGAACCCGCGCAATCCCGCGCTCTGGATTGGCGCCGCCATCCTGCTGGCGCTGCCGCTGGTCTATAAGCAGCCCTATCACCTGCACGTGCTCGTGCTGATCCTGATCTGGTCGTTCGCCTACACGTCGTGGTCGATCATGGGCCGCTTCGGCCTGGTGTCGCTCGGTCACGGCGGCTTCATGGGAGTCGGGGCCTACGTCACGGCGCTGCTGTGGAACCATTTCGGCCTGTCGCCGTGGATCGGCATCCCGCTGGCCCTGGTCGCGGCGGGCTTGCTCGCCTTGATCGTGGCCTGGCCGTGCTTCCGCTTCCGCATCACCGGCCACTACTTCGCGCTGGTGACCCTGGCGCTCTCCGGCATCGTGCTGCAGGTCATCACCGCCACGCGCGACCAGACCGGCGGCTCGCTCGGCTATACGCCGGAGCGGACCAAGGGCAGCGCCATCGCCGCCCTGCAGTTCGTCGACAAGGAGACCTGGTACTACATCGCGCTCGGCGCGTGGGCCGTCGGTCTCGTCATCTGGTACCTGATCGACCGCTCGATGATGCGCGGCGCGCTCGAGGCGATCTCGGAGGACGAGGACGCGGCGGCGGCGGCGGGCGTCAACGTCACGGTCGAGAAACTGAAGATCACGGTGCTGAGCGCGGTCATGACCGCTTTCGCCGGCGCACTCTACTGCCAGTACCAGATGTTCATCTCGCCCGACACGGTGAGCGGCATCGCGGTGTCGCTGCAGATGGTGTTCGCCGTCGTGGTCGGCGGCATCTACGTCGCCTTCGGGCCCACGGTCGGCGCCGTCATCACCATCCTGATGGCCGAGACGCTGCGCATCTCGTTCGGCACCAAGGCGGTCGGCTGGGACAACCTCGTCTACGGCGTGCTGCTGGTGCTGTTCATCATCTTCCTGCCCAAGGGCATCCTCGGCAGCCTGCTCGACCGCGTCACGAGGCGCAAACCCGCGCCGGCCTAGGCCCTCAGCGCCGCGATGCCGAGCGGCGCGACCCGGCCACGGACGGCGAGCGTCGGCAGGTCGATGGCACGCAGGCCCGGCGGCAGTTGCGCGCGCTCCAGCAGATCGGCGGAAACCAGAACATCCTCGCCGAGCTGCTTGGCGGCCTCGAGCAGTCGTGCAGCGACGTTCAGCGTGTCGCCGACATAGGCGATCTCGCGGCGCATGTCGCCGATCTCGCCGGCGACGATCTCGCCGTAGTGCAGGGCGGCGCGGAACTCCGGCACGACGCTGTAGCGGTGTTCATAGTGGCTGCGGTGGCGTTCGATCAGATCTCGCACCACGAAGGGGCAGCGCAGGCAATCGTCGGTCGCCTCGCGCCAGGTGAGGATCGCCTCGTCGCCGACGTACTTGTGGATTTCTCCCTCGCATTCGAGCGCGGCGTCGGCGACGTTGCGAAAGAAGTCGTTCAGCAACTCGTGGAAGCGGATCGGGCCGAGCCGCTCGGCGATCGTCGTCGAACCCTTCATGTCGATCAGCAGAAATGCGCGATGCTCCCGCCGGGGCTGGACATAGCGGCCGGTCAGCAGGTTCCGCAAAGTGCCATAGCCCAGCAGTCCGCCCATTTCGAACACCAGATTGGCGACGACCGACATGACGATGGCGAAGACGATCGAGGTTTCGAAAGCGCTGTCGAAGGCGAAGGCCCGTTCCACGGGAGCGAACAGCAGGCGTCCGACGGTCAATCCACAGAGGATGACGACGAGATAGGCCAGCACCTTGAGGCCGAAGAACGCGGCGAGGGGCAGCCTCCTCAGGCGTCGCAACAGGGACGAGCGGCGGCCTCTGAGCTCGAGCAGGCTGATCGGCGTGGCGATCATCACGGAGGTGGCAACGCTGGTGAGGATGACGTCCGGCGCGGGAACCGCCTCGGGGCGGATCGCCATGCCGAAAAAGACGCTGACCACGGCACTGGTCAGACCGATCCACGCGATGATCCGCCAGTCGCGGCGGTCGCGGCGCGACAGCTTCACGTCTTCGGCCGTTGGCCGAGTGCGCGGATGAAAGTCTCGTGGTCGACATTGCCGCCGGAGCAGACCACGGCGACGGCCCGGTTCTCGACCGGTAGCTTGCCCGTCAACGCCGCCGCCAGGGCCACCGCGCCGCCCGGCTCGACCACGAGCTTGAACTCGCGGAATGCCGTCTCCATGGCGTCGAGCACCTCGTCGTCGGTCACGACGAGACCGGGCGACAACAGCTTTTGCGCCAGCGGAAAGGTGACGTCGCCGGGCGTCGGTGCGAGGAGCGCATCGCAGATCGAGCCGGAGAGCTTGTCGTTCTTCTCCTTCTGGCCGCTCGCCAGCGAGCGCGCCAGATCGTCGAAGCCCGCCGGCTCCCCGGCATGCACCTTGGTCGCCGGGCTCAGCCCCTTGACCGCGAGGGCGATGCCGGTCGAGAGCCCGCCGCCCGAACAGGGGGCCGCGACCGCATCCAGCGTGACGCCCGCCGATGTCGCCTGCTCGACGATCTCGAGCCCGGCCGTCCCCTGACCGGTGAGAATCCACGGATGATCGTAGGGCGGCACGACCGTGGCGCCAGTCTTGCGGGCGATGTCGAGCCCGATCTCCTCGCGGCTGTCCCTGACGCGGTCGTACAACACGACCTCGGCGCCGGAGGCGCGTGTGTTGGCGACCTTGAGGGCGGGTGCGTCGGCCGGCATGACGATGATGGCCTTCACGCCCAGCAGCCGCGCCGCCTCGGCGAGTCCCTGCGCGTGATTGCCCGACGACCAGCCGACCACGCCCCGGCGCCGATCGTCGGCGCTCATTGCGGCGAGGAAGTTGTAGGCGCCGCGCAGTTTGAACGAGCCGGTACGCTGCAGGCACTCGGCCTTGAGAAACAAGCGCCCGCCCAGCTTGTCGTTGACGCGCGGATTCTCCAGGAGCGGTGTGCGCAACGCCACGCCCGCCAGACGGCGTGCGGCGGCCTGAACGTCGGCAAACCCCGGCAGCGAACTCATCAGGCGACACCGAGCAGAGCGGGAAGTTGCGACAGGTCCTTCAGCGCGGTCGCAATCCGGCCTGGCAGATTGTCGTCGGGCAGGCCGGCGCGATTGATCCACACGGTGTTGAAGCCGAAATGCGCCGCGCCATGGGCGTCCCAGCAGTTCGACGACAGGAAGCACACCCCGCCGGGTTTCACGCCGCAGCTCTGCTCGACCAGGCGATAGACCCTGGGGTCGGGCTTGAAGATTCCGGCGGGATGCACGCTCAGGATCGCCTCGAACTTTCCCGCCAGCGTCGAGGCCGCCACCATCGGCTCCAGCATCTCGGGATTGCCATTCGACAGGATGGCGAGCCGCACGCCGGCACTCTTCAGCCTGTCGATCATTGCCGGCACCTCGGGGAAGGGATCGAGTGCGAGGTAGGCGCCGAGCAGCTTGGTCTTGATCGCCGGGTCGGTCAGGCCGTGCGCGTCCAGGCAGTGGTCGAGTGCCTCACCGGTGACCTGCCAGAACGGCGCATAGCTGCCCATGCTGTTGCGCAGCCAGGTGTAGGAGATCTGCTTGGTCCGCCACATCTCCGACAGGGCGTCGGCCTTGGGTCCGAGGGCCGCGCGATGGCGCGCCACCGCGGAGTTGAAATCGTACAGCGTGCCGTAAGCGTCGAACACGCACATCTCGATGCCGGTCAGCGCCGCTCCCATGATTTGCTCCCGATGCTCGATACCCGTAGGCTACCAAGCATGTTCATCGCCATCGTTCAAATCCCCATGACCAAACGGCCTCGCGAGACCGCGGTCGAGGCCGCACGCAAGTCGGCACCGACCTATGCCGCGCTTGGACCCAAGGGCTTGGTCAGGAAGTACTATCTCAACGGCGAGGCCGGTGGCGGCGGCGTGTACCTGTGGGAATCCGAGGTGGCGGCGCGCGCCTGGTACACGCCGGAATGGGAGAAGCGCATGGAGGCCGCGTTCGGCGCCAAGCCGACCGTGACCTACTACGACAACCATGTCGTGGTCGACAACGCGGCGGGCGCGGTACGGATCGAGGGCGAGGGCTGAATGCAGAAGCGCAGGTTGGGGCGCACCGGACTCGAGGTCTCGGTGCTGGGATACGGTGCCGGTGCGGTCGGTGGATTGTTCACCAAGGGCGATGGGCGCGACCAGGAACGCGCGGCGGCGCGCGCCATCGAGGCAGGCATCAACTATTTCGACACCGCCGCGCTCTACGGCAACGGCGAATCGGAAAAGAACCTCGGTCGGGCGCTGAAGGCGTTGAAGGCCGACGTCGTGGTCGGTACCAAGTTCCGCCTCAAGGCTGCGGACCGCGCCAATGTCGGTGCATCTGTTGCGCGCTCGCTCGAGGAAAGCCTGAAGCGCATGGATCGCGACAGCGTCGACCTCTTCCAGTTGCACAATCCCCTGGTCGCCAAGGACGCCGATGATAGGATGGCGATCGACATCGCGCTCGACGAGGTCGCGCCGGCGCTCGAGAAGCTGCGCAAGGCCGGCAAGATCCGCTTCATCGGCTTCAGCGGCGTGGGCGAAACGCCGGCGCTGCAGCGCGCCGTCGACTCGAAGTTCTTCGACACGGTGCAGGTGGTCTACAACGCCCTCAATCCCAGTGCCGGCGGGCCGATGCCAAAGGGCACACCGGGCCAGGACTACGGTCGACTGCTCGACAGCACGCAGGCCGCCGGCATGGGCACGATCATCATCCGCGCGCTGGCGGGCGGCGCGCTGGCCGGCACGGCCGAGCGGCACCCACTCGCCATGCAGGTGGTCGATCCGATCGGCTCGGCACCGGATTTCGCCGGCGACGTGGCACGCGCCAGGAAGCTCGAGCCGCTGGTCGAGGAAGCCGGCGCGGCAAACCTGGCCGAGCTCGCCCAGCGGTTCGTGATTTCCCATCCCGGCGTCCACACCATGCTGATCGGCTACTCGACGCTCGACCAGCTCGATGCCGCTATTGCCGCCGTGAACAAGGGGCCACTGCCGGACGGAGTGTCGAAGCGGATCGGCCAGGGCAAAGCGCACGCTGCTTGAATCATCTCTTCCCCGGCGAAGCCTGGTTTCGTTCGGGACGGGCGTGGAAGGGGCCGTTCTGGCGACCGCGGCCGATGGCTCCCATGGCGCGCTGCGTGCAGTTGCGCGAGACACAAATCGTAATCAAACGTGAACGTGGCCTTCCGTCGAACATTGTAAGAGGGGCAACAACAAGACTGCTTCGAGGTTGAAAAGTCGTATGCCAAGCACGCTAGCGCCCGAACCTCTGTTCGCCGGAAAACGCGGCCTGATCATGGGCGTTGCCAACGAGCGCTCGCTCGCGTGGGGCGTCGCGCGGATGGCGCTGGCGCACGGCGCGACATTGGCGCTGACCTATCCGAACGAGGCCATCGGCAGGCGTGTGAAGGCGCTGGTGGGCGGCCGCGACGTGCCTCTCTTGCCGTGCGACGTCGGCTCCGACGACGACATCGACCGGCTGGTTACCGCGCTGGGCGAGGTCTGGCCGGGCGAACCCGTCGACTTCGTGGTTCATGCGATCTCCTACTCCGACAAGAACGAGCTGGTGGGGCCTTACATACGCACCACCCGGCGCAACTTCGCGACGGCTCTGGATATCTCCTGCTATAGCTTCACCGCGGTCGCCCAGCGACTTTCGCCGCTGATGACGCGCGGCGGTTGCCTGCTCACGCTCACGTACTTGGGCGCCGAGCGGGTCATCCCGCACTACAACGTGATGGGCGTGGCCAAGGCGGCGCTCGAGGCGAGCGTTCGCTACCTTGCGGTCGATCTCGGCAAGCAGGACATCCGTGTCAACGCGATCTCGGCCGGACCGGTGAAGACCCTCGCGGCCAGCGGCATCTCCGGCATGCGCCATCTCATCAAATGGGCGGAACTGCATGCTCCGCTCAAACGCAATACGACGATCGACGACGTGGGTGCGGCCTCACTCAGCCTGCTGAGCGACCTCGGCCGCGGCATCACCGGCGAGATCCTGCACGTCGACAACGGCTACAACGTCGTCGGCATGGTGGCGATCGACGAAGCGCAAAAGAGCGCCGAGGTGCTGGCCGAGTTGGGCCAGCAGTACGAGCGGCAGGTGGAGAAGGAGTAGGCGTCGGCCGTCGCAGGCTCGGGTTTCAGGACTATCCAAGCGCCGACGGCCCGTGCCGAAGGGCGCACCCGACCGAGGTCCCGATGCGGACGACGTAGAGCCCAGGGCGCCCATCGAAGGACGAGTCGATGCGGTTTCACCGCGGATGAAACTGCCCTAGATTCTTCCGATGGAGGGTTGGGACAATTTTTTCCTTGGGCAGGTCGGCGCCTCGGCGGCGCTCGCGGGCCTGCTGTTCGTCGCCGTGTCGCTCAACGCGAGCCGCATCCTGGCGCTCCCGATGCTGCCGGATCGCGCGTTGGCGGCGCTGAGCCTGCTGCTGGCGATCCTCGTCGTTTCGTCGCTGATGCTGATTCCCGGCCAACCCTGGAACATTGTCGGGGCGGGAATGCTGGCGGTCGGCGTCGGTCTTTCGGCTTTGGGAATCGCGCTCGCCCTTCGTTCGAGAGGAGACATCGGCAGTGCAGGCCGTGCCAAGACAACGACCAATTTCGTGTTGTTCGCCGCCGCCGTTCTTCCCTATGCGGCCGGCGGCCTCGCCATGTTGGCCGGCGCGGAGGGTGCCGGCGTCTATTTCGTGGCGACCGCCATCGTGCTTTCGTTCATCAAGGCGGTGCTCGACGCCTGGGTGCTGCTGATCGAGATCAATCGTTGACCCGCAGCGTGCGGTCGAGCCAAGGGTAGACCCGTTCGTCGAAGATCTCGCGGCCCATTCCTTCGCAATGACCACCCGCACCCTCCGCCGCGGTGAAGTGCAGGAACTCGACCGTGCAGCCGATCATGGCATCGGCCAGCTTGCGGCCCTGGCCGGTGGAGACGACGTCGATCTCGTTGTCGCAAATCAGGCTAGGGCAGGTGATGCGCGCCGCCGCGTCGCGATTGTGGAAGTCGCGGAGGTGCCGGCAGTAGGCCTGCACCGTGGCGACGCCGTGCGCCGCCATCCGGGGGTGAAACAGCAGCGCGCCGTCAGGCGTCGCGCCGAGAACCTCGAAGGCGCGCACGGCGTCCTCGTCATCGTCGTCGAGACGGGCGAGCAGTGCGGGCGGCAGCCGCTCGAGCAGCGCAGCGCCGATGTCGTACTGGCCGGGATCGGCCACCAGGGCCGCCAGCCGTCGCTCGACGGCGGCCGCGCGCGGCACGAGAAAGCCGCCGAAGCTGCAGCCGAGGGCGGCGATGCGTCCGGCATCCACCTCGGTGCGTCCGACGAGGTAGTCGAGCGCGGCGCCCATCGCCGTCTCGTAGTCGGGTCGCATGAAGGCGCGCGTCGTGGGATCGTAGAGCGTCTTGCCCTGGCCCGGCCCATCGAGAGCCAACACGGCATAGCCGCGCGCCAGGGCCGGCAGGCCGTTCATCAGAGCGCTCTCCTCGACCGAGCCGTCGTAGCCACTCGGCACGATCAGCGTCGGCCAGGGTCCCGCGTCGCGTTCCGGCGCCATGAAGCAGGCGTGCAACGCGCGACCCTCGAACGGCACGCGCACCGCTTCGCAGGGGTAGGGCGACAGCGCCATCGCCTCCTGGAAGCAGCGCGCGCTTGCAGGCCACGAGGTCTGCAGTTCCGCACAGTCGAGATCGACGCGATGAAAGAAGCCAGCCTGACGGAAGGATTCGGCAGCGCGCAGGAAAAGGTGGAATGCCGATTGACGATGGCCTGCCGCGCGTTCGCGCTCGGCCCTAGCCGCCAGGTCGTCGGCCAGTGCGCGCCATCCGGCATGCCAGCTCGTGAGATTGCCGTCCTCGATGCGCGCCGCCACCGCCATGACCTCGCCGACCGTCGCGGCGCCGAGATAGACCTTGGCCAACGAGCGCTGGATCTGCGAATTGAAGTCGCGCGTCGCGAACGGCTCAATCGCCATGGCGGTTCTCCCCTTCGGTTGATTGCGGGTCGACCGAGATCATCCTGGGCTAGGAGCCCCCCATCGCGGGCTGCAGTGTCCGGAACGGCCCGTTCAGGCGGTCGCGATAGACGCCGACTCCCTCCATGACGCGCTGCACGTAGTTGCGCGTCTCGCCGAACGGGATCATCTCGATCCAGTCGACCATGTCGATCTTGCCGCTGCGCGGATCGCCCATCGTCTCGAGCCAGCGCGCCACGCGGTTGGGCCCCGCATTGTAGGCGGCGAGCGCGACCTCGTACGAGCCGCCGAAGCGCTGCAGCATCTCGGCGAGATACTGGCTGCCCAGCTGGACGTTGTAGGCCGGGTCGCGCGTCAGCTTTTCCCGGATGAAAGGCATGCCGAGCCGGCCCGCCACGTCGCGTGCCGTGCCCGGCAGGAGCTGCATCAGGCCGAGCGCTCCGGACGACGAGACGGCTGCCGCGTCGAACTGGCTTTCCTGCCGCGTCAGCGCGAGCGCCAAGGCGCGCTCGATGGAACCCGTGGCGCCGATGTCGACGACCGGGAACGAGGCGTCGAACAGGGTGACGCCGTTCTCCACGCCGCGCCGGGCGATGCCGACCGATATATCGGGCCGACGCAGCTCGGCGGCGAGCTGGGCGAGCAGCAGCGTCTGCCCCGGCCCTTCGACCATGCGTGCGAGTCGCAACAGGAAGGGCCGCGTGCGCTCATAGTCGCCGGCTTGGCCGAGATACCGGGCGACGACCACGAGTTCGCGTGTGCTCAGCGCCCGGCGGTCCCCGTCGGACGCCAGCGGATCGGACGGCAGGCGCGCCGCGCCTCCCGGCAGCTTGCGCGCGGCGAGTTGGCCGTAGAAGGTCTGGCCGAATCCGGCGGCGCGCGTGTACCAGTCCTTGGCTTCCTTGCTCCGACCGGCGGATTCGTGCGTGCGCCCGAGCCAATAGGCGGCGCGGCTCCTGGAGATGTCGGTCGACACGCCGTCGTACAGCGTCTGGAAGTGCTTCAGGCCCTCGGCCGGCTTCTTGAGATGTCGCAGCGCGATCCAGCCGGCGAGGAACTCGGCCTCGGCGAAAGCCAGCCCGCGCGTGTAGCCATGCGGAGCGACGACGGCGTAGGCATCGGCCGCACGGCCCGCGGCTAGCAGCTCGCGCGCCACCTGTTGGCGCTCCGTCCACCACTGGCCCGACGGATTGGGCGTGGGCGCGACGAGGATCGACTTGGCCTCCTCGAGGTTGCCGGTACGGCGCAGCCAGGCGACGCGCTCCAGGCGCATCGCCGGCTCGTTCAGCCTGGCCGCCGGAACGCCGCGCAGAATGGTCACCGTGTCGGCTGCACGCGTCGCCATCGCCAGTCGCGCGCGAGCGACCGGCTGGTAGTCGGGAGGCAGTCGCGAGAGCAGGGCGCTCGCGACCTGGGTGCGACCTTGACGCAGGATACGGTCGAATCGGCCGATATCGTCTTCGCCCGTGAGGTGATGGCCGTAGCGATTGAGGAAGTCCGTCTCGTCCGAGTCACGGAAGGTACCGTTGCGCCAGCTCTCGCGGGCGAGCCGCGGCACGTCCTTGGGGCTCGCGGCCTGCGCGGCATCCATGCGGCGGATGAGTCCGGAGCTGGTGAGTGGCGGGAAGGCGGTGAAGTAGCGAAATGCCTCGTTGGCCGGCGTGTCGGCGCCGATGCGGTCCTCGGCTTGGCGCCGCAGCACCTCTGGCTCGGGCCAATCGGGATTCTCGCGCAGGAAGCGCCAGATGGAGGCGAAATCGGCCTCGGTCCGAGGGGCCGCGCGCAGGATGTTCCACTCGACGATCCGTACCAGAAGCGGTTGACCGAAATTGGCGACCGAGGTACGGGCGTCCGCCCAACGGTTCTCGTCGACCGCCTTGAGCGCGGCGCCGAGAGCGGCCGCCTCGGCGTCGCTCAAGGGCTTCGCGTCGGTCAGCGCCTGCGCAACGTCGCCGGGTTGGGCAGGCACGATGCCCTGGCCGGTGGCGATCGGCTGCGCCGCGCCGCGCGCGGGGCCGGAAGGCCGCGCCGCGGGCTCCGGCGTACCCGGCGAAACGCGGCGCACGCCGGTGTCGGGTGCTCCCGAATTGCTCTCGCCGCGCAAAATCGTGACACTGCCCTGCTGGGCCTGCGGCGCGGACGCGAAGGCGGCAGAGATCAGGACGAGGGGGATGGCTGCTCTTTTCACGGCAGGGAATCGTAGGCAGGAGCTTGCGGCATCACAATGGCAAGTTGGAGCGCGCGAGGAGAACGGACGTGATTTCGATCGCAGCTTATGTCGGCGCCGCAGCCGCCGAGATCGCGGGATGCTTCGCCTTCTGGGGATGGCTGCGGCTGGGCAAGCCCGCGTGGTGGCTGGCGCCCGGCCTGATGAGCCTCGCGCTGTTCGCCTATCTGTTGACGCTCGTCGAGTCCTCGGCGGCCGGCCGAGCCTACGCCGCCTATGGCGGCGTCTATATCGCCGCCTCGATTGTCTGGTTGTGGATCGTCGAGGGCGCAAGGCCGGATCGCTGGGATCAGATCGGTGGCACTGTCTGCTTGGTCGGTGCGGCGATCATCCTGTTCGGTCCGCGGACAGCGACGGGCTGACCCAAGTCCGCCATACCCTGTCGACCCGCGGTCCCGGGCCTCGGCGGACGGTTGCTCGCCTTGCTCCGGCAGGGAGCGGAGCCTATGCTGTTCGGCCACCAGAAAAGGTCGGAGGAAGCCATGTTTTCCGGATCGCTCGTCGCGTTGATTACTCCGTTCAAGAACGGGTCGGTCGACGAAAAGGGCTTCGAGAAGTTCGTGGCCTGGCAGATCAAGGAGGGCACCGACGGCCTCGTGCCGTGCGGCACCACCGGCGAGTCGCCGACGCTCTCCTACGACGAGCACAAGCGCGTCATCGACATCTGCATCCAGGCCGCCAAGGGGTCCGGCGTCCCGGTGATCGCCGGCACCGGCTCCAACTCGACCGAGGAGGCGATCGACCTCACACGCCATGCCAAGAAGGCCGGCGCCGACGCCGCCATGCTGGTCGTGCCCTATTACAACAAGCCGACCCAGGAAGGCCTGTTCCAGCACTTCAAGACGGTGGCCGAGGCCGTCGACATCCCGATCATCCTCTACAACGTGCCGCCCCGCACCGGCGGCGACATGCAGGTCGACACGGTCATTCGCCTCTCGCAGGTGCCGGGCATCGTCGGCATCAAGGACGCGAGCTACGACATGGCACGGCCGACTCTCACCAAGCTCAAGGCCAAGAAAGGCTTCATCCAGCTTTCGGGCGAGGACGCGAGCGCCATGGGCTTCATGGCGCAGGGCGGCGACGGCTGCATCTCGGTGACGGCCAACGTTGCGCCGCGCCTCTGTGCGGACATGCACGACGCCTGGAAGGCACGCGATCTCGACAAGGTGTTCGAGATCCAGGATCGGCTGATGCCGCTGCACAAGGCGCTGTTCGTCGAGACCAGCCCCGCCCCGGTCAAGTACGCGTGTGAGCTGGTCGGGCAATCCTCGGCCAAGCTCCGGCTGCCGCTGGTCGAATGTACCGACGCCACCAAGAAGCAGGTGCGCGATGCCATGGTGCATGCCGGCCTGATCAACTAGGCGAGACCTCCTTGGCGAAGAAACCGGACCTGGGCCGCACCGTGGTGGCCCAGAACCGCAAGGCGCGGCACAATTACTTCATCGAGGAGACCATGGAAGCCGGACTCGCGCTCACCGGCACCGAGGTCAAGTCGCTGCGCGGTGGCCGAAGCTCCATCGCGGAATCCTACGTCACGGAAGACGGCGGCGAGGCGTGGCTGGTCAATGCCGACATCCCGGAGTACGCCGGCGGCAACCGCTTCAACCACGAGCGCAAGCGGCCGCGCAAGCTTCTGCTGCATAAGAAGGAGATCAACCGGCTGATCGGCGCCATCCAGCGCGAGGGCCGCACCGTCGTGCCGCTTCAGGTCTATTTCAATCCGCGTGGCCGCGCCAAGATCGAGATCGCCCTCGTCACCGGCAAACAGGCGCACGACAAGCGCCAGGCCATCAAGGACCGCGACTGGCAGCGCCAGCGTGCACGGCTGCTGGCGAGGCGGTAGGCATGATCCTCAGCGAAGAACAGATACTCATCCGCGATACCGCCCGCGCCTTCGCGCAGGACAAGGTGCTGCCGAACGTGCGGGCCTGGGAGGCGGCGGGAGAGATCCCGCGGTCGCTTCTGGCCGAGATGGGGCAACTCGGCTTCCTCGGCATGTGTGTTCCGACGGAGTGGGGAGGCGCCGGCGCCGACATGGTCTCCTATGTGCTGGCGCTGGAGGAGATCGCGGCGGCCGATGGCGGCCTTTCCACGGTGATGAGCGTAAACAACTCGCCCGATTGTGCGGCGTTGCTGGCCTACGGCTCGTCGGAGCAGAAGGAGCGGTGGCTGAAGCCCATGGCGCAGGGCGAGGTACTGGGCGCCTTCTGCCTCACCGAGCCGCACGCCGGCTCCGACGCCTCGAACCTCAAGACGCGCGCCGAGCGGCGCGGCAACGGCTGGCTCCTGAACGGAGTGAAACAGTTCATCACCTCGGGCCGCAGCGCCGACGTTGCGCTGGTCTTCGCCGTCACCGACCCGACGTCGCCCAAGCGCGGCATCTCGTGCTTCATCGTGCCGACCCGGACGCCGGGATACCGCGTCGCCGCGGTCGAAAAGAAGCTCGGCCAGAAGTCGTCCGACACCTGCCAGATCGCCTTCGAGGATTGTGCCGTCGGCGCCGATACAATGCTCGGCGCGGAGGGCGAGGGCTATCGCATCGCGCTCGCCAATCTCGAGGCCGGCCGTATCGGCATCGCTGCCCAGGCTGTCGGCATGGCGCGGGCGTCATTCGAGCTGGCGCGGGCCTATGCCTCGGAACGACAGGCGTTCGGCACGGCGATCATCAACCATCAGGCAGTCCAGTTCCGCCTGGCCGACATGGCCACGAAAATCACGGTCGCCCGCCAGATGGTGCTGCATGCGGCAACGTTGCGCGATGCCGGTCGGCCATGCCTCACCGAAGCCGCAATGGCCAAGCTATATGCTTCGGAAATGGCCGAGGAGGTGTGCTCGGCTGCGATTCAGACCCATGGCGGTTACGGCTACGTCGCCGACTACCTGGCCGAGAAGATCTGGCGTGATGTTCGGGTATGCCAGATCTACGAAGGCACCAGCGACGTCCAGCGCATCCTGATCGGCAGGGGAATGGCGGCGCTCTGAGCGCCATCGGTCGCTTGTTCCCGGGTTCATGGCATGCGAAACTCATTCGGTGTGAACAAGGCCGCACAATCGGCCGGAAACAAGACTTGGGGAGACCGGACGGCGGCCCGATGACCGTACGCCGTAACGTGGGGAGGGTTGGGGCCTTCGCCGCTTTCTTGGTGGCTTGGGCGGGTGTTGCCGTGGCCGGCGACCCTGCGACGGGCAACCGTGTCATCAAGATGCAGACCGCGTTTAATCCCAGCCTGCCGGGTGCAGGCGAGGGGGTGCGCGCCTTCACCAAGACTGTGAAGCATGTGTCCGGCGGCGGCCTCGTCATCAAGATCGTCGAGCCCGGCCACATCGCTCCGACGCCCGAAATGCTCACGGCTGTGGTCGAGGGCCGCCTCGAAGCCGCTTTCACCTGGTCAGGCTATGCCGCGGCGGAGACGCCGGTCTTCGGCCTCTTCGCCACCGTCCCGTTCGGACCGGGGCCGCACGAAATGACCTCCTGGCTGATCGAAGGGGATGGCGGCCGCATTCACCGTGACGCCTACGAAAAGCTGGGCGTCGTCGGCATTCCCTGTGGCGTGCAGGGGCCCAAGGGTGGTGGCTGGTTCCGCGGCGATGTCAGCACGGTTGCGAACCTGAAGGGCTTGCGGCTGCGCTACGGCAAGAACTCGGCGGACGTGCTGACGCGGCTGGGGGCGACGGTCGTGCCGTTGGGCGCGGGCGAGTTCTTCCATGAACTGCAGCAGGGCAAGGTTGACGGCGGCGAGATGTCGACACCGGCGATCGACGCGGCATTGGGCTTCGACAAGCTCGGGCTGCCCTATTATTTCCCGGGCTGGCAGCAGCCCTCGGCTGTACTCGACTTTCTGATGCGCAAGGACAAGTGGGATCAGCTTGCGCCCGCGCAGCGTTCCCAGATCGAGACCGCCTGCCGCGCCAACATGGTGTGGATGCTCAGCCGGTCGCCGCAATTGCAGGGGCTCGCTCTCGACAAGCTGCGCGCTGCCGGCGTCGTCTTCAAGCAATGGTCCCCGGCCGTGCTCGACGCGTTTCGCAAGAGCAGCGAGGCCGTACTGAAGGAGCGTGCCGAGCGCGACGCGGCCTTTGCCACCGGCCTCGCCAACCAGCGGGCCTTCACCGCGCAGAGCTCGGCCTGGCGTAACCTCTCGCGCCTACCCTGATCGATCCGGATGCGTTCCGCCCCACGGTCTTGCACGGGCTCGCGGGTCCGGGCAGTTTGACCCGGTCATGACCGTTCTTTCCTCGCAGATCGACACCCGTTCCGATGGTTTCAGGCGCAACGCGGAGGCCATGCGGGCGTTGGTCGCCGACCTGCGCCAGCGTACCGACAAGGTGCGGCTGGGTGGCGGCGAGGAATCGCGCAAACGCCATGTCGCGCGCGGCAAGCTGCTGCCGCGCGAGCGGGTGCGCGCGCTGCTCGATCCCGGTTCGCCCTTTCTCGAACTGTCGCCGCTCGCGGCGATGGACATGTACGACAATGAGGCGCCTGGCTCGGGTGTCATCACCGGCATCGGCCGCGTCAGCGGAGTGGAGTGCGTGATCGTGTGCAACGATGCCACCGTGAAAGGCGGCACGTACTACCCGATGACGGTGAAGAAGCATTTGCGGGCGCAGGAGGTGGCGATGGAGAATCGCCTGCCCTGCGTCTACATGGTCGATTCGGGCGGCGCGAACCTGCCGCAATGGCCCGAGGTTTTCCCCGACAAGACCCATTTCGGCCGCATCTTCTACAACCAGGCCAACATGTCGGCGCAAGGCATCCCGCAGATCGCCGTGGTGATGGGTTCGTGCACGGCGGGCGGTGCCTACGTGCCGGCAATGAGCGATGAGACGATCATCGTGCGCAAGCAGGGCACGATCTTCCTGGCCGGCCCGCCGTTGGTGAAGGCGGCTATCGGCGAGGTCGTGAGCGCCGAGGATCTCGGCGGCGCCGACGTACATGCTCGCACGTCGGGGGTTGCCGACCACTACGCCATGAACGACAGCCATGCGCTCGGCATGGCGCGCCGAATCGTCGCCAACTTGAACTGGAGGAAGAGCCCGTCCGTCTCGCTTCTCGACCCGGTGGAGCCGAGATACGCGGGCGAGGAGCTCTACGGCGTCGTGCCGGCCGATTCGAAGACGCCCTTCGACATGCGCGAGGTGATAGCCCGCTTGGTCGACGACAGCGAACTCGACGAATTCAAGCAGCTCTACGGCACGACCATCGTCACCGGCTTCGCGCGCATTTGGGGGCATCCGGTCGGCATCGTCGCCAACAACGGCATCCTGTTCAACGAATCGGCACTCAAGGCGGCACACTTCATCGAACTGTGCGGCCAGCGCGGCGTTCCACTCGTCTTCCTGCAGAACATCACGGGCTTCATGGTGGGCCGCAAGTACGAGGCCGGCGGAATCGCCCGCGACGGAGCCAAGATGGTGACCGCCGTGTCGACCGTCGCGGTGCCCAAGTTCACCGTGATCGTCGGCGGCAGCTACGGCGCCGGCAACTACGGCATGTGCGGCCGCGCCTACAGCCCGCGCTTCCTGTGGATGTGGCCGTCGGCGCGCATCTCGGTGATGGGCGGCGAGCAGGCCGCCAGCGTGCTCGCCACGGTGCGGCGCGACAACATCGAGGCCAAGGGCGGCACGTGGTCGAGAGAAGAAGAAGAGAAATTCAAGCAGCCGGTGCGCGAGGCCTACGACCGCGAGGGCCATCCCTACTACGCGACGGCGCGGCTGTGGGACGACGGCATCCTCGATCCGGTCGACACGCGCATGGCGCTGGCGCTCGGTCTGTCCGCGGCGATGAACCAGCCGATCGGGACCACGAAGTTCGGCGTCTTCCGCATGTGATCGTGGACATGGCTCCGATCCTTACCTCCGTCATGTCCGGCGTGGCGACCCTGCGTCTCAATCGACCGGCCGATATGAACTCGCTCGATGCCGCGGCCGCGCGAGCCGTTGTCGACGCCCTCGACGCCTTTGCCGCCGACGAGACTGTTCGTGTGCTCGTTGTGGGCGGCGAGGGCGCCGTCTTCTCGGCCGGCGGCGACTTCAACTGGGTGCTGAGCTGGCCCGGGCTCGATGCCATCACGCGGCGCGTCGGCGCCGACGTCATGATGGGGGCGGTGCAGGCCATTTACGACTTCCCCAAGCCCTCGATCGCCCGCGTGCATGGCGCGGCGGTCGGCGGTGGCGTCGGCCTGATGCTGGCCTGCGACTTCGCGGTGGCGGCGTCGACGGCGCGCTTCGGCATGACGTCGGTGCGCAACGGGCTGCTCGCCGGCATCGCCATCCCGGCCCTGATCGAGGCGGTCGGCCCGAGGATGGCGCGCCAGCTTCTGATGCACGGCGGCCTCTTCGACGCGGCGACCGCGCTGCGCATCGGCCTGGTCGACCAGGTGGTCGACGCGGAGGAACTCGATACCACCGTCGCCACGCTGGCTGCCGAGCTGAAGCTCGGCGCGCCTTCGGTGCAGAAGCTGATCAAGACGCTGGTTCCGGAAGTCGACAGTCGCCCCCACGACGGCGCGACCGCCGACTTTCTGGGCGAGCACGTCGCCAATCAATGCGTGACCGAGGAGGCGCTCGAAGGCATGAAGGCGTTCCTCGACAAGCGCAAACCAAGGTGGGCCGTCTGATGCACAAACTCCTCCCGATTGCCGCAATTCTCGTGGCCCTGGCGCCGTCCCTGGCGGCCGCCCAGACGGATCCCCGTGTCGGCAGGGCCAGCCGGTTGGGCGAGATCGTGGTGTCGACAGCGGCTCAGGCGCGCATCGCCACTCAGCTGTGCAAGGTCGGGAGGGCCGACGACATCGATCGCATCATCATGGCGATGGACAAGCGGTATCGGTACTGCGCCTCGAAGGACCCCGCCTGGACGGCTCTGCTCGGCAAGTTCGCCGCCGACGAGCAGAGGGCGAAGGCAGCCGACGACGGCCGATCGCTCGGCTCGTTTCACTACGACGCCCTGCTGAAGGAGCGCACGCCCGATGCGGAGGCGGCCGGTGCGCACAAGTACTGCACCGACCTGCCGTGGAAGATGATGCTCGAGCCGGCGGCGGCGACCGATTCGGCGAAGGCCGAGTACAAGCGCTCCCATCCGGAAGCCAAGCTGGAGGACGGACTCGCATTCCTGCACTGGCTGATCGGACTCGGGCGCGACCAGACCTGGACCGAGGCACCCTGCGACACGGCGTTCTGGCCGGAGTATCCGGGGCCGAAGAAATAGCGATGTTCGCCAAGATCCTGATCGCCAACCGCGGCGAGATCGCCTGCCGGGTCGTCAAGACGGCACGGCGGCTCGGCATCAAGACGGTGGCGGTCTATTCCGACGCCGACCGCAACGCGCGGCACGTGGCGATGGCGGACGAGGCGGTTCATATCGGCGCATCGCCGGCACGCGAGAGCTATCTCGTGGCCGACAAGCTGATCGAGGCGGCGAAGCGCACGGGCGCGCAGGCGATCCATCCGGGCTACGGGTTCCTGTCGGAGAATGCCGGCTTCGCCGAGGCCTGCGCCAAGGCAGGGATCGTCTTCATCGGACCGCCGCCACAGGCGATCCGCGCGATGGGGTCCAAGAGCGAAGCCAAGAAGATCATGGAGAAGGCCAGGGTGCCGTTGGTGCCGGGCTATCATGGCGACGACCAGGCGCTCGACCTGCTAGCGGGGGAGGCCGAGCGCATCGGCTTCCCGGTGCTGATCAAGGCGTCGGCGGGCGGCGGCGGCAAGGGCATGCGCATCGTCGAGGAGGCGGGCAAGTTCGCTGACGCCCTGGCCGGCGCCAAGCGCGAGGCCAAGGCCTCCTTCGCCGACGACCATGTGCTGATCGAGAAGTATCTGACGCGGCCGCGCCACATCGAGATCCAGGTCTTCGCCGACGGCCATGGCGACTGCGTCTATCTGTTCGAGCGCGACTGCTCGATCCAGCGTCGGCATCAGAAGGTGATCGAAGAGGCGCCCGCACCCGGCATGGAACCGGCGCGGCGCAAGGCGATGGGCGAGGCGGCGGTCGCCGCCGCCAAGGCGATCGGCTATGTCGGCGCCGGCACGGTCGAGTTCATCGCCGACCAGGACGGCACGTTCTACTTCATGGAAATGAACACCCGGCTCCAGGTCGAGCATCCGGTCACCGAGGCGATTACCGGGCAGGATCTCGTCGAATGGCAGCTTCTCGTCGCGGCGGATGGTCGTCTGCCGTTGCGGCAGGACGAGCTTCGCATCGACGGCCACGCCGTCGAGGTCCGACTCTATGCCGAGGACCCGGCGCGCAATTTCCTGCCGTCGACGGGCACGCTGATGCACGTGCGGCTGCCCGAGGAGGGAGCGCACGTGCGCGTCGATACAGGCGTGCGCGAGGGCGACACGGTGACGCCGTTCTACGATCCGATGATCGCCAAGGTAATCGTGCACGACCGCGACCGGACCTCGGCGCTGCGGCGCATGGCGGCGCTGATGGGTGAGACCGAAGTGGTCGGCGTGACGACCAACGCCGCCCTGCTGAAGGCGCTGTGCGTCCATCCCGCATTCGTCGGCGGCGAAGTCGACACGGGCTTCATCGAGCGTCATCGGGAGGCGCTGTTCGCCAAGCTGGCGCCGGCCGACGATCGCGCGCTCGCCATCGCCACCTTGGCGCGGCTGGCAGAGTTCGAGCGTCCCGACGGCACGCGTGATCCATGGGACCAGACCAACGGGTTTCGCTTGCTCGACGAGGGCCATGACGAGGTGCGGTGGAGGGACGGCGAGCGCGAGGTTGCCGTGATCGCCCGTCGACCGCGTTCGGGCGGACTGCTCCTCGAACTGCCGGGTGGGTCGTCGGAGGCGTGGGTGCAGCGCGCCGACGGCGGCCGGCTGGCGATTCGGCTGGCCGGCGACACCTTCGTCGCCACGGTCGTGCGCCGCCGCGCCAACGACGGCGCCATCGAATACAGCCTGTTCGCCCATGGCGCGAACCGGCGGCTGGTGTTGGTCGATCCGCTCGACGTCACCCGCTACGAGGCGGCGGGCGCGGGCGAGGCCTCGGTACGCTCGCCGCTGCCGGGCAAGATCATCGACCTCAAGGTCAAGGCCGGGGACAGCGTCAGCAAGGGCCAGCCGCTCCTCGTACTCGAGGCGATGAAGATGGAGCACACGCTCGCGGCTCCCGCCGACGGCACGGTCAAGAGCGTGCGCTACGCCGTCGGCGAGCAGGTTGCCGAGGGTGCCGAACTGGTCGAGTTCGAAGCCGGCTGAGGGTCAGGCCGGCGCGACCACCCTGCGATAAAGGTGCCAGGTGGCGTGGCCCAGCACTGGCAGGACGATGGCGAGGCCGACCAGCAGCGGCAGTGCTCCCAGCACCAGACCCGCCGCGACAATCAGGCCCCACAAGGCCATCGGCCCGGGATTGTCGCGCACGGCCTTGAGCGATGTCGCGATGGCCGTGCCGACACCGACGTTGCGATCGAGCAACAGCGGGAACGACACCACGCTGATCGCCAGCACCGCGATCGCGAACAGGAACCCCGTTCCGACGCCGGCCAGGATCATCGTCCAGCCCGCGTGCGTGGTGACCGCGTCGCGTGCGAAGGCGAGGGCGGAAACCGGGGCGTCGGGCCCGAGGGTGACGGTGTAGATCAGCCACGCCGCCCATAGCCAGAGCGCGAACAGGCCGAGCAGGATGAGGCCCAACGCCAGAATCGAGCCGAACGACGGCGAGCGCGCCACGGCGAAGGCGTCGGACCATCCTCGCGCAATGCCGAGCTCACGCCGCCGGCTCATCTCGTAGAGGCCGACGCCGAACAGTGGCGCGATCAGGGCGAAACCCGAGACCAGCGGAAAGACCAGGGGCAGGAACCCGTAGTCGACGGCCAGGCGCGAGATCACCAGCCCCGCCACCGGATAGATCATGCACAGGAAGACGACGTCGGTGCGGCAGGCGGTGAAGTCGCGCACGCCCCGGGCAAGCGCCTCGCGCAGGTCGGCCACGGCGATCGGTCGGACGACGGGTGGCGCTGCGTCGTGCGTTTCCCACGCGCCGTCGATGCTGCTGGCGGCGTTCTCCAGGACGTGGCCTGTTCCCTTGAGTTGGTCCCAGCCCCATTCGATGGGATTGCGGATGTGGTTTTGCATGGCCATGGCTTCCTCCCGAACGAAAGAGTTCGAAGGGCCGCGGGCCGATCATGGCTGGCTGGCCAGTATGGTCGCCGGTCACGAGGGAGCCGCGATCCAACCACTGGCTTTAGTCTACCCCAGGTCGGCCCGGAGCGACAGGGCTCGGTTCAGAGGCTCAGGGGAAGGCGCAGCGGCGCGGCGTGGCGCGAATCTCGCGGGCGCGCCGTGACGATCCAGCGCAGCGCTGGAAAGCGCCGCTTGGCCGCGAGGTAGAAACTCAAGCCGTTGCCGTCGTCGAGCGTGACGTCGCTGACGATCGCATGCAGCGGATCGTCGCCTTCGGCGAGAGTGTGCAGGTGCGATTGCGCTTCGGCGAGGGAGCGGCACGCAACGACCTGGTCGCGGCAATCGAGCATGTGGCCGACCATCGCGGCGCGCCGGCCGTCGTCGGCATCGATCAGCAGCACGTTGAGGCCGCCGCCGACGCGGCCGTGATCCTGCTCGATGCGCTCGGCAAGGCAACCGATATCGTGGTGGGCCGGCAACAGCACCCAGCGCAGGCCGCGGAAGCGCGCGCCGAGCGCCCGGCGGAACTCCGTGCCGCCCTCGCTCTCGAGATGCTCGGCCATCACGACGACGTCGGCCGGCGTGTCGGGATGCTCGACGAAGCGGACGATCTCGTGCGCTTCCTCGATCGAGCTGGCGGGCGTCACACGATGCCCGCAGGCCATCAGGTGGCGCAGGATGGCGACGCGGCGATGCGCGCTGTCCTCGACAAGCAGGATATTCATCGTGGGTCCGTCCGCTCGAAATGAACTGGATGAATGAGACGATTGAAAATGCGCGACTCGTCCGGCGACGAGGACAATGCTGTGATCAAACTGTGGCAAAGCACGCGGCCCGTTGTCACCAACAAAACGCTCCGAATCGGCGACGAGCACTTTCGCGCCGCGCGAATCTCGCGCGGCGAGCGGAGAAGTTTCAATGCCTGTGATTGTTCTGCGCTACTGAATGAATCGCAGATACTGGGCGACGAAGTCGCAGCCGACGTCCTTGGCGTAGGCGTCGATCAGCTTCTTCGTGACCGGCCCCGGCACGCGCCCGTCGCCGACCGGCGCGCCGTTGAAGCTCTTCACCGGCAGGATGCAGAGGCTCGTCGAGGTGAGGAACATCTCCTCGGCGTTGGCCGCGTCGAACAGGTCGATGTCGCCCGCCGTGCAGGCGATGCCGAGGCGCTTGGCCATGTCCATCGTCATCTGCCGGCTGACGCCCGGCAGCACGTAGCGTTCGGAGGGCGTGAACATCTCGCCCTCGCGTACGACGAAGATGTTGCTGCCCAGGCCCTCGGCGAGGTTGCCGTTCTCGTCGAGCAGGATCGCCCAGGCGTCGGGATTGAGCGCCTTCACCGGCTTCTCGGCCATGATCATGTTGAGGTAGTTGTGCGTCTTGGCGCGCGGGCTGAGCATCGACGGTGCCGTCCGGCGCGTCGTCGTCGTGATCACCTCGGCGCCGTCGCGGAACATGTGGGCGCGCTTGGCGAGCGGCAGCGGCAGCACCTCGATCACCACGTTCGGTCCGGTGTGGTCCCAGCCCTCGTCGCCCACGGCATCGACGCCGCGGCTGACGCGCTGGCCGACCCACCAGTCGCCGACGGCGGGCCGCAGATGCTCGTTGCGTGCCACCACTTCCTCGCTGTGCGCGACCATGTCCTTGGGGCCGATGCCCGGATCGATCTGCAGGTAGCGCAGCGAGCGGTAGAAGCGGTCGATGTGCTCCTTGAGGCGGAATGGCTTGCCCTCGAAGGTGCGAGTCATGTCGAAGGCGCCGTCACCGTACTTCCAGCTGCGGTCGCGGAACGGGATCATGACCTGGTTTTCCGGCATGAACTTGCCGTTGAACCAGGCGATGCGTTGGTTGCTGAGCTGCTGGGCCATGGGGGGGGTCTCCTCGGGGGGCAGGCTATCAGGGCTTGCCGCGCGCGAGAAGCGCATGCAGCAGGATGGCGCCGAAGGTCGCCGTGCCGATGCCGCCCATGGCGAACTCGTGGAACCGGAGGGTAAAGTCGCCGGTCCCGAGCACGAGCGTGATGGCGGCGACGACGAGGTTTCGCGAGCCGAGAAAGCTCGGCACGTGCCCACCGGTGACGACGAAGAAGATCAGGGTCGCGACGCCGGCCATGAGAATGGCGACGTTGGGATCGAAGCCCATGAGCAGCGGCCCCAGCACCGTCGCGCCGAACATCGCGATGACGTGCTGCAGACCGAGCACCGCGGTCTGGGGCCAGGGCAGGCGCTCGCTCGGCGCGACGACCAGGCCGTCGACCGGCTGCCTTATCGTCCATCGAAACATGCTTCCCCCTCGACCGCTTGCGCGGCGCGTCATTGGCGCGAATATGGGGCAGGCACCTGTGGAGAGAGCGATGAATCTGCCCAAGAGGGTCCGACTGGTCGAGGTCGGCCCGCGTGACGGACTGCAGAACGAGGCGCGGCCCGTGCCGGTCGAGGCCAAGGTCAGGCTGATCGACGCGCTGTCGGCCGCCGGCCATGCCGCCGTCGAGGCCGGCAGCTTCGTGTCGCCGAAATGGGTGCCGCAGATGGCCGACACCGACCGGGTGATGGCGCAGATCAGGCGCAAGCCCGGCGTCGGCTATCCCGTGCTGGTGCCCAACAAGCAGGGCATGAACGGCGCGGTCGAGGCGAGGTGTGAGGAGATCGCCGTCTTCACCGCCGCCTCGGAAGCCTTCTGCCGCAAGAACACCAACTGCTCGATCGACGAGAGCTTCGAGCGCTTCACCCCGGTCATGGAGGCGGCCCGCAAGCACGGCATGAAGGTGCGGGGCTACGTCTCGACGGTGATCGCCTGTCCCTACGACGGCAAGGTGGCACCGGCGAAGGTGGCGGAGGTCTCGGACCGCCTGTTCCGCATGGGCTGCTACGAGGTGTCGCTCGGCGACACGATCGGCGTCGGCACGCCGGCGGAATGCGTCGCCATGATCGATGCCGTCGCCGAGAAGGTGCCACGCGAAAGCATCGCGGCGCACTTCCACGACACCTACGGTCAGTCGCTGGCCAACATCCTGGCGGTGATGGAGCGTGGCATCGCCGTGTTCGACACCGCGGTCGCGGGCCTGGGCGGATGCCCCTACGCCAAGGGCGCGTCGGGCAATGTCGGCACCGAGGACGTCATCTACCTGATGAACGGGCTCGGCATCGAGCATGGCGTCGATCTCGAGGCGATCGCGAGCGCCGGCCGCGACATCTGCGCCGCGCTTGGCCGCGAGCCGGCGTCGAAGGTGGCGCAGGCCCTGAAGGCCAGGATGGCGGCGTAGCGATCGTGCGCTTCACCCATATCGGCCGGCCGATGCCCCGACGCGAGACGCGCCGTCTCGTGACGGGCGGCGGCCGCTTCGTCGACGATCATGCGGCGAAAGGCGAGCTGCATGCCGCCTTCCTGCGCAGTCCGTATCCGCACGCCGCTTTCGCCTTCGGCGACCTCGCCGCCGCGCGCGGGTTGGCCGGAGTCGCCGCCGTCCTGACCGCCGCCGACCTGGATCGCGTCTGCCGGGCGTGGCGCTGCGAGTCCAAGGCCTTCCCCGGGCTGGTGTCGCCCGAGCAGCGCCCGCTCGCCCGCGACGAGGCGCTTCATCAGGGCGAGCCCGTCGCGCTGGTGCTCGCGACCTCGCGCGCCGTCGCCGAGGATGCGCTCGAGCTGATCGACATCGACTGGCGCGAGCTGCCATCGGCGACGGACCTCGCGACGGCGCTCGCGGCTGACGCGCCGCCCGTCCAGCGTGGCCTCGGCTCGAATCTCGCCTGGTCGACCGAATGGCACACCGGCGACGTCGACAAGGCCTTCGCCGACGCCGCATTGGTCGTCGAGGAGACCTTCACCTTCGAGCGCCACACCGGCGTGACCCTGGAATCGCGCGGCGCCTTCGCCCGTTGGGATCGCGCCGCCGGCACGCTCGAGGTGCGGCTGTCGCACCAGATGCCGCACCAGATGCAGCTTCACCTCGCGCAGTTCCTCGATCTGCCGATGTCGCGCGTGCGGGTGATCTGCGGCGACGTGGGCGGCGGCTTCGGCGTGAAGATGCACGTCTATCCCGACGAGATCGCCGTCTGCGCCGCGAGCCGGCTGCTCGGCCGGCCGGTGCGCTTCCAGGCCGACCGGCTCGAATCCTTCGTCTCCGACATCCACGCCCGCGAGCACATCGTCCGGGCGCGCATGGCGGTCGACGCCGAGGGCAGGATCGTGGCGATGGACGTCGACGATCTGCAGGGGCTCGGCGCCTATTCGATCTTCCCGCGCTCGAGCACCGCCGAGGCGATGAGCGGGCTGCGCGTCATGGGCGCACCGTACCGGTTCGCCGACTTCCGGGCGAAGCTCCGCTGCGCGCTGCAGAACAAGGTGTCGACCGGGCAGTTCCGCGCCGTCGGCGCGCCGATCGCCGTGTCGGTGACGGAGCGGCTGGTCGACCTGGCGGCGCGCGCCCGCGGCGAGGACCCGCTCGACTTCCGCCGGCGCAACCTGATGCGGCCCGAGGACATGCCCTGCACGGCGGCCGCCGGCAGCCATCTCTTTGGCCTGTCGCACCACCAGTGCCTCGAGAAGCTGGTCGAGCTGATGGACCTGCCGTCGCTGTGCGCCGAGATCGCCGAGGGGCGCAGGGCGGGCCGGTTGCTCGGGCTCGGCTTCGCCAGCGCAGTTGAAATGACCGCGTCCGGCGTCGAGTCCTACGGCCGCGCCGGCGTGCCCGTCGCCTCGATCGACAGCGTGACGGCGACGCTCGAGCTTTCGGGCGAGGTGACCGCGAAGGCATCGGTCAGCGAGATCGGCCAGGGCGTGGTGCAGGGGCTGGCGCAGATCATGGCCGACGCCGTCGGCGTGCCGGTGTCCATGGTGACGGTCGAGAGCGGCGACACGGCGACAGTGCCGCATGGCGGCGGCGCCTGGGCCTCGCGCGGCGCGGCGATCGGCGGCGAGGCGGCGTGGGGCGCCGGTGTCGCCCTGCGCGCCGAGATCCTCGGTGCCGCGGCGGCGCTGCTGCAGGTGACGGTGGACGCTCTCGATCTGCGCGACGGCGAGGTCGTCGATCGCGAATCGGGCGCGCGCCGCATGAGCGCGGGCGAGATCGCCCATCTCGTGACCTTTCGCGGCTTCGAGCTCCCGAAGGGACTCCAGCCCAGGCTCGGCGTCACCCACACCTACCGGCGCGAGCAACATGTCTTCCTGCCCAACAACGGCATCCAGGCCTCGCTGGTCGAGATCGACCGCGCGACCGGGCTGGTGCGGGTGCTGCGGCACTGGGCGGTCGACGATTGCGGCCGCATCGTCAATCCGTTGCTGGTGGACGAGCAGATCCGCGGCGGCGTCGTGATGGGATTGGGCGAGGCATTGCTCGAGGCCTGCCGCTACGACGCGGCGGGCCAGCAGATCAATGCCACGCTCGCCGACTATCGCGTGCCGATGGCGGCCGAGATGCCCGACATCGCGGTGGCGCATGTCGAGACGCCCTATGCCGGCTCGGTCGTCGGCGCCAAGGGCGCTGGCGAAGCCGGCACCTGCGCCGCACCGGCCGCCGTGCTCAACGCGGTGAACGACGCGCTGGCGGGGGCGGGTGGCCGGATCGCGCACCTGCCGATCGATCCGCTCCAGGTGCTGCGCGCGCTCGGCGAGCTCGACGAGGAGACGGCGCCGTGAAGCCCGCGCGGTTCGACTATGCGCGACCGGCAAGCGTGAGCGAGGCGGTGATGCTGTTGGCGCGGCACGGCACCGACGCCGCGGTGCTGGCGGGCGGCCAGAGCCTGATGCCGATGATGGCGATGAGGCTCGCGACCCCCGGCCTGCTGGTCGATATCGGACGGCTGCCCGATCTCGACCGTGTCGAGCCGAAGGACGACCACCTGGTGATCGGCGCGCTCGCGACCCATGCGGCGCTGCTGGCGTCGCCGCTGGTGCGCGCCAGCGCGCCCTTGTTGGCCGAGGCCTTGCCTCACGTCGCCCATCCCGCCATCCGCAACCGCGGCACCCTGGGCGGCAGCCTGGCGCTCGCCGATCCCGCCGCCGAGTTGCCGGCCTGCATGGTCTGTCTCGACGCCGAGATCACGCTCGTCTCGCTGCGCGGCGAGCGCGTCGTGCTGGCTGGCGACTTCTTCCGCGGCGTCTACGGCACCGACCGCGAGCCCGACGAGCTGCTGGTGTCGGTGGCGGTTCCGGTCGCGCGCGAGGGATGGCGCTTCTCCTTCGGCGAGGTGGCACATCGTCACGGCGACTTCGCCCTGGCGGGCCTCGCCTTCGGCGCGCGCCGGGAGGGTAGACGAATCGTCGAGAGCCGCGTCGCCTATTGCGGCATCGAGGACGCGCCGCGCCGGCTGCTCGCCACCGAGTCGTGCCTCGCTGCGGGCCGATCGTTCGTCGAGGCGCGCGAAGTCGCACGGCGGGAGCTCGAACCGGGATCGAGCCGCGATGCGCCCGCCGCCTGGCGACGTCGGCTCGCCGGCGCGCTGCTGGAGCGGGCAGGGAGGACGGCATGAGGAAATCCGGCGAACCCGCGCTCGACATCGCCTGCGAGGTCAACGGCCGGCCGGTCGAGGCGCGCGTGCCGGTGCGCCGCTCGCTGGTCGACTGGCTGCGCCACGATCTCGGCCTGACCGGCAGCCATGTCGGCTGCGAGCACGGCGTGTGCGGCGCCTGCCACGTCGTGGTCGACGACAAGGTGGTGCGCGGCTGCCTCATGCTGGCGGTGCAGGCCGACGGCCGCTCGGTGCGGACAATCGAGCAGGCCGATGCCTCGCCGGTGGTGCGCGCCCTGCAGGACGCCTTTTACGAGCGGGCGGCGCTGCAGTGCGGCTACTGCACGCCCGGCATGATCCTGCAGGCCGCCGAGCTGCTGGCGGCAAGCCCGGCGCCGGACCGTGCCGAGATCCGCGAGGCGCTGTCCGGCAACTACTGCCGCTGCACGGGCTATCACGCCATCGTCGATGCGGTGGAGACCGCGGCGCGGCGGCTGCGCGGAGGTTAGCGGCTCAAGCCGACGTGCTCGACGATGCGCTGGAACCGCGGTTCGCCGCGCAGCGGATGGAAGGACGGATAGGCATCTACGTAGACGAGCGAATCGGCGTGGATCGCGATGCAACGCTCGAGTGCATCGAGCGTGCCGCTCGTGTCGCCGATCGCCATGCGCTGGATGGCGACCTCGTACCACTGGTCGAGGCGCTCCAGCAGGGCAATCCACTCCAGCATTGCCGCGCGATGGCCCTCGCTCCGCATCACCGTGTCGAGACGCGCCGCGAAGGGCGCATGGTCGAACAGTTCGAGCCAGATCCGGCGCTCGGCCATCGCCTCCTCGGGACGGCCGAGCTGGTCGAGGACGAACATGCGGCGGAAACGCGGGCGTCGCGCTTCGGGGTCGATCGACGTCGCTTCGGCCAACGCCGTGAGCGCGCGCTCGCCGTCGCCGGCCATCCAGTGGGCGAGGCCCAGATGCTCGATGATGTCGCGCCGCAGCGGATCGAGGCGTCGTCCGCGCCGCAGGTTCTCGACCGCTTCGTCGGGGTGACGCCGCGCCAGAAGAAACAGGGCAAGCGCGAAGGCGGCGTCCGCCGATTGGGGTGCGAGCGCGACGGCACGTGTGAGATCCGACTCGGCGCCGGCCCAATCCCACTCGTAGATCATCTTCAGCCGGCCGAGCACGCCCAGCGCCTCGCCGTTCGTCTCGTCCAGCACCAGCGCGCGATGCGCCGACTCGCGGGCGAGACGCACCGACTCGTCGATCGGCAGCGGCCGGCGGATCGTCGTCGAGGCCATCAGCAGGTAGGTCGAGGCCATGCCGGCATGGCAGTCGGCGTCGTTGGGATCGAGCGTCAGGGCGCGCTCGAACAGCATCAGCGCGCGCAGCGCCGGCAGCCGCTCGACCTTGTTGAGGTTGGCGCGCGCCTCGGCTTTCAGGAGCTGATGTGCCGTGGGCGCCGCGCGATCGTCCGGCGCGCCCACCGGATCCAGCAGGCGCACCGGCATGGCCAGGCGATAGCCCGCCTTGGCAACGGTCTCGATGCAATCGGTGCCTGTCGACGTGCCGTTCAGGGCCTTGCGCAGCATGGCGACCTGCACCGTGAGGTTGCGTTCCTCGACGGCGACCTCGGGCCACAGACGCGACGTGAAGGTTTCGCGCTCGACCAGCCTGCCTTGGGCTTCCACCAGCAATCGCAGCACCTCGAAGGTCTTGCCGGTGACGGCGAGCCGCCGGTCGCCGCGCTTCACGAGCCGCTCGGAAACATCGATCACGAAAGGACCGAACGCATAGACCGCCACGGTGCCAGCCCCCGCTTAACCGAGCCTTGATCTTTTTTTGATCTCCAACTGCACGCGTAGAGAAATTGCAGTCGCTAGTCTAGCGAGCAATTCGCATGGCACTTTGCTATGTCAGCAGCCCGACAACCTTGCATTGAAAATGCGCAAACATTCGGGGGAGCAACGACGAATGTCGGGTGGTGAGCCTGCGGCGTTGGCCGGTTGTCGGCGGCTGATGGCGATCCTGTTGACCGGAACATGCTTGACGCCGTGCGCCGCGGGTGCAGTCGACTTCAACGTCAATACGGAAGCAGGGCTGCGCACCGCCATCACGTCGGCGGCGAGCGGCGATCGCATCGTCTTCACCGGCAACATCACGCTGACGGCCGACCTGCCGATCGTGCAGACCAACGTCACCATCGTCGGCAACAACAACACGCTCTCGGGCAACAACCAGTTCCGCGGCCTGCTCATCGGCGCCTTCACCGGCAGTACCCAGACGGCGGTGTCGGTCACCGTGCAGGACCTCACGATCGCCAATGCCCGGGCGCAGGGAGGCAGCGGTTCGACGGGTGGCGGCGGCGGTGCTGGCCTTGGCGGCGCGCTGTTCGTTGCCAATCAGGCCACGCTGACCGTCAGCAATGTCACCCTGTCCGGCAACTCGGCGGTCGGTGGTAGCGGTGGCGCGGCCGGCGCGAGCGGCGGCGGTGGCGGTATGGGCGGCAACGGAGGCAGCACCGTCGGTGGTGGTGGCGGTCTTGGCGTCGGATCAACCGGCGGCAACAATGCCACAGCCGGCTCGGCCGGCATCGCGACCGGCGCGACCGCGGGCGGCACCGGCGGAACGGGCGGGCGGCGGCGGCACGGCCGGCGGCAGCGCGGGCGGCGGCGGCGGCGGTGCCGTTTCCGGAGGTGGTGGCGGCAGCAGCCGGCGGCGGGGTTGGCGGCGCGAACGGCGTCAACGGCCTGGCGCGTTCAACGGCGGCGCCGGCGGCTTCGGCGGCGGCGGCGGCGCCGGCAATGCGGTGCCACGGTCGGCGGCGCCGGCGGTTTCGGCGGCGGCGGCGGCGCCAACACGAGCGGGGGCGCCGGTGGCTTCGGTGGTGGTGGCGGCACCGGCGGCGGTGGTTCTGCTGGTGCGGGCGGGTTCGGCGGCGGCACCGGCGGCTCCGTCGGCGGTGGCGGCATCGGTGGCGGCGGAGGGGCCGGCCTCGGCGGCGCCGTCTTCGTGCAACAGGGCGGCACGCTCAGTATCGCCGGCGCCTTCAATGTTTCGGGTGGCACCGTCACGGCCGGCACGGCCGGTGGCGGTGTGGCCACGGCCGGCTCGGCCTTCGGCACCGGCCTCTTCCTGCAAGGCAACGGCACCATCACCTTCTCGCCGGGAGTGGGGGTGAGCCAGACGATCGCCGACGTCATCACCGACCAGACCGGCTCGGGCGGCACCGGCGGCAACGCCGGCAGCTACAATCTGGTGAAGAGCGGTTCGGGCACGCTCACGCTCTCCGGCGTCAACACCTACTCCGGCACCACCTCGGTGACGGGTGGTCTTCTGGCGATCAACGGCAGCATCGCGAGCAACGTCACCGTGGCCTCGGGCGGCACCTTGGGCGGCACGGGCACGATCACAGGCCTCGTCACGAACAACGGCATCGTGGCGCCGGGCAACTCGATCGGCACGCTCAACATCACCGGCAACTACGTGCACAATTCGGGTTCGACCTACCAGGTCGAGGTCAATGCCGCGGGCCAGAGCGACCGCATCAATGCCACCGGCACGGCGACGATCAACGGTGGCACGGTGCAGGTGCTGGCGGCCTCAGGCACTTACGGACCCAGCACGACGTACACCATCCTCAACGCCACGGGCGGCGTCACCGGCACCTTCTCGAGCGTCACCAGCAACCTCGCCTTCCTGGCGCCGAGCCTCGGCTACGACGCCAACAACGTGTTCCTCACCCTGATCCTGCGCACGAATGCTTTCTCGTCGGCGGCGCAGACGCCGAACCAGTTCGCCGTCGGCACCATACTCGATCTCTTGGGGACATCGGCGCCGGGCGACTTCGGCACCGTGCTGAACGCGCTGTTCGGCCTCGACACGACGCAGGGCCCGGCGGCGATGGACGCGATCAGCGGCCAGCCCCATGCGAGCTTCGGCACGGCGAACACGGCAATGGGTTATTCCTTCGCCAACGCCGTCGGCAACCAGATGAACGGCGGCCAGCACGGCGCCGGCCAGCGCGTGGCCCTGGCGGAGGCATGCGACACCACTTGCGATATGGGTCCGTCGCGCTGGGGCGCCTGGCTGAGCGGGCTCGTCGGCACCGGCTCGGTGCTGGGCAGCGGCAACAACTCGGGTGCGTTCACCTATAACTACGGCGGCACGGCGGTCGGGCTCGACCGCCGCATCGACGAGCGATTCCTGGTCGGCGTCGGGCTCGGCTACAGCAGCGGCAGCCAGTGGGTGAACGGGTTCTCGGGCCGCGGCACGGTCGATGCGTTCAGCGGCAGCCTGTACGGTTCCTTCACCGAGGGCGCGCTCTACGTCAGCGCGCTCGCCGGCTATTCGCGCGCGAGCAACCGCATGACGCGCACCATCGTCATTCCCGGGCTGGCGCCGCGCACTGCCTACGGCCAGACCACGGCCGACCAGTTCCTGGGTCAGGTCGAGGGCGGCTACCGGCTCGAGGTCGGTCCTGGCTCGATCACGCCGTTCGCCCGCCTGCAGGGCTCGACCGCCAACCAGGCCGGCTTCACCGAATGGGGTGCCGATTCCTTGAACCTCACGGTGGCGCAGCAGACCACCAACTCGCTGCGCACGGTGCTGGGGGCGGAGCTGCAGGGCGAGCTGGGGCCGTTGAACCTGCGGCTGCGCTTGGGATGGCAGCACGAGCTGGCCGACACGGCGCGGCCGATGACGGCCTCGTTCGCCGGCGCGCCGGGCAATGCGTTCACGGTCTACGGCGCCACGCCGCAGCGCGACTCGGCGGTGCTCGGCTTCGCCGGCCGGTACAGGGTCGGCGAGATGACCGAGTTCTACGCCCGCTACGACGGCGAGGTCGGCGGCGGCACCGACAATCACGCCTTCAACGCTGGACTACGCTTCATCTGGTAGGGCGATACCCGTCGCCCCCCAATTCCGCCTGTGGATGAGTGGACTCCGAGGACTGCAGGGGACTGTGAGGACTCGAGGACGAATCGCGTTGGATGTCGACGGCATCGGCATCGGAGCCATCCACACGGGAGTGGACTGGGCGGGGACGGCGGTCTTCGGGCGACTTGCCCGCGGGCGGGGCCGCTTCTCTAAGGTCGTCGCACGATCTTCACGGTCACCGCGCTCGAGCGCCCCCGCTCGTCGACGACGGCGACGCGGGCGCTGCCCGTGGTGTCGGGCGTCCATTTCGTGCCGTCGATCGGGCGGCCGTCGACCAGCCAGCGCAGGCGGCCCTCGCCGCCATGGGCGGTGAGCGGCACTGCCTCCCTGACGCCGAGCTCGATGCGCGCGTCGGGCAGCGGGTAGGCGATGCGAGGGCCGCCAGCCGTCTGTGTGGCGGCCGACAAGGTGCGCAGCCGCGGTGGCAGCTCGCGCCAGGAGCCGACGCGGATCGTGTCGCCGGGCGGCGGCGCGGCGCGGTTGTCCTCGGCGGGCAGGCGGTCGAAGGCCTTGAACAGGATCGGCAGCGCGGCGAGCCGGCCGAGCTGGCCCGGGCGCGGCGTGCCATCGGCGTGACCGACCCAGACCACCACCGTCCAATGGTTGCTGTAGCCGGCCGCCCAGGCATCGCGGAAGGCGGCCGAGGTGCCGGTCTTGTAGGCGATGCGCCGTTCGCGCAGGCCGGGCCGCAGTGACGCGAAGCCCTCGGGCAACGGCGCCTCGGCGAGGATGTCGGCGACGTACCAGGCGGCCGTTTCGCCGACGAGCCGGATGGGCTCGATCGGCGCGCGGTCGCGGCGCACGCGGGGCGGCGCGAACCGGCCGCCCCGCGCCAGCCCCGCATAAAGTCCGGCGAGATCCAGCGGCGAGATCGAGGCGCTGCCGAGGGCAATGCCGAGCGAGTTGCCCGCGTCGCCGGGCGCCAATCCCAGGTCGGTGCCCGCGGCACGCAGGGTGGCGACGAAGCGCTGGGCGCCGACCTTCTCCAGCGCCAGCACCGCCGGCACGTTCAGCGACTGCTGCAGCGCGCGGCGCACCGTGACGGCGCCCTGGTGGTCGCGGTCGAAGTTGCGCGGCGCCCAATCGCGAAAGCGCACCGGCACGTCGTCGACCAGCGAGTCGGGATGGACCGAACGGTCGTCGAAGGCCATGGCGTAGATCAGCGGCTTGAGCGCCGAGCCCGGCGAGCGCTGGGCGCGGACCAGGTCGACCTGGCCGGCGCGGCCGAAGAACTCCGTGCCGCCCTGCCACGACACGACCTCGCCGCTGCGATTGTCGATGGCGATCAGCGCGATCTGAGGCCGGTCGGCGAGGTGGCGTCGCTCCTCGGCGAGGAGCCGGGCGAGGGCGGCCTGCAATTCGAAGCGCAGCGTCGTCGGCACGATCGATCCGGGCGACTGCGCGGCGAGCCAGCCCGCGAGGTGCGGCGCGTGCATCGGCAGCGCGAGGCGCCGCGTCGGCACCGGCCGGGAGGCGGCGAGGTCGAACAGCACCCGGTCGATCGATCCGTGCCCGAGCGCGCGCGCCAGCACGCGGTCGCGGCCGGCCTGCGCCATCTCGGGCGCGCGGTCGGGACGGCGGCGCTCCGGCGATTGCGGCAGGGCAACCAGCAGCGCCGCCTCGGCGGCCGTGAGTTGCGTCGGCTCCTTGCCGAAATAGGCGAAGGAGGCGGCGCGCACGCCCTCGAGGTTGCCGCCCATCGGTGCCAGCGTGAGATAGATCGACAGGATCTCGCGCTTGGAATGGCGCCATTCGAGCTGCAGGGCGCGCGCCGCCTGGATGGCCTTGGTCCGCAGCGTGCGCGGCCGGCGCGGCTCGAGCAGGCGCGCCGTCTGCATCGACAGCGTCGAGGCGCCGGAGACGATGCGGCCGCGATCGATCCACTGCCACGCCGCGCGCGCCGCCGCCAGGGGGTCGATGCCCCAATGGTCGTCGAAGCGGCGATCCTCGTAGCCCTTGAGCAGGGCGAGATAGAGCGGATCGACGTCGTCGGGCGTGGTGGCCAGCCGCCATTTGCCGTCGGCCGTGGTGAAGGCGCGCAGCAACCGGCCGTCGGCATCGACGACTTCCGTCGAGCGCTCGCGATAGCGCGAGAGATCCGGCGGGAACAGCCGGTCGAGCGCCAGCGCCGTCGTCGCCAGCACGGCGAAAAGGCAGGCGAGGCGGGCGAAATGCCTCATGGGCGCTCCCTCACCGGGGCTCGATATGCACCTGGCCCATGGCGCTGCGTGCGTGGATGCGCGGGGCGTACATGTCGGAGACGTTCACCGCCGGCAGGGCGAAGCGGCCGGGTGTGACGGCGCGCACGATGTAGGCGAGGTTGAAGGTGTTGCCGAACTTCTGCGCGTCGGGCCACCAGGAGCGATAGGTTCGGGTGCCGAGGTCGAAGGCGGCGAAGAAGCGGTCGTCGCGCGCCTCGGCGATGCGCACCGGCGTGAGCTTGCCGACGAACGGGAAGGACTTGGCGGTGTCCTCGTCCAGCACCGTCTCGATCTCGAAGCCGGCCGGCAGCAGGTCGAGCAGCGCCGCCTCGTGATAGCCGCCGTCGAGGCTGCGGCCGCGCAGCGAGACCACGAGACGATCGTTCTGGCGCAGCGCGGCGAGATCGGCCGGCTGGCCCTGCAGGGTGAAGTAGCGGCGCTCCACGCCCAGGCCGCGCGACGCGGCCGGCAGCGGCTCCGTCGGCACGCCGCGCGCGGTGACCTGCAGCCAGACGGCGCCGCTTCCCTCGTTCCTGATTGCGATGCCGCGCGCGACGGCGCTGGAATCGGGGTTGAGCACGACGGGATCGGTGGTGGCGGTCCGCCTCTCGCCGTCGACGGCATAGGCGATCTCGCCGCCGCCGCCCAGCGCACGGGCCGCGAGCAGCAGCCAGGCCTGCTCCTGGGTCGTCGTCTCCTCGACGCGCGCGACGAGGCCCTCGCGCACCGAGCCGACGAGAGTCGCCAGCCCGTCGCGACCGCCGGCCTCGGAGGCGAGCGCCAGGAGGGCGGCGCGATCGCGCAGCGGCGAGCCGTAGTAGTCGTCGCGGTCGCGGTCGCCGACATGGCGGCGGGCCGTCTCGAAGGCGAGACGCGCGCGGCCGGGTTCGCCCACGAGGTTGAGCGCGGCGGCGAGCTGCGCCCACGCCAGCCCGCCCTTGATCTCGCCGCCCTTGGCGTCCTGGAAATATCGCACGCGGCCGGGATCGGCGAGGCCCGTCTTGCCCAGCACGTACCAGGCATAGGCCTGCGCGTTGGGCGAGAAGCGTTCGGCCGAGCGGTTGAGCCAGGTCAGCGCGCGCTGCAGCGAGGCGGCAGGCACCGCCATCTGCTGGTCGCGGGCGCGCACCAGGAAGTCGAGGGCGTAGACCTGCAGCCACTCGGCGGCGGGTGACGAGAAGGGACCCCACATGCCGAACGAGCCCTCGCCCGCCTGCATGTCGACGATACGGTAGATCGCCTCCTGCACGCGGTCGCCGATCCGCGGATCGGTGGGGCCGTACCCCAGCAGGGCGACGTCGTTGTAATAGAGCAGGGGCAATGCGCGGCTGGTCGTCTGCTCCAGGCAGCCATAGGGATACTTGTCGAGCGCGCGCAGCAGGGCCGCGACGTCGATGCCGGGCGTGCGCGACAGCGAGACGCTCACCTGTGCGGTACCGTGGGCGAAGCCGGCGGTAAGATTGCGATCGACCGTCAGCTCGCGCGCCGGCTGGAGCTCGGAGACGGTGTCGACCGCGCTCGGTGTCTGCGCGGGCCGCACCTGCATCTCCCATTCGCGACGAACCGAGAAATTGCCGGGACCCTGGACGGCGACGACGACCTTGGCGAAGCCCGGATCGCGGGCCTGCAGCGGCCAGGCGAGCAGTTCGCGCTGATTGGCGGCGAGGCGGCGCGTCTCGGAGACGGGCCGCTCGAGAGCGACCGAGCCGGAGGCCTCCAGGGTGACGCGATAGTCGCCCGGCGGGCCCTCGACATTGTGCAGCGACAACGCCACGCGGCCGAGGTCTCCGGGTGCCAGGAAGCGCGGCAGCACGACGTCGGCCGTGACCGCGTCGCGCACGAAAAGGCGTGCCTCGGCGGCGCCGACCCTGCTGCCGTCGTAGGCAACGGCCATCAATCGGACCTGGCCGATGAAGTCGGGCATGTCGAGGGCGATGCGCGCCTCGCCCTTATCGTCGAGCTTCACCGGGCCGCTGAACAGCGAGACGATCCGCGTCGGCACGACGTCGAGCCCGCCGATGTCGCCCGAATCGCCGCCCGCGCGGATGCGGCCGACATCGTCGGCGCGGCCGTCGAGCAGGCGGCCGTAGTCGTCGCGCATGTCGAGGCCGAGCCGCCGCTTGCCGAAGTAGAAGGCCGCGGGATCGGGCGTGCGGTACCTGGTGAGCTGCAGTATGCCTTCGTCGACGGCGGCCAGCGTGACGTAGGCATCGCCGCCGGCGAGGTTGGCGACCCGTACCGGGATCTCGATCCTTTGGCGTGGCGCCATCTTCTCGGGCGCGACCATGTGCACGCCGAGCGTGCGCAGGCCGGGATCGAGGCCGAGCCAGACCGCGCCGATGACGCGCGGCGGCGTGCGGTCGGTGGTGGCGGCGGACAGTGGCCGCCAGGCGGTCACGAGCGCGTAGGCGCCGGGGCCCCATTCGGCGCTGACCGGAATATCGATGGTAGTGCCGTTCGGGTCGACCCTGGCGGTGTAGGTTCGAAGCACGCGGTCGGTGGCGATGGCGATCAACGCCTCACCGGCGAACGGCGCTTCGATGCGCAGCTTCGCCGTCTCGCCCGGCGCATAGTTTCCCTTGTCGCTGGCAAGCCGCAGCGTATCGGGAGTCTCCTCGCCGTCGGCGCCGCCGTACCAGCCGACATAAAAGGTGAGGCTGCTGACGGTGTTGGCCGCGTGGTCGGTGATCGTGAGGCGGTGCGGTCCCCATTGCAGGCGGCGGGCGAGCCGGGTCGGCGCATCCGCCTTGAAGTCCAGCGTGTCGGCGGCGACCAGCCGCTCGCTGGTCACGGTCTGCCAGCGCCAGCGGCCGTCGAGCTGGTACCATTGATAGGAATGCACGATGCGCTCGATCGTGTAGTCGACCGAGGGCCGCGCGACCTGCCGGCCTTCCGCGTCGACCGCGACGAGGTCGAACGCGGTCTCCGTGCCTTCGGCGGCGTAACGGCCGTCGAAGGTGGGCCGGATGCCGAGATAGACGTCGCGCGTGCGCAGCGGCAGCGCCTTCTCCGTCCTCGTCGCCCGGCCGTTGCCCGGCTCGAAGACGCGCGCCTGCACCTGGACCTTGAGCGGCAGATCGGTGTCCTTGACCTTGTCCGGGATCCACTCCAGCCGCGACTTGCCGCGCGCGTCGGTCGCGGGCGGCGTGAGCGTGATGAAGGGCGGCTCGAATGCCTGGCGCTCGGCCTCGAAGCCGAATGTGTACTTCGCGAAGGCCGGGAAGGGGGCGGCATCGACCGTGACCCTGAGGTCGCTCTCGACGTTCAGCTCGGCGGCGGGGGCCCCATAGAGAAAATCGGCCGAGATCGTGAAGCCGTTGGCCGCAAGGCGCAGGATCGGTGCGTCGGACTCGAGCTCGACCTTGAGCTTCTCGGGCACGAAGTCCTCGACCGAGAACTCGACCCGCCCGACCGCGGGTCCCTTGGGATCGATATGCGCGTTCGCGGTCCAGCGGCCGCGCCGCGAGGACTTGGGAAGCGCGATCGGCTGGTGCAGCGCGCCCGAGGCGCCGAGCGCCAGCACGAAGCGCGTGAACTCGCTGCCGTCCGGACGGCGCACGATCAACGTCACCGGCATGTCCTTGAGCGCGTTGCCCGAATCGTCGCGCAGGAGTGCCATGAGCTGGACGGTCTCGCCGGGGCGATAGACGCCGCGCTCGGTGTAGAGGAAGGCGTCGACCGGACCGGGCTGCGCGCGACCCTCGATGCCGCGGTCCGACAGGTCGAAGGCGGCTTTGGTGAGTTCGATGCGCGAGAATTCCTGGCGGGCGCCGTCGAGCGCCATGACGGCGATCGCCTCCGCGCCGCCCTGGCCCTTGAGGAGGTCGGCGGGGAAGGTGGCGCGCCCGTCGGCACCGGTAACGGCCTTGCCGAGCGGCTCGTTGCCGCGCGACAGCAGCACCAGCTCCAATCCAGGCAAGGCTTGAGCCGTCTGCAGCGAACGGGCGAAGACATTCAACCCGTCCCGGCCGGTGAGGGTAGTGAGCGCGATGTCGGTGTCGACGACCCACATGCCGGTGACCTCGGCGGCCGAGCCGTCGTCGGGTTCGTCGCCGCCGTCGGGTGGCGTCACGGCGTTCCAGGCAACGACGAAATAGGCGCCGGGCTTCCAGTCGCCAATCGTCTGGCGGATGGGGAACGCGGTCACGACCGGCTGGTTGAACGCGCTGCGCACGTCCATCGTGCCGCGCCAAACGAGGGCTCCGTTGCTGCCGCTCAGCCACCAGCGTGCCGACCAGGAATCCCGCGAGGCGTTGTTGGGAAAGGAGTCGTAGTAGCGGTCGACGAAGCGATCGAGGCCGCGCTCGCTGACGCGATAGACGGCAATGCCGACCTTGGCGACGTTGATGGTGGTGATCGGCAATCCCGCCGCGGTGCCGCGCGGCAGGATGAAGCCCTTTCCCGGCAGCGACACGACGGCCGGCCGCGCGCCCAGCGCGACGTCGACCGCCTGGTCGGCCTCGAGCTTCGAGCCGTCGCGGCTCGGCAGGCCCTCGAGCAAGGTGACAGTATAGTCCTGGCCGTAGGCGAGGCCGCCGATGCACAGCCGGTCGTCGACGGCGCGCACCGCAGACTTGGCCGCCGGGTCGATGTGGACGAAGTCGCCGTACTTCACGCTGGCGTCGCCGACGAGGGGCTTGTTAAAGTAGAGGCAAGCCTCGCCCTCGGGGCGGCTGCTGTCGATACCGGTGCGGCGATAGGCGAAGGCTTCGGCAGGTGCCGCCGCGGGCTGGCCGGCCTGGGCCGGCGTCGGCGCGGGCGTCGGGCTCGCCATTGGCGCCGGAGTCGGTGCCGGCGCGGCGACCTGCGGTGGAGGGGATCGTTCGAGCAGCTCGGCGGGCTTGCCGACCAGGTAGCCGGCGATGCCGGAGCCCAGCATCAGGGTCACGATCAGGGCCGCCAGCGTCGAACGAGTCATCGCGTTTTCCCCCGCAGTATCGGCACCAAGCCTATCGCGCCGATTGTGCAAACACTGTGGAGGTTGGACGGCGGATGCCGAATCGTCCAGAGCTGTGGCGCGCGCGCCACGCTTGCGCTACCAAGCGGCGGCGATGGTGCTGCATCTGATCAAGCTGGCGGTCGGCGTCGACGACCTTGCCCACATGAAGAAGCTCCAGGCCGCGAGGCGCAAGCAGCGCCGCCAGAGTCCACGCTCGCCGCACTGGGTCTATACCCGCAACACGCCGCGTCGTGCCGAGGAGCTGCTCGGCGGCGGCTCGCTCTACTGGGTGGTGCGCGGCGTCATTTCCTGCCGGCAGGAGCTTGTTGGGTTCGAGGAGCACATCGACGAGGAGGATGGCCGCAAGTACTGCCGCATCAAGGTCAAGCGCGGTCTGGTGCGGACCGCTCCGCGCGCCTGCAAGGCCTTCCAGGGATGGCGCTACCTGAAGCCCGACAGCGCGCCGCCCGATCTCGCCAAGGGTGACAGCGGCGACATGCCGCCCGAGATGGCGGCGGAGCTGCGGCGACTCGGCTTACTCTGAGGGTCGCGCCGCATCGCATCGCTCAGCGGTTGGTGAGCTTCAGCTCGATGCGCCGGTTGCGGGCGCTGTCGATGATCGACAGCGGCTGGTACTCGCCGTAACCCGCGGCGGCAAGGCGCTCGTTGGGGATGCCCTCACTGTGCAGGAACTTGACCACGGCGATGGCGCGGGCGGCTGACAGTTCCCAATTCGAAGGAAAGGCACGGGTGTTGATGGGCTTGTTGTCGGTGTGGCCGTCGACCTGCAGCACCCAGTTGATGTCCTTGGGGATGCTGGCGCTGATCTCGATCAGCCGCTGCGCGACTCTGGCGAGCTGCCGCGCGCCGGCCGGCTGCAACTCGGCCGAGCCCGACGGGAACAGCACCTCCGACTGGAATACGAAGCGGTCGCCGACGATCTGGACGTCGCGCTGACCGGCCAGCGCCTCGCGCAGCTTGCCGAAGAATTCCGAGCGGTAGCGCGCCAGCTCCTCGACCTTGCTGGCGAGCGCGCGATTGAGCTGGCGGCCGAGGTCGACGATCTGCGCCTGCTGCTCCTTGGCCTTGGCGTCGGCCGCCTCGAGGACGACGTTGAGCTTGGTGAGTTCCTCCCTGAGCGCGTTGAGCTCGGCGGTCATGCGCACGACCTTGGCCTTCTCCTCGGCGGCAAGCTTCTGCTCCTCGGTGAGGTCCTGGAAGAGCTTGCCCTTCTCGTTGTTGGCAGCCGCAAGGGAGGCGGCGAGCCGGGTCAGCTCGAGCCGCTGACGCTCGATCTCCTTCTCGAGGTCGGCGGCCTTGGCCGCGGCGACCCTGGTGTTTTCCTGCAAGGCGGCGGCGAGCCGGTCGCGTTCGGCGAGCATCGAGGTCAAGCGCTCGCTCAACTGGTCGCGTTCGACCTTCAGCGTGTCGGACGTGCGGCGTTGCGCGGCAAGATCGGCGCTCAGCCGGTCGCGCTCGGCGCGCGCCTGGCCGATCTGCAAGGTCAACTGCTCGATATCCTTCTGCAGGGTCTGCGTCGAACGCTTCTCGATGGCGAGCTGCTCGGCCAGCGCGCCGATCTGGCGGTTGAGCGAATCGATCGCGGTGTCCTTGTTGCTCAGCGCGTCCGACAGGGTGAATTGGGCGACGCTGAACACCGACAGCAGGAACACCAACACCATGAGCAGCGTCGTCAGCGCATCGACGTAGCCCGGCCAAGTGTAGTCGGCACCCCCGGACCGTCGGTGCGAGATGGCGGCCATCGGCTAGGCTGGACCCAGGCTCGGCCCCGGCGGTGCATCGGGGTCGGGCGCGCGGCTGGCCGCGATCGTGCGTGCCAGCAACCTGATCTCGCCGCGCAGCTCGTCGGCAAGGGCGCTGCGGTTGTGCGCGGTCTCCTCGGCAAGACGGGCGAGATGGGCGTCGATGTTGCGCTGATGGGCCGCCATGGCGTCGCGGTCGGCGTCCACCGTCAGCATGCGGTCGACGGCACCGCGGATCTCCTGCACCAACTCGACGCGTCCGTGCGTGCCATCGTCGGCCAGCCGAGCGATCTGCGCCTCGATCCTCCGCTGTTGCTCGAGCAATGCCTCTCGGTCGGCGTCGGCGGCCGTCCGATCGGAAACGCGCGCGGCGAGCGCGCGAAGCTCCTCGATCAGTTCAACGCGACTGCGCGTCGATTCGTCGGCGAGCCGCGCCACATCCGCTTCCAGTTTGCGTTGCGCCACGAGAGCCGCCTCGCGGCCCTCGCCCGGCGCCTGCTGCTCGGTCAGCTTGGTGACCGAGCCGCGGAGGTCGATCGACAGCTCGGCCAGCCGCGCCAGCAGGAGTTGCTGGGCCCGCATGGTCTCGGCCAGCGCGCCCAGCCGCTCGACCAGTGTGGCGTTGCTCGCCGTCGAAGTCTGTCGGCTCTCCTCGATGTGCTGCAGCGTACGCACCAGCCCGTCCACGCCCTCGGCGTTGCGTTCCAGCAGCGCCTCGACATAGGCCGACACGTTGCCGCCCGGAGCGGGCGCGCCGCTGGCGATGCTCGTCGCGCTGGCCAGCCACTCCTCCAGTTCGGTATGGAAACGGCCCTGCGCCTGGCTCGCTTGCAGTTCGAGGAAACCCAGTACCAGCGAACCCGAGAGGCCGAAGAGCGAGGCGCCAAAGGCGATCGACATGCCCTTGAGCGGTCCCTCGATGCTGGCCTTCAGCTTGGCGAACATCTGCAGCGAATCACCGGCCGTCACCTGCAGCCCGGCGATCGCGTCGGCGACCGCACCGATCGTCTCGAGCAACCCCCAGAAGGTGCCGAGCAGGCCGAGGAAGATCAGGAGCCCGATCAGGTAACGCGCCAGCTCGCGACGTTCGTCGAGTCGCGTTGCGATGCCGTCGAGCAACGCTCGCGCCGCCGTGGGCGACAGCCGGAACTGGTCGTGACGCGTGCCCAGCATGGCCGCCATCGGTGCGAGCAGGTTGACCGAGTCCGCGGGCGGAGGCGGTGCGTCGCCCTCGCGCTGCTGGAAGCGGCGCAGCCACTTCACCTCGGGCCACAGCAGCAAGACCTGCCGGAAGACGAAGAAGATGCCGAGCGCCAACACGCCCATGATCACGCCATTGAGGATCGGCGTGTTGAGGAAGACCCGCACCAGGTCGTGCTGCAGCACGTAGACGAGCCCCCCGACCATCGCAAGGAAGATCAGCATGCGAATCAGGTAGGGAAACGGGCTGCTCATGCCGGGGGCCGGGGGCCGCGAAAGGCCGGTGCCATCACAGAGTCGGCGTCAGGATGTCGACGCGCTCGCTTGGGCCGCTGTTGCCCTGCGCGGCGTTGGCGCCAATCTCGATGCGGGCCTTCACGCCGATGTCGATCAGATAGCTGCGCACGGCGAGGGCACGAGCCAGCGCCACCTTGCGGGCATCCGCCGGATCGGGGCCGGCGGCGAAGGCTCGAAGCTCGATGTGCCGAATGCCGTTCAGACTCTTGGCGACCCGCTCGAGTTCGGCGCGCGAGGCAACGGTGATCTCGGCGGATTGCGGCGAGAAGATCAGGGTCGCGATCGGCGGCGCGCGTGGCGCCGGCGGCGTGGGCGGCGGTGCGGTCTCGCGTGGTGGCGGCGCCACGGCCGCCATGGCACGCGGCAGCTGTTGCGGCGGCTGTGGGGGAGGCTCGGTAGTCGGTAGGCGCGGCGGTGGCGAGGAGGTGGTCGCGGCCGGCGGCGGCGCTGCAGTCGCTGGTACGACGCTCACCACCGGGGGCGGCGTGGGCGCCGGAGGCGTCGTCGTCGCGGCATGCGTGGTTACCGCAGGCGTCGGTGGCGGTTCGGTCTCGGCGACTTGCGGCGTCGTTCTGGCGCGCGGCTTGCCGCGCGGCTCGCCGATTTCAGGCACGGCGACGATCCGGCTGCGGATCGGGCCGGGCGGCGGTGCCGGCAAAGCACTGTCGTACGGCTGGTAGGACCTGTAGTCGTACGGCAATGGCGCAACGGGCGCCGACGCCGGCCCCGCCGACTGAGGTGTCAGCGCAAGGGTTGCCGGACGCCAGGGATTGAAGGCGAGGCCGCCGGCGGCCGGCGATGGCGGATCGATGAAAGCTGGCGCCACGGTGCCGGGGATCGCCGTTTGCGGACCGCCCGGAAGTCCCACGCCGTTGTAAGGATTGAAGGCTGTGACGTTTTGCGCCTGCGCTGGGCTCGCTGCGGCGCACACGCCGAGCAGAGCCACCACGAGGCTCCGGGCCGCGACCGAAGAGAGGGGCATAAGACATTGCCTTTCAAAGCGATTTCGCGCTTGCAGGATAACCAAAGCGCCCCTTCCACTCAACCATCGGGCGGGGGACAGTTGACGACGTTCAGGCCAGGATTTCGACCATGGCGTCGCGCAGGGCGGCATTGCTGGCCAGCAAAGCGGGCCCGCCGAGCGCATAGGGGCCGCCTGCCGTGTCGCTGATCAGGCCGCCGGCCTCGCGGACCAGCAGGATGCCGGCGGCCACGTCCCAAGGCGCAAGGCCGTACTCGAAGAAGGCGTCGTATCGACCCGCTGCCACGAAGGCGAGATCGAGCGCTGCCGAGCCCCAGCGGCGCACGCCCGCCGTGCGTCCCATCACGGCGCCGAGCTTGACCTGATAGGCGGCATGGTCGCCGCGGCCGATATGCGGGATGCCCGTGCCGATCAGTGCGCGTGCCGGATCCTTGCGCCCCGACACGCGCAGACGGCGCGAACGGGCGTTCGGCGTGTCGATGAAGGCGCCGTTGCCCTTCTCGGCCCAGAACAGCTCGTCGGAAATCGGCTGATAGATCACCCCCGCCACGATCTCGCCCTCGCGCTCGAGCGCCAGGGAGATGGCGAAATGCGGCACGCCGTGCAGGAAATTGGTGGTGCCGTCGAGCGGATCGGCAATCCAGCGATTGCGGCCGTCGCCCTTGGTCTCGCCCCCTTCCTCTCCGAGGAAGCCATACTCCGGTCGCGTGCGCGCGAGCTCGGCGCGCAGCGTGCGCTCGGCCTGCATGTCGGCGCGGCTGACGAATTCGGCCGGTCCCTTCTCCGAGACCTGCAGGTTCTCGACCTCGCCGAAATCGCGCTTCAATCCCTTGGCGGCGGCAAAGGCGGCGCGGATCATGACGGTGATGGTGGCCGAGCGCGGCGCCAGCGACTTTCGTTCGGGCGGGCCGGAGCGCTCACGCCCCATGACGAGCGGCCCACGGCCTACGCGCGCAATGGGACGATGAGTTGGGGGGCGCGCCATTCTGTTGCTGCTCAGTCCTTCGCGCGTTCCATGTAGCTGCCGTCTTCGGTGTTGATCACCAGCTTGGTGCCGACGGCGATATGGGGCGGCACCATGACACGGATGCCGCCTTCGACGACGGCCGGCTTGTAGGACGACGAGGCGGTTTGACCCTTCACCACCGCATCGGCTTCGATCACGGCGAGAACCACCGACTTCGGCAACTCGACGCCGACCGGCGTGCCTTCATGGAGCGACACGTTCACTTCCATGCCGTCCTGCAGCCAGCGTGCCTGGTCGGGATCGAGCACGTCGGAGCCGACGGTGAGCTGCTCGTAGTTCTCCTTGTCCATGAACGTGTAGCCATTGTCGTCCTTGAACAGGTAGGTCGCCTCGCGCTCCTCGATATGGGCCTGCTCGATCGTCTCGCCCGAGCGGAAGCGCTCCTGCAGCTTGTTGCCTTCTCTCAGCGCCTTGGCCTCAATGGCGACGAAGGCGCCGCCCTTGCCCGGGCTGATGTGCTGGACCTTGGAGGCGACCCAGAGCTTGCCGTTGTATTCGATGACGTTACCGGCACGGATGGAGTTGACGGGAACTTTCATAGGGCTAACCGCTTGGTCGGATTGAATGATTTAGGCCTCGCCCGCGGAAAGCAGGTCGAGGCCGGCGCGGGCTTGTATCAAAGGCCGGTAGGGGTGGCAACGGGGCTCAAAGTCCCAGAGCCGTACGCGTCCTCTTGGGCAGAGCGGCCGCGATCACGGCATGCGCGCGCCTGAGATAGGCCTTCATCTCGGAATCGGTCAGGGACTTGGGGTCGTCGACCGAGACCCACTTTGCGCGGGCGAGATACGGTGCTGGCCGGAAGCCGGGTGACCTGCTGAGCGCGTCATAGTGCTCGGGCGCCGACTTGAAGGAGATGCGGCCGACCGAGTGGTCCTTTGGGGCGATCAGGCAGAACATCTTGCCGCCGACCTTGAAGACGATCACGCCCTCCCACTGCACGGTGCGGGTCGCCGCCGGCAGCTTGCCGCAGAAGGAATCGATCTGTCGGGGAGTCATCGCCATCGGGTCAGCCTACACGCCACGCGCCCGGCATGCGAAGGTCGGGCATGACCGAATGGCGTCCCGACAGGCTGGCGCGGCGACTGCCGAGGCTCGAGGCGCGCGCGCGCCTGCAGACGGCGATCCGGCAATGGTTCCTCGACGAGGGCTTCGTCGAGGTCGAGACGCCGATCCTGCAGGTCGCGCCGGGTGCGGAGGTCCATCTCGCGGGCTTCGAGACCGACTGGGAGCTGCCGGATGGCGAGGAGCGCGGACGCTGGCTGCACAGCTCGCCCGAATTCGCCATGAAGAAGCTGCTGGCCGGCGGCGTGCCGAAACTCTTCCAGTTCGCCCGAGTCTTCCGCAACGCCGAGAGCTCGGCGCTGCATCATCCCGAGTTCACCATGCTCGAATGGTACCGTACCGGCGTCACCTACGACGCGGTCATGGCCGATTGCGCCAGCTTGCTGCGCCTGACGGCTGCGCAGGAGCTGCGCTGGCAGGGACATGTCTGCGATCCCATGGCCGAGCCCGAGAGGCTGACGGTGGCTCAGGCGTTCGAGCGTCACGCCGGCGTCGACGTGCTGGCGACGGTCGGCAGCGCCGAAAAACTCGCGAACGCCTCAGGCATTGCCATGCATGCCGGCGACACCTGGGACGACGTGTTCTTCCGCATCATGTTCGAGAAGATCGAACCTCATCTCGGCATGGGCCGGCCGACCATGCTCTGCGAGTATCCGATCTCGATGGCCGCACTGGCGCGTGCCAAGCCGGGCGATCCGCGCGTTGCCGAGCGCTTCGAGCTCTATGCCTGCGGCGTCGAGCTCGCCAACGCCTTCGGCGAGTTGACCGACCCGCAAATCCAGCGTGAGCGGCTGCAGGCCGACATGGACGAGAAAGAGCGTCTCTACGGCCTGCGCTGGCCGGTCGATCCTGACTTCCTTGCCGCGCTGGATCACGGCCTGCCCGACAGCGCCGGCGTCGCGCTCGGCTTCGACCGGCTGGTGATGCTGGCGACCGGCGCGGGTCACATCGAGGAGGTGTTGTGGCTGCCGGTGCGTTGAGCCTCCTTCCAGGAGCCCGCCGCCGAGGCCCGACGACACTCGCGACGTATCGATGTCCTGTAGTCCCGTCGGCCGGACGCGAGCAGAGCGTCCTCGGCGAGTCCTGACCGGCGAGGACGGCTCGGATGCCGATGCCATCGGTATCGGAGGCGATTCGTCCTCGAATCCTCACAGTCCCCCGCAGTCCTCGGTGTCCACTCATCCACAGGCCGATGTCTCGTGCTGTCTCATCTCCGACACCCGCCGAAATCGCGGCAAGTTCCTGGCGCCGGCAAGATCGGTCCCTAGGGTGGGCCCGCGAAGAGGGCGTTGAAGGCCCGCACGGCCGCCTGCGGGCCGTTCTTGTGGTTCCATACGCCGCCCGCCACGGCGAGGAAGTCGGCGCCTGCTTCGACGAGCGGTCGGCAGTTGTCGACGGTGATGCCGCCGATCGCCACGCAGGGGATCTCGAACAGTTCGTTCCACCAGCGCAGGATCGCCGGATCGGCCGGTGTGGTGACGGTCTTGGTCGTCGAGGGAAAGAAAGCGCCGAAAGCGACGTAGTCGGCGCCGGCTTCGGCCGCCTCCATGGCGAGGTGGCGCGACGCCTTGCAGGTGACGCCGACCTGGCGGTCGGGACCCACGATGCGGCGGGCCTCGGCACAGGACATGTCCTCCTGGCCGACATGCACGCCGTCGCAGTCGAGCTTGACCGCGAGATCGGGCCGGTCGTTCATGATGAAGGCGACGTCACGCTGCTGGCAGACCGGCCGGAGCGTGTCGGCCACCCTCGCGATCGCCGCGTCGTCGACGCCCTTCAAGCGCAGCTGGAAGGCCGCGACGTCGCCGCCGTCGAGCGCCGCGCGTAGCTCTCCCGCGAAGATCGACGGATGATCGATCCGCTCGGGCGAGATCAGATAGAGACGCGAGACCAACTCGGACGCGACGCTTCAGGGGCAGGGCAGCTCGCGCAGCACGCCGTCGTAGGGCGCCGTCAACTCGCGCAAGGTGCCGTCGCGGCGCGCGGTGAGTTCGCGAAGCGAGCCGTCGCGACGGGCGGTGAGTTCGCGCAGGGTGCCGTCGCGCCGGGCGGTCAGCTCGCGCAAGGTGCCGTCGCGGCGCGCGGTCAGTTCGCGTAGCGTTCCGTCCCGCGGCGCGGTGAGTTCGCGCAGCGTGCCGTCGCGGCGCGCGGTGAGCTCGCGCAAGGTGCCGTCGCGGCAGTCTCGCCCCGAAACGCCGCGGCAGCTCTCACCGGCTTGCTCGCCCAGGGTGGCGACGCTGGTGCCGCCGTCGGCGCAGGCCCCGAGTGCCAGCAGCGCCGCCAGCAGGGCAGACGTCGGCAGCCGCCGCCTCATTGCTGCTTCCTCAAGCTGAGGGCGGCGTACCAAGTGCCGAAGCGGGCATTGCAGGCCAGAGAGCCGCCGCGGATGATGCAGTCGAGGTCGGTGTTGCGCGATCGAATCTGCAGCATGTCGTTGGCGATCGTCGCTCGCTGTACGACGTCATATGGGCCCCAGAACTGCACCATGCCGTCGGGCGCCACGTACATCGTCACGCGTTTGGTCAGATCTACGGAACCGTGCCAGCGGCCGGCGGCGTCGCTGAAGTCCTTGATCGGCGTGACCGTGACGGCCGGGTTCGGGCGTGCCGCGGTGTCGGCAGCCGGCGGGGCCGGCGACTGGGCTTGCGCGCCGGCGCAGACGGCGATCGACAGCGCCGCGAGTACGGCCGCAACGAGACGATGGTGCATGACGTGATGACTCCCCGAGCCGGAGTATAGCTCGCTCTTGCGCAACCGACAGCCGGAGGCGGCGGATTTCTCGCGTCCGGTCATCGTTTGTTCGCGGGGAAGGCAGCCGTGCAAATTGATTCATCGGGCTCTCGGGGTGTCGGACATGGTCAAGTCCCGCGCTATCGACTAAATTCCGCAAGGGGGAGGGTTCCGTGAGGATCACGCTTGCTGTTTTGGCCGTGCTGGTGCTTGCCGGCTGTGTGGATCGGTCTCAAACGAGGTACTACACGCGCGAACCGTTCCAGACGGGCAGTGTCGCCTGGGCGATGGGAACGGGGTCGAACTCGCTGACCGGCTCCGCCGTGTTCAAGCACGGCGGAGGAGAGGCGCGGCCGTGCACCGATGTTCCGGTGCGGCTCGTTCCGGACTCGGCCTATGCGCGGCTGCGGCTGCAGGAACTGTTCGGCAGCGAATTGGCGGGTACGACCACGGGCTCGGGCTTCGGCATCTACGGTCCTGAGAGGTTCGACGCGGGCTGGCTCGAGGCGGCCAAGACAGCGAATTGCGGCGTCCAGGGCAGCTTCGCCTTCGACAGCGTGCCCGACGGCACCTGGTACGTCGTCAGCACGTGGGTCGCCTGGGACAAGGACGGGCGCGGCTCGACCATGTTCAAGCGCGTCGATCTCAAGGGCGGCCAGGCCGTCACCATCAACCTGCCCTGACGCCAAAGAGAAATGGTCTGCGCGCGGCTGCGCGGCAGGCCATTTCGTCGTCTGGCAGCCGGTCGGCTACATCTTGCCCTGATAGATGCCGATGATCTTGTCGAGCATGTCGAGCGCCTGATCGCGCGGGCGCTGGAAGGTATTGCGGCCGATGATCGAGCCGTTGGCGCCGCCGTCGCGCAACCCGCGGATCTCGGTGAACAGACCCTCGAGGTCCTTGGCCTCGCCGCCCGAGAACACGACGATGCGCCGGCCGTTGAAGGCGGCCTGCATGACGTGCTTGATGCGCGCCGCGAGCGTCGACTTGTCGACATTGGCTTTCTCGTAGGCGGCCTTGGCCTCGGGCTGCCACAGCACGTCGGTCGGCGGCTTGACCTTGATGATGTGGGCGCCGAGCAGGGCGGCCATGTGGGCGGCGTAGGCGCAGACGTCGAGCGCCGTTTCGCCCGCCTTGTCGAGCTTGCCGCCGCGCGGATACGACCACATGACGACGGCGAGGCCGACCGACTTGGCCTCCTCGGCCATGGCGCGGATTTCCTCCATCATCTCGTACTGGTCTTCCGAACCCGGATAGATCGTGAATCCGATCGCCGAGCAGCCGATGCGCAGCGCGTCCTTCACCGAGGCGGTGACGGCCTGGTCCTTGTTGGTCGACAGAGAATTGGCGGAGTTGACTTTGAGGATGGTCGGGATGGCGCCGGCGAAACTGTCGGCGCCGGCTTCGAGCGGGCCGAGCGGGGCGGCATAGGCGTTCAATCCGGCGTCGACTGCGAGCTGGTAGTGATAGTGCGGGTCGTAGGCGTCGGGGTTTGGCGCGAAGGAGCGGGCAGGACCGTGCTCGAAGCCCTGATCGACGGGCAGGATCACCATCCTGCCCGATCCGCCGAGCCGGCCGTGCATCAGGATGCGGGCGAGGTTCGCCTTGGTGCCCGGATTGTCGCTCTCGTAGTTGTAGAGGATCTTCTTGACGGTACGGCTGATCTTCACGGCCTGGGCTCCCTCTGTCCGTTCGGACTCGAATTCGGCCGGTGATAGCGGCGGCGGCCAGTCGGTTCAAGCCCTCGGCCGGCCGCCCTGCGGGACGATTATCCCTTGCGTCGTTGACCCGGCCCTGAGGAGCCAACAGGTTAGGCGCCTCGCCGGAAGCCTCCGGCGAAACGAACACCAGGATGTCACCGCAATCCCGCGCTCCCTCGCCGCTGGTCGGCCGTCTGCCTTTCTTCTACGGCTGGGTCGTCATCGCCATTGCCTTCGTCACCGTGGCGCTCGGCGTGACGGTGCGGACGGCGTTTTCCCTGATGTTTCCGCCGATCGTCGACGAGTTCGGTTGGCATCGCGGCCTCGCCGCCGGAGCCTTTTCCTTCGGCTTCCTCGTCTCCGCCGTGGTGAGTCCCGTGGTGGGCAAGCTCATGGATGTCCGCGGGCCGCGCTTCGTGATCGAGGCGGGCGTGCTGATCACGGCTGCGGGCCTGCTCGGCGCCACCGTCATCGAGACGCCGTGGCAGCTCTATCTGACGCTCGGCCTGCTGGTCGGCATCGGCGCCAACTGCATGGGATATTCGGTCCATTCGCAGTTTCTGCCCAACTGGTTCATGCGCCGGCGCGCGCTCGCCATCGGCATCGCCTTCTCGGGCGTCGGCGTGGGATCGATGACCATCCTGCCGTGGCTGCAGTCGGTGATCCTGCAGGACGGCTGGCGCACGGCGTGCTGGTTGCTGGGCATCGGCACCCTCGTCGTGCTGCTGCCGCTCAACCTGCTCGTCACCAAGCGACCGCAGGATCTCGGCCTGCTGCCCGACGGCGAGCGCGGCGATGCCGCCGGCGCTGCGGCCGCGCAACGCAAGTCGAACATCGTCGACGCGGCGTGGGCGGCCACCGAATGGACGGTCCGGCGTGCCACCCGAACCGCGCGCTTCTGGTGGCTGGCGCTATGCTTCTTCAGCGGCGGCTACATCTGGTACGCCGTGCAGGTCCACCAGACGAAGTACCTCGTCGAGATCGGCTTCGCGCCGATGGAGGCGGCGTGGTCGCTGGGCGCCGTCGCGATGGTGGCGATTCCCGGCCAGATCGTGCTCGGCGGCCTGTCGGATCGCTACGGGCGCGAAATCGTATGGACGGTATGCTGCACGGGCTTCGCGATCTGCTACGTCGCGCTGCTGCTGCTCGCCGCCGCGCCGTCGCAGGCGCTGCTCTGGCTGATGGTGCTGTCGCAGGGCGTACTGGGCTACGCCTTCACCGCGGTGATGGGCCCGATCGTGGCCGAGATCTTCGAGGGTCCGCATTTCGGCGCGATCTTCAGCCTGCTCATGGCGTCGCTGATCTGCGGCGGCGCCGTCGGGCCGTTCGTCACCGGCCTGCTTCATGACTGGACCGGCGCCTACGACCTCGCCTTCGCCCTGGGTGGTGTTTTCAGCGTCGTCGGCGCCACCACGGTCTGGCTGGCGGCGCCGCGCAAGGTGCGCATCGTGGCGGGCCGCGTCGCCACTATTCGTTGAGGCCCCTGCCCGAATACGGGTGCGTCGCGATCCAGTGCCTGGCGATGTCGATGCGCCGCGTGATCCACACGCCCTGCCGGGTCTGCAGGTAGTCGAGCAGGCGCCATAGTCCGGCGGCGCGGGCCGGATGGCCGATCAGGCGCATATGCAGGCCGACCGACATCATTTTCGGTGCCCGGGCGCCCTCGTGGTAGAGCACGTCGAACGCATCCTTCACCAGCGTGAACCACTGGTCCGAGGTCGCCATGGTAGCGGCGTACTTGCCGTCGTTGTTGGTGAGCGAGTAGGGGACGATGAGCTGCGGCTTGCCCTGCACCGTCTGCCAGAACGGCAGCTCGTCGCCGTAGTAGTCGGAATCGTAGAGGAAGCCGCCATGCTCCATCAGCAGGCGGCGCGTGTTGACGCTGGGACCGTAGCGGCAGTACCAGCCGGCCGGCGACTGGCCGACGGTCTGCTGGAACGACTTGACCGCCTTGGCGATGTGCTCGCGCTCCTCGGCCTCGCTCAGCTTGAAGTGCTTCACCCAGCGCCAGCCGTGCGAGCAGACGTCGAAGCCCGACGCCTTGATCGCCTCGGCCGCCGGCGTGTTGCGCTCGAGCGCCAGCGCGCAGCCGAAGACGGTGAGGGGCAGGCCGCGCTCCTGGAAGGCGCGCATGATGCGCCAGAAGCCGACCCGGCTGCCGAACTCGAACATGCCCTCGCCGGCGAGATCGCGGCCGTCGAGCCCGATCGACGAACTGGTCGATTCGGTGAGACCGGTCTCGGTGTAGCCCTCGCCGTCCTGGATGGAGGGTTCCGATCCCTCCTCGTAGTTCATCACGAAATTGACCGCGACCCGCGCGCCGCCGGGCCATCTCGGATCGGGCGGCCGGGCGCCGTAGCCCACGAAGTCGCGTGTCGGTTGCCAGCTCATGCGGGTCTCCTCACCAGTTCGGCGCCCATTTGGCGGGCGATGTCGGCCACCTTCTCGTTGGGCGGCTCCATCGAGATCAGCTTCACGCCGGCCCGCAGGCAGGCGAGCGCGTGGCCGGCCGCGTCGCCGCAGTCGACGATCAGCCGGAACGGCACGTCGGGGAACTCGCGCCGGGCGCGGTCCTGCAATGCGCCGAGGTAGCCCGCGCCCTGCAGGGAAGCCGCGCCCCTCGGAGTCACGAGCGTGGGCGCCGTCCCCGCGGCGCGCGCCGCAAGCAGCGCCGCCTCGGCTTCACGCCAGTCAGCCACTTCGATCACGGGCCCGTCCGCCTTCGCGGCGGATACTACTCATTGAGGCCCTTGCCGGGATAGGGATGGGTCGCGACCCAGTGGCGTGCGATGTCGATGCGTCGCGTGATCCACACGCCTGCGTGCTTCGTCATGTGGTCGAGCAAACGCTCCAGGCCGACCGTGCGTGCCGGCTGGCCGAGGATGCGGCAATGCATGCCGATCGACATCATCTTGGGCTGGGTCGCGCCCTCGCGATAGAGCATGTCGAAGGCATCGCGCACCAGGGAGAACCATTGGTCCGACGTGCCGACCGAGCCGCCGGCATACTTGCCGTCGTTGGTGGCGAGCGAGTAGGGCACGACGAGGTGCGGCCTGCCGTCGACGGTCAGCCAGAACGGCAGCTCGTCGCCGTAGTAGTCCGAGTCGTAGAGGAAGCCGCCTTCCTCGACGAGCAGTCGCCGCGTGTTCACGCTCGGTCCGTAGCGGCAGTACCAGCCGAGCGGCCGCTCGCCCGTCATCCTGCGGATGGCGGCGACGCCTTTCGCGATGTGCTCGCGCTCCTCGGCCTCGCTGAGCTCGGGATGCATGATCCAGCGCCAGCCGTGCGAGCAGACGTCGTGGCCGGCTCGAACGATGGCGGCCGAGGCGGCGGGATTGCGCTCCATCGCCAGCGCGCAACCGAACACCGTCATCGGCAGGCCGCGCTGCTCGAAGACGCGCATCAGCCGCCAGAAGCCGACCCTGCTGCCGTACTCGAACAGGCCTTCGCCCGCGAGATCGCGGCCGCTGACGACCTGGCCGAGTCCCATCGCCTCGGTGAGCGCCAATTCGGTGCGGCTCTCGCCGTCCTGCACCGAGGGCTCCGAGCCTTCCTCGTAGTTCATCACGAAATTTACGGCGATGCGCGCGCCGTTCGGCCATTTCGGATCGGGCGGGCTGGCGCCGTATCCGATGAAGTCGCGGCGAACGTCGTAGGCCATGCGGGGCTCCGTCAGGGAATGCGCACGACGAAGGGCTCGACCGGCACGAACTCCTCGTCACCCTTGCCGCCGTCGCGCCACATGAAGACGGCGAAGCGGCCGGGCCGGTCGAGCACGGTGAGTCCGTGGTGCCAGGTGTTGGGCCTGTAGGTGATGCCCTGCTTGCCCGTGGCAATGAAGGCCCTGACGGCACCGACGTCGGGGCCGCCCTGCGGCGCGTGCGGCGCCACCATGACCAGCCAGCGAGCGACGTCGAGCGGGATGAAGGTCTGCGACGAGAACTCGTGGCGCTCCAGCAGCTCCGCGCGCAGCGGCCGTTCGGAAGTCTCGCCCTTCAGGCTCACCGACAGGCTCGGCCAGGCTCCTGGCCTCAGGTTGCCGAGCGCTTCCTCGTAGTAGTTGCGGCCGGGCTGGTCGGGCACGTCGATGACGTCGCCGAACGGTGCGAAGGCCTCGCGCGTGAGCGGCTGCGGCAAGATCTCCATGGGCACTCCCTAGTCGCGCATGCGGCGGGTGAGGCCCACCGTCCATTCCATGACCAGCATCAGCAGAAAGGCCGCGGCGATCAAGACACCCGACACCGCGGCGATGCGCGGATCGAGCGTCGATTCCATCATTCCCCACATGCGGATCGGCAGCATGTCGGTCCGCGCCGTCGACAGGAACAGCGAAACCGGCACGTTGTCGAGTGAGGCCATGAAGGAGAGGAAGGCGCCGGCGGCGATGCCGGGCAGGATCAGCGGCAGCACGACGCGGCGCATCGTGTAGAACCAGCTCGCGCCGAGGCTGCGCGAGGAATCGAGCAGTGCGGGGTCGAGCTGCGACAGGCTCGCCGTCGTGGTGCGCAGTATGAACGGCACGGTCACGATCATGTGCCCGGCGACGATCAGGTTCAGCGAGGGTCTGAAGCCGATCAGGGTGAAGTACATCAGCGCCGCCAGGCCGAAGGTGAGGCCGGGCAGCACCAGGGGCGACATGAACACGCTGTCGGCGACGCGCGCGGCGGCGTGCCGGTTGCGCGTCAGGCCGAGCGCGGCCATGGCGCCGAGCAGCACGCCGAGCGCGGTCGACCAGGCGGCGACCTCGAGCGAGTTGGCGACGGCGCGATGGATCGGCCTGGAGCGGACCGGATCGAAGAGCTGCTCGTACCACTGCAAGGAAAAGCCCTGGGGCGGAAACTTGAGTGAGCGGCCCTCGGTGAAGGAGGTCATCAGCACGATGACCACCGGCGAGACGATGATGACGACGGCCAACAGCGCCAGTCCGCCGACGACCAGCGCGTAGGAGAGGTCGGCGAAGCTGCGGCGCCTACCCATGGAGATTCCCGCTCGAGCGGCGGCCGAGGAAGGAGAGGGCGGCGATGACCGACAGCACGGAGATCAGCAGCGACAGCGAGGCGACGGCGGCGAAGGGCCAGTTGAACACCACCAGCGACTGCTGCCAGATCAGCAGCGGCAGGTATATCAGCCGCACCCCGCCGATCACGGTCTGGGAGATGAAGGCGGTGGTGGCGCTGGCGAACACTAGCAGGCAGCCGGCGATCAGGCCCGGCATGCTGAGCGGCACGATCACGGTGAAGAGCGTGCGCCAGCGCGAGGCACCGAGCGAGGCCGAGGCGTCGCGCAGGTTGGGGTCGAGCCGCGACATGACGCTGATCAGCGGCAGCAGCATCAGCGGCATCTCGATCTGGGTCAGCGAGATCACCAGGCCGAGCTCGGTCTGCAGCAGGCGAAGTGGCTCGCTGATGACGCCGAGTCCGATCAGGAGCTGGTTGACGACGCCCTCGCGGCCCAGCACCACGATCCAGGCGAAGGTGCGCACCACGACGGAAAGCAGCAGCGGCATCACGATGACGAACAGGAGGACGCGCTGCAGGCGGCTCGGCAGGTCGATGAAGACCAGTGCCAGCGGATAGCCGATGACGACGGTGGCGAACACCGCCTTGGCGCCGAGCAGCAGGGTGTCGGCGATCACCTTGTAGTGGAAGGGGTCGCCGAAGAACTTGATCCATTGGCCGAAGCCGGGCTGCGTGATCCTCTCGTCGTTGAAGAAGCTCACGCCGACCAGAAGCAGCAGCGGTGCGGCGAACAGCGAGGCGAAGGCAAGGCCGAGCGGCAGCGCGAGCTGCCACTCGGCCGGCCTCCATCTCACTTCGCCATTTCCTTGTTGAACTTCTCGATCCAGCCCGCGCGCAGCGGATTGATCTTCGACCAGTCGTGGCGGACGTAGGTCGCCATCTCGTCGAGGTTCCGCATCGGCAGCGACGCTGGCAGCACGACCTCCTTGTTCACCGGGATGAAGTTGTGCGGCGGCTTGCAGAGAACGTCGCCGACCGCCTTGCTGACCACGGTGTCGAAGTACTTGTAGGCGTTCTCGGCGTCCTGCGACCCCTTGGCGATGTGCATGGTGGTGAAGAAGGCCACTGCGCCGCTCGCCGGCTTGACGAACTCGATGTCGACGCCGCGGCTCTTGAGGATGGCGACGGTCTGGATGTTGGTGTAGGTGATGTCGCACTGGCCCTGCTGCAGCAGGCCGGCCATGGCGGCGGGGTTGCCCACTGCAGCGATCTTCGGCAGCGCCTTCTTGAGCTCGACGAGAGCTGGCTCGACGTTGGTTTCCGAACCGCCGAACGCCTTGGCGATCTCGATCAGCGACACCGTGCCGAAGGTGGTCTGGAAGCCCGTAATGCCGAGCCGCGACACCCACGGATCGACCAGCAGGTCCTTCCAGTCCTTGGGGGGCGGCAGCTTCTTGGGATTGTAGCCGATGCCGACCACCTGCGCGCCGACGCAGATGCCCCATTCGTCGATCATGCCGGCGGGCAGCTTGGAAGCGTTGGTGATCTTTCGGCCGTCGAACTTCTCGAACAGGCCGCCCTCGATGCCGGTGATGCGCGGCCCCGGATCGAGCACGAAGGCGTCGAACGGGGGTGCGCCGCGCGCGGCCCGTACCTTGGCGATCTGGTCGACGGCATAGAGCGGCTGCAACTCGAGATCGATATCGTGTGACTTCTTGACCGCCGGCGCGACGACAGTGCGGTAGGCCTCTTCCCAGCTGCCCGGATAGGTCGCGGCGATGACGCTGCCCTTGGCGTGGGCCAGCGAGGGAAGAAGGGCGGCGCCGCCGAGCGCGCTGGCGCCGGCGAGCAGGTTTCTGCGGGTGAACATCTGGCTCTCTCCTCGGGTTATGACGGGACACGCGGAAACAGGGACGGGCGCGCGTCGGTCGCGAGCGCGCAGTAGACGCGCCCTGCCGGGCTGGAAGCGGCGGTGCGCGGTTCGACGATCTTGAGGGGTGTGCCGTCGGCGGTGCGCGCCTCGTGCACGAGCTGCGCGCCGAGCGGCAGGCTGAGGCCGGGTTCGACGCGCCAGGTGTCCGGTCCCGGCATCGACGACAGCACGAGTTGCTCGGGCCGAACCGACAGCAGCACCGCCGCGCCGACCTCGAGCGCCGGCGGCGCGGACAAGTCGAGCGTGGCACCCGAATCGAGCGTCACCGACGCGGTCTCGCCCCGGCGCGCGGCGATCCGGCCCGGCAAAAGGTTGGTGGTGCCGATGAAGCCGTTGACGAACAGGGTGCGTGGGCGATCGTAGATGGCGACCGGCGAATCGAACTGCTCGACCCTGCCCCCGTTCATGACGGCGATGCGGTCGGCGACGCTCATTGCCTCGTCTTGGTCGTGGGTCACCAGGATGGTGGTGAGACCGAGGGAGCGCTGCAGGCGTTTGACCTCGATCTGCATGTCGAGGCGCAGATTTCGGTCGAGAGCGGCGAACGGCTCGTCGAGCAGCAGGATCGACGGCTCGACGGCGAGCGCCCGGGCCAGAGCCACGCGCTGCTGCTGTCCGCCCGAAAGCTGGCGCGGCAGGCGCTGGCGGAAGCCACCGAGCTGCACGATGTCGAGAAAGCGCGAGACGCGGGCGAGCACGTCGGGCCCGCGCATGCCCCGGGCGCGCAGGCCGTAGGCGACGTTCTCCTCGACGGTCATATGCGGGAAGAGGGCGTAGTTCTGGAAGACGATGCCGACATTGCGCTGGTTGGCCGGCAGGTGGTCGATCGGCGTGCCGTCGACCCGGACCCTGCCGGCGGCCTGGCGGACGAAGCCCGCGACGACGCGCAGCAGGGTGGTCTTGCCGCAGCCCGACGGCCCGAGCAGGGCGACGACCTCGCCGGGCTCGATGGAGAGCGTCACGCCGTCGACCGCGAGAGCCTGGCCGTAGCGCACGGTCAGATCCTCGACGTCGAGGGTCAGTGCCGCCTTGGTCTGTCGCGCTGCCTGCACTCACCCCTCCGTCGCACGGGCGACGCAAGCGGCGTGCCAAGCGATCTTCCGGAGAGCGCGCGCGTCACGGTCCGAAGTCGAGCGGAATGTGCACATTTATTGACAAAATGTGCACATTATTTTATCAGGGTGTACCGTGACGCCCGATAGCCGCAGGAAGACCAGGCCGCCCCGCAAAGGCGACGTGGCCGCCGACAAGGCGGTCTACGACTCGATCCGGCGCGCCATGCACATGGGCCGGCTGCCGCCCGGCGCCCGGCTGCAGGAGCCGGTGCTGGCGCGCGTGCTGAAGGTCAGTCGCGAGCGCGTCCGCAAGGCGTTGCACCGGCTGGTGCACGAAGGCTGGCTCGAGGCCGTCCCCAATCGCGGCACCGTGGTGCCGGCGCTGTCGGTCGACGACATCCGCGAGATCTACGAGGTGCGCGCGCTGCTGGAGGCCGGCATCGTGCGCCGTCTGAGCGCCGCCATCGCGCCGGATCAGAAGCGAAAGCTGAAGGCGCACGTCCGGCAGGAACGGGTCGCCATCCGGCGCGACGACCGCGCCAGCCTGTTTGCGCTGTCGGGCCGGTTCCATGTCCTGCTGGCCGAACTCTGCGGCAACGCGCAGCTTGCGCACCTGCTGGGCGGCCTGCTGGCGCGGTCGACGATGCATTTCTCGTTGTCGGCGCCGGCCCGGTTCCACAACTGCGCCGGTCCCCACGATCACGGCGACATCGTCGCGGCGATCGCGGCGGGCAAAACGGAAAGGGCGAGCAGGTTGATGCTCGCCCATCTCACGGGTCTCGTCGAAATGCAGTCGGCGCGGCCGCCGACCCGCGGTCCGGTCGACCTGGCCGAGGCGTTCCGCGGCCTCTAGCCCAGCTTGCCCATCGCCACCGCGGTGTCGGACATGCGGTTGGAGAAGCCCCACTCGTTGTCGTACCAGCTCATGACGCGCACCAGCGTGCCGTCCATCACCTTGGTCTGGTCCATGTGGAAGGTCGAGGAGTGGCTGTCGTGGTTGAAGTCGATCGACACGTTCGGCGCGTCCGTCCAGCCCAGGATGCCCTTGAGCTGGTTGGCGGCGGCGAGCTTGATCGCCTTGTTGATCTCGTCCTTGTCGGTCTTCTTCCTGGCGACGAACTTGAAGTCGACGACGGAGACGTTCGGCGTTGGCACGCGGATCGCCACGCCGTCGAGCTTGCCGTTGAGCTCGGGCAGCACCAGGCCGACCGCCTTGGCCGCACCCGTCGAGGTCGGGATCATCGACAGCGCCGCCGCGCGGCCGCGATAGAGATCCTTGTGCATCGTGTCGAGCGTCGGCTGGTCGCCGGTGTAGGCGTGGATGGTGGTCATGAACCCCTTGTCGATGCCGACCGCGTCGTTCAGCACCTTGGCGACGGGCGCCAGGCAGTTGGTCGTGCACGAGGCGTTGGAGACGACGACGTGATCCCTGGTGAGCTTGTCGTGGTTGACGCCGTAGACGACCGTGAGGTCGGCGTTGTCGGCTGGAGCCGAAACCAGCACGCGCTTGGCGCCGGCGGCGACGTGCGCGGAGGCCTTGTCCTTGCTGGTGAAGATGCCGGTGCACTCCATGGCGATGTCGACGCCCAGCGCCTTGTGCGGCAGCTTTGCCGGATCGCGCTCGGCGGTCACCTTGATCTTGCCGCGACCGACGTCGAGCGTGTCGCCGTCGACCTTGACCTCGCCGTTGTACTTGCCGTGCACCGAGTCGAAGCGGAAGAGATGGGCGTTTGTCTCTACCGGGCCGAGATCGTTGATGGCGACGACCTCGATGTCCTTGCGGCCGGACTCCATGATGGCGCGCAGCACGTTGCGGCCGATGCGCCCGAAGCCGTTGATTGCAACTCGAACTGCCATGTCTTCCTCCGTTAGCCTGTCAGCCGACGCGCCGCCGCCGCGATCGCCTCGGCGGTGATGCCGAAATGCCTGAAGAGATCGCCCGCCTTGGCCGACGCCCCGAACCCCTTCATGCCGACGAACTCCCCCCTGGCGCCGAGCCAGCGCTCCCAGCCGAAGCCCGTAGCCGCCTCGCAGGCGACGCGCGCCGTGCCCTCGGGGCCCATGACCTGCCGCCGATATGTGTCGTCCTGGACGGCAAACAACTCCCAACTCGGCATGGACACAACCGCCGACTGGATGCCGTCTTTCGCCAGGAGATCGCGGGCCGCCAGCGCGAGATGGACCTCCGAGCCCGATGCGATCAGGCGCACCGGCGCGGCGCCATCGCCGGCCAGGATGTAGGCGCCGCGGCGGCACGGATTGTCGTCGCCCCCTTGAACCGACGAGGCACCGCGCACCGTCGGCAGGTTCTGCCGGGTGAGCGCGATGACGCTCGGGGTCGTGCGGCTTTCGAGCGCGATCTGCCAGCATTCGGCGGTCTCGATGGTGTCGGCCGGCCGCATCACCAGCAGATTCGGGATCGCGCGCAAGGCCGGCAGGTGTTCGACCGGCTGGTGCGTCGGGCCGTCCTCGCCGAGCCCGATCGAGTCGTGCGTCATGACATAGATCACGCACAGACCCATCAGTGCGGAGAGCCGGATCGACGGGCGACAGTAATCGGTGAAGACCAGGAACGTGCCGCCGTAGGGGATCACGCCGCCATGCAGGGCCATGCCGTTCATGGCCGCCGCCATCGCGTGCTCGCGGATGCCGTAATAGACGTAGCGCCCGGCCGCATCGGTGCGGCTCGCGCCCTTCAGGGTCGCGGTCTTGGTGTTGTTCGAGCCGGTGAGATCGGCCGAGCCGCCGACCGTGTCGGGCAGCACGGGATTGATCACCTCGAGCGCCTCCTGGCTCGACTTGCGCGTGGCCCACGACGGCTTCTCGCCGGCGATCTTCTCCTTGAAGGCGGCGATCGCCTCGCCGACGGCGGGCGGGATGTCGCCCTTGATGCGCCGATCGAACTCGGCGCGATCGGGCTCGGCCATCGCGGCGTGGCGCTTGACCCACTTGCGGCGCTGCGACTTGCCGCGCGCGCCGACCTTGCGCCAGGCGGTGAAGACGGGCTCCGGGATGTCGAAGGGCGCGTGTGCCCAGCCGAGCTTCTCGCGCGCGCCGGCGATCTCGTCCTTGCCGAGCGGCGAGCCGTGCGTGGCGGCGGTGCCGGCCTTGGTCGGCGCGCCGTAGCCGATCACGGTCTTGCAGGCGATCAGCGACGGCTTGTCCTCGACCTTGCGCGCCTTGCGGATGGCGCGGGTCACCGCCTCGGGATCGTGGCCGTCGACGCCCTGCACGTGCCAGCCGGCGGCGGCGAAGCGCTTCTTGTGGTCCTCCGACGTCGACAGCGAGGTCGGGCCGTCGATCGAGATGCCGTTGTCGTCGAACAGCACGATCAGCCGGCCGAGGCCGAGATGGCCGGCCAGCGTGATGGCCTCCTGGCCGATGCCCTCCATCAGGCAACCGTCGCCGGCGATGACGTAGGTGTAGTGATCGACGACGTCGCGGCCGAAGCGCTGGGCGAGCAACCGTTCGGCCAGCGCGAAGCCCACCGAGTTGCCGAGCCCCTGGCCGAGCGGTCCGGTCGTGGTTTCGATGCCACTGGCATGGCCGTACTCGGGATGGCCGGCGGTGCGGCTGCCGAGCTGGCGGAAGCGCTTCAGCTCGTCGAGCGTCATGTCGGCGTAGCCAGTCAGGTGGAGCAGCGAATAGAGCAGCATCGAGCCGTGGCCGGCGGAGAGGACAAAGCGATCGCGGTCCGGCCAGTGCGGATCGGTTGCGTCGAACTTCAGGAACCTGGCGAACAGGACCGTGGCGACGTCGGCCATTCCCATCGGCATGCCGGGATGGCCCGAATCCGCCTGCTGCACGGCGTCCATGGCCAGGGCCCTGATGGCGTTCGCCATGTCGCGATGGGCAGCGGCTTGTTCGGTCATCTTATGCGGGTGCCGTGTGGTTTTTTGAATGGCGCGCAACATGACGGCCACGTCCCGGAGCGTCAATGCGCAAAACCCGTCGCGGCGCCAAGATGTTGCGGGCGTCGTTGCTCCACAGGGACCACATGTTGACCGTCCACCGACGCTGCACTTAAGGTGACGCACATGGAGCAGACGATGCCGAAGCCTGCGAATGCGACCGATCGCGTGGACTTCGCGCTCAATCGTCTCGAATCGATGGTCGACCAGCGGTTGGCCGCCGAGAGGGCCCGCGCAGAGGACCTGGCCCGCCGGCTGAGTCGCCTCGAAGAGCAGCACGAAGAACTGAAGAAGGTGGCGGCGGAAGTGGAGGGTCGCCTGGAGCGCGCGATGGAATACATCCGCTCGCTGCTGGCGGCCGATCAACAGTGACGGCGGAGCCGTCGTCGAAGTAGACTTCAATCCCCCTCGAACGCCCGAAAACAGGGCGCAATAAATGGAGAAGCGGAAATGCCGCAGGTTTCGATTCAAATCGCCAATCGCACCTACGAGCTCGCCTGCGGCGCAGGCGAGGAAGAGCGCGTTCAGGAACTGGCCGCCTATGTCGACGAGAAGGTTTCGGCGTTGCGACTGCAGATGCCGCCGGGCACGCCCGAGGTGAAGCTGCTGGTTTTCGCCGCCATCCTGCTCGCCGAGGAGAGTCGCGAGGCGCGCGGCATCGCCCGGCAGGCCGAGACGGCGCGCGCCAGCGCGTCGGACAGTGCCGACACCCTGGCGACCGCCCTCGAGGAACTGATCACCGCCCGGGTCGACAAGATGCAGAGAAAGGTGAGCGGCGCGGCCTGATTTTGGCGGATGTGCCGGATTGCGGTGGCCGCGTCGAATGCCTAGATTCGGTGCGGGGCGGAATTCTGCGCGGTGCGTGGTTCGCCTAAAAACCCCGGGGCCAATAAAGATCTCCTGGGAGCTGTCCCTGACCTTGGCCGTGGCCTTGGTCACACGGCGCCCACCTGCTTTTGCAGGCCTTGGAGGTTTTTACGACCACGGCCTATCGTGGAGCCGCCCCACCTTGCTCCCCGCTCGTCATGACCCTCGCTGAAAAGCGCACGCTGCGGGCGACCATGCTCGCCTGGCGCGCCGCCCTCGACGCCGACGAGCGCGGCTCGGCCGCGCAGGCGCTCGTCGCCACGTTTCGCGACGAGCGGCCGTTCGCCTCGCCCTGCTGCGTTGCGGGCTTCTGGCCGATGCGCGAGGAGATCGACGTGCGGCCGTTGATGATCGAGCTGATCAACGAAGGCTGCGAACTCGCGCTCCCCGTCGTGCGGGAGAAGGGACAACCCTTGTCGTTTCGCGTCTGGCGTCCCGGAGATTCGCTCGAGGCCGGCCTGTTCGGCACCCTTCAACCGACGGCGCGCCGCGCGATCGTGCAGCCCGACGCCCTGCTCGTGCCGCTCCTCGCCTGCGATCGGCAAGGCTGGCGGCTGGGATATGGCGGCGGCTTCTACGATCGGACGCTCGTGCATTTGCGCGCGCGGCGTGCGCTGACCGCCGTGGGAGTCGGCTTCGATGCGCAGTTCCTGCCCGAGGTGCCGCACGAGCCGGACGATCAAAGGCTCGATTGGCTGTTGACCGACCGGCGTGCTTGCGCCTTTGTCTGAACCATGAAGATTTTGTTTTGCGGCGACATCGTCGGCCGCTCCGGCCGCGAGGCGGTGATCGGCAACGTGCCGCGCCTGCGTCGCGAGCTCGGTCTCGACTTCGTCGTGGTCAACGGCGAGAACGCCGCCGCGGGCTACGGCATCACCGCCAAGATCTGCGGCGAACTGCACGAGGCGGGCGTCGACTGCATCACCACCGGCAACCACGTCTGGGATCAGCGCGAGATCGTGCCCTACATCGCCCAGGACAAGCGGTTGCTGCGGCCGGTGAATTTCCCGCCCGGCACGCCGGGCTGGGGCGTCAACCTGTTCGAGACGGCGCGCGGCCAGAAGATCGTGGTGATCAACGCCATGTGCCGGCTGTTCATGGACGCACTCGACGATCCGTTCCGGGCGGTCGAGGCGGAGCTCGCGCGCTACACGCTCGGCCGGTCGGCGCACTTCATCCTGGTCGATGTGCATGGCGAGGCGACCAGCGAAAAGCAGTCGATGGGCCATTTCTGCGATGGCCGCGTGTCGGCCGTCCTCGGCACGCACAGCCACATCCCCACCGCCGACGCCTGGGTCCTGCCCGGCGGCACCGCCTACCAGACCGATGTCGGCATGTGCGGCGACTACGATTCGGTGATCGGCATGAAGAAGGACATCGCCATCCAGCGCTTCATCCGCAAGGTGCCCGGCGAGCGGCTGGTGCCCGCAGACGGCGAGGGCACCCTTTGCGCCGCGATTGTCGAGAGCGACGACAAGACCGGGCTCGCCAGGTCGATCCGGCCGGTCCGGATCGGGGGCCGGCTGGCGGCCACCGCCTGATTGCAGCATCTTGTATCCCGCAACGGGCATCCGTACCTATTAGAGGTACTTGAAGGCTTTCGTTGACGGCCTGGGGAAAATCCGGCATCCTTTTGATGTTAAAGGATTTTTCGCCGTGTCGGCGAACTGTCTTCAAGGTTAGAGGGGGCGTCGGAATCTAGGTTCCGACGTTTTTTAGCGGGGGCTTCGGCCCCCGCCTTTTTTTGTGCCGATGGCCAAAGCGTCGTCTCTAACACTCCCAAAACCCACGAGAAGTGGTATAGGCGCCCGATCAACTCACCGAATCTGGTTGTCGGGCCATGGCGGGCCATTCGCAGTTCAAGAACATCATGCACCGCAAGGGGCGCCAGGACGCCCAGCGGGCCAAGATCTTCACCAAGCTGATCCGTGAAATCACGACGGCGGCGCGTCTGGGATCGCCCGATCCGGCGTCCAACCCGCGACTGCGGGCGGCGATGATCGCGGCGCGCGAGGCCAACATGACGCGCGACACCATCGATCGCGCCATCAAGCGCGGCTCGGGTGCCGATGCCGACGCCAACTACGACGAGGTGCGCTACGAGGGGTACGGGCCGGGTGGTGTTGCTCTGATCGTCGAGGCGCTGACCAACAACCGCAACCGCACGGCCGGCGAGGTGCGCTCGATCTTCACCAAGCACGGCGGCAATCTCGGCGAGACCAACAGCGTCTCCTTCATGTTCGACCGGGTCGGCGAGTTCCGCTTCCCTCTCGCGGCCGGCACCGCCGACCAGGTGATGGAAAAGGCGATCGAGGCGGGCGCCGACGATGTCGCCACCGCCGAGGGCGAGGGTGGCGGCCACGAGGTCATCGCCGCCCAGGACAGTTTCAGCGTCGTGCGCGAAGCGCTCGAGAAGTCGCTGGGCGAGCCGTCGTCGGCCAAGCTGGTGTGGCGGCCGAAGACGACCGCGCCGGTCGAAGGCGACGTGGCGCGGACCCTGCTCGACATGATCGCGGCGCTCGAAGACAACGACGACGTGCAGAACGTCTACGCCAACTTCGAGCTGTCGGACGACGCTCTGGCGAAGTTCGCGGCCTGACCGGGGCCATGAGACTGATCGGCCTCGATCCCGGTCTTCGCCTGACCGGCTGGGGCGTGATCGACGTCGACGGCAATCGCCTGCGCCACGTGGCGCACGGCGTGATCAAGGTGGCGGGCGACCGCAGCCTCGCCGAGCGGCTGGCCGATCTGTTCGACGGCGTCGCCGGCGTGATCGCCGCCCGGCGTCCGTCGGAAGCGGCGGTCGAGGAGACATTCGTGAACGTCAATCCGGGTTCGACTCTCAAGCTTGGCCAGGCGCGCGGCGTGGTGCTGCTGGCGCCGGCGCGGGCCGGATTGCCGGTGTTCGAGTATGCCGCGCGGCTGGTGAAGAAGTCGGTGACCGGGGTGGGCCAGGCCGACAAGCGGCAGATCGCGATGATGGTCGGCCGTCTGCTGCCCGGCGTCGACGCCACGGCCGACGCCGCCGACGCACTCGCCGTCGCCATCTGCCACGCCCATCACCGCGCCACGGCGCGCCGCATCGAGGCCGCCCCGTGATCGCGCGACTGAAGGGCATCGTCGAATCGATCGACGGCGACAGCGCCGTGATCGACGTATCGGGCGTCGGTTATCTCGTCGCCGCATCGGCGCGCACCCTGCGCGACCTCGTGGTTGGCGGGCCGGTGACGGTGCTGGTCGAGACGATCGTGCGCGAGGACGCGATCGCGCTCTACGGCTTCCTCGACACCGCCGAGCGCGACTGGTTCCGCATCCTGACCACCGTCCAGGGTGTGGGCGCCAGGGTTGCGCTGTCGATCCTCTCGACCTTGGCGCCCGACGAGATCGCGCGTGCCATCGCCGCGCAGGACCGTGCCACGCTCAGCCGGCCCGCCGGCGTCGGGCCCAAGCTCGCCGCGCGCCTGGCGACCGAGTTGAAGGACAAGGCCGCCGTGTTCGGCGTTGCGTCCGCCGCCAGGTCCGAACAGGCCGCCGCGCCGGTTCAGGCCGGCTCGATCAACGAGGACGCCGTGTCCGCGCTGGTCAATCTCGGCTACCGCCGGGTCGAGGCGTTCGGCGCGGTGGCGCGTGTCGCTCAGCGGCTGGGCGCCGAGGCCAGGCTCGACGCGGTGATCCGCGCCGGCCTGCAGGAGCTGTCGCGGTGAACGGCGAGCCCGAACGCCTGGTCGCGTCCAGGCGGGCCGAGGAAGACGCCGCGGAGCCGATGCTGCGTCCGCAGGCGCTCGACGAGTTCATCGGCCAGAAGCAGGTGCGCGAGAATCTCAGGATCTTCATCGCCGCGGCCAGCGCCCGCGGCGAGGCGCTCGACCACGTGCTGTTCCACGGCCCGCCCGGCCTCGGCAAGACGACCCTGGCGCAGATCGTGGCGCGCGAGATGGGCGTCGGCTTCCGCGCCACCTCGGGACCGGTGATCCAGAAGGCCGGCGACCTCGCCGCCCAGCTCACCAACCTGCAGCCGCGCGACGTGCTCTTCATCGACGAGATCCATCGGCTCAATCCGGCGATCGAGGAGATCCTCTATCCCGCGATGGAGGACTTCCAACTCGACCTGATGATCGGCGAGGGGCCTGCCGCCCGCTCGGTGCGCATCGATCTGCCGCCCTTCACCCTGGTCGGCGCGACCACCCGTTCGGGATTGATGACCCGACCCTTGCGCGAGCGCTTCGGCATTCCGCTGCGCATGGTGTTCTACGAACCGGCCGAACTCGAGACGATCGTGCGTCGTGCCGCGCGCGTGCTGAAGCTCGAGCTGGCGGGCGATGGCGCGGCCGAGATCGCCAAGCGCTCGCGCGGCACGCCGCGTGTCGCCAACCGCCTGCTGCGGCGCGTGCGCGACTTCGCCGCCGTCGCCGGCCACAAGGCGGTCGATGCGCGGGCGGCCGACGCGGCGTTGACGCGGCTCGAGGTCGACGGGCGCGGGCTCGACGCCATGGATCGTCGCTATCTCGCCTGCATCGCCGAGAACTACGGCGGCGGCCCGGTCGGCGTGGAGACGCTCGCCGCCGCGCTCTCCGAGCAGCGTGACGTCATCGAGGACGTGATCGAGCCCTACCTGATGCAACTCGGCTTGCTGATGCGCACGCCGCGCGGGCGGCTGCTGGCCGAGGGTGGCTATCGTCATCTCGGACTCGCCATGCCCAGGGAGCAGCGGCATCAGCTCGACCTGCTGTCGGGCGATGGGTCGGTGGAGGAGGCGTGAGCAGCGAACCGACGTCGGGGCGCTTCGTGGACGGCGCCCACATCCTGCCGCTGCGGGTCTACTACGAGGACACGGATGCCGCCGGCATCGTCTACTACGCCAACTGGCTGCGCTTCCTGGAGCGCGGCCGCACCGAGCTGTTGAGGCTGCTGGGGCAGGAGCACAGCGCGCTGCGCGACGAGCGGGGCGTGAACTGGGTCGTGCGGCGCTGCCTCATCGACTACCTGCGGCCGGCCCGGCTCGACGAAACCATCGAAATCGTCACCACCTGCGGCGAACTGCGCGGGGCGTCGCTCGACATGCTGCAGCAGGCTCGGCGCAGCGGGGATGTCCTGGTCCGCGCCGAGCTGACGGTCGCCTGCATGGGCGCGACCGGCCGCCCGGTGCGGTTGCCGCCGCACCTCAGGACGGCCTTGGCGCGCGTCGGCGCCGCCGACCCGCCCCGCTCACGCCATATTCACGTATGACCCTTTGAACCAACGGAGAAACGAATGAACGCCTACGCGCAGGTCGCCGGTACCCCCCTCGGCGGCAGCACGCCACCTTTGGATATGTCCATCTACGGCCTCTTCCTGCAGGCCGACTGGGTTGTGAAGGCGGTGATGATCGCACTCCTCCTGGCTTCGTTCTGGTCGTGGGCGATCATCTTCGAGAAGATGTTTCGGCTGCGCTCTTTGAAGAAGTCGGCGCAGTCGTTCGAGGACACGTTCTGGTCGGGCGTCTCGCTCGAGGATCTCTACGACCGCGTCGGCTCCAAGCCCGAGGATCCGATGTCGAGCGTGTTCTCGGCGGCGATGCGCGAATGGCGGCGCTCGCTCTCCAAGGGCCTGGCCGCCAGCGCGACGGCGCGCGCCGCGCTGCGCCAGCGCATCGAGCAGGTCATGAGCGTCACCATCCAGCGTGAAATGGAAGCCATCGAGAAGCGGCTCGGCTTTCTCGCGACGGTCGGCGCCAACGCGGTGTTCGTCGGCCTGTTCGGCACGGTGTGGGGCATCATGAACAGCTTCGGCCACATCGCCCAGTCGAAGAACACCTCGCTCGCCGTCGTCGCGCCGGGCATCTCCGAGGCGCTGTTCGCGACGGCCATCGGCCTCGTCGCCGCCATCCCGGCGGCCAGCGCCTACAACATCCTGTCGGGGCAGGTGATGCGCTACTCGCAGCAGCTCGAGGCCTTCGCCGGCGAGTTCATCACCATCCTGTCGCGTCAGCTCGAGGAGCAGGGCTGATGGCCGGCATCGTTCCCTCGGCAGGCGGTCCCCCGTCCGGCCGGTTCCGGCGCCGGCGCTTCGCGCCGATCGCCGAGATCAACGTCACGCCGCTGGTCGACGTGATGCTGGTGCTGTTGATCATCTTCATGATCACCGCGCCGCTCATGCAGGTCGGCGTCCCGGTCGACCTGCCCAAGACGAGCGCCCAGCAGGTCGGCGGCAAGGACGAGCCGATGGTGGTCAGCGTCAACAAGCAGGACGAGGTCTTCCTCGGCGAGACCAGGTACGAGCTCGGGGACCTCGCCGAGAAGCTCAAGGCCGTCCACGCCGAGAAGCCGGACCAGCGGGTCTTCATCCGCGGCGACAAGGACATCAACTACGGCCGCATGATGGAGGTCATGGGCGTCGTGATCGATTCCGGCTTCCGCCAGCTCGGCCTGCTCGGCGAGCAGGCGCAGCCGCCCGCGGCGGGAGGACGGCCGGCGCCGGCACCTCAGCCGGCCCCGAGGCGTTAGGGCAGGCGAGTACCGCATGTTCGACGGCGCCCCCGCCAGCATCGAGATGCGCACGCCGGCAGTGCTGTCGGCGGCGGTGCATGTCGTTGCCCTGGCGGCGGCGGTGGCGAACTTCAACTTCTTCAGCCGGCCGCCGGTCGAGCCGGAGCCGGTGATGGTCGAGTTCGAGGCGATCGACAAGAAGGCGGCGGCACCGACCGTCGGCAATCCGCCGCCCCAGCCCAAGGACGCCAAGATCGACACCGAAACTACGAAGGCGCCGCCGCCCAAGACGGCGGACCCGATCCCGGCGCCGGAGCCGCCGAAGCCGGACGTGGCGGAGGCCAAGCCGGTCGCGCCGAAGCCCGAGGTCAAGCCCAGGCCCGAACCGCCCAAGCCGGCCGAGGAGCTGATCGCGCTCAAGCCCAGGGAGCCGGACCCGCCCAAGGTCGAGAAGCCCCCCGAGCCGCCCAAGCCCGAGCCGCCCAAGCCCGAGGTGAAGAAGGTCGAGCCGCCCAAGCCCGCGCCGCCGAAACCCGCGCCGCCCAAGCCGAACGTCGATTCGATCGTCGACAGCCTGCTCAAGAACCAGGACTCCAAGACCAGGGTGCAGACCCCCGAGCAGCAGCCCAAGCCGGTTCAGCAGGTCACGCGACAGGCACCGCAGGCGCCCAACCTCGCCGCCGTGGTGACGGCGAGCGAAGTGGAAGGCGTGCGGCAGAAGATCCGCCCGTGCTGGAATTTCCCCGTCGGCGTGAAGGGGCAGGATCAGCTCGTCATAACGCTCGTGGTGCAGATGAACCAGGACGGCACGCCGGTGAAGGCCGACCTGCGCGAAACCGGCCGCTACAACAGCGATCCCGCCTACCGGGCCGCCGCAGACGCCGCGCATCGCGCCATCATGAACCCGCGTTGCCAGCCCTGGCCGTTGTCACCGGATAAATACAACGCGTGGCGCACGATCACCTTCAATTTCGATCCCCGCGACTACTGACAGAGAGCTCCGCGATATGACTCCGCTCCTGACCAAGAGGTTGGACATGCAGTTGCCCCGTCGAACGATCCTGGCTGCCTTGCCGATGGCGGTTCTCGCCGCTCCCGCGCGGGCGCAGCTCACGATCGACATCACGCGGCCGAACTTCGAGCCCAAGCCGATCGCCGTCGTCGACTTCGCGGGCGACCGCGTCGGCGCGGAGATGGCCACGGTGATCCGCAACAACCTGCAGAATTCCGGGCTGTTCCGCTCGATCCCGCCGGGCGCCTTCATCCAGCGCGAGATCAACCCCAACGCCGCGCCGCGCTTCCCCGAATGGCGCACCGCCGGCGCCGAGGGGCTGGTGGTCGGGCAGGTCACCCAGGTCGGCGGCAACATCAAGGTCGACTTCCGGCTGTGGGACGTCGTGGTCGGCCAGCAGCTCACCGGCTTCTCCTACACCAGCCAGCCCAACAACTGGCGGCGGCTCGCCCACATCATTTCCGACGCCATCTACAAGCGCGTGACCGGCGAGGAGGGCTACTTCGACACGCGCGTCGCCTATGTGTCGGAGACCGGGCCGCTCAACAACCGCACCAAGCGCATCGCCATCATGGATCAGGACGGCGCCAACAACCGCTACATCACCGACGGCCGGACGATTGCCATCACGCCGCGCTTCTCGCCGACCTTGCAGGAGATCGTCTACATGGCCTACGGTGAGCGCAACACGCCGCCGCGCGTCTACCTGCAGAACGTCGACAGCGGCCGTCGCGAGCTGCTCGGCGATTTCCCCGGCATGAGTTTTGCTCCACGCTTCTCGCCCGACGGCACCAAGGTGGCGATGAGTCTTTCCCAGGATGGCCGCACGAACCTCTACGAGATGGATGTGCGCGGCCGCAATCTGCGTCGGCTGACCAACTCGCCGTCCATCGACACCTCGCCGTCCTATTCCAACGACGGCACGCAGATCGTGTTCAATTCCGACCGCGGCGGCACACAGCAGCTCTACGTCATGAGTTCCAGCGGCGGCGGCGAGAAGCGCATCAGCTTCGGCGACGGACGCTATGCCACGCCGGTCTGGTCGCCGCGCGGCGACTACATCGCTTTCACCAAGATGACGGCCGGAACCTTCGGGATCGGCGTCATGCGGCCCGACGGCAGCGGCGAACGCATGCTGGCGAGCGGGTTCCTCGTGGAGGGCCCGACCTGGGCGCCCAATGGAAGGGTCCTCATGTTCTTCCGCCAGCAGCCCAACTCCGGAGGCCGGGCGGGTTCAGTGACACTGCATTCCGTGGATATCACCGGTCGCTTCGAGCGACAGGTGCCGACCCCCACGGACGCGTCCGATCCGGCGTGGTCACCCTTGATTCCGCAATAGCGGGGGATATCATCGCGCACCGGCCCGGGCGCGCCATCGCTCGGGTCGTTGCGTCTGGAAGTTGTGCAACCGAGAGGAGCGCGCCGGCGAGAGCCGGGGCGAATGAGGAATGAAGGCTTTCAAGGCAATCGCCGCCATCGCGGCACTGCTCGTCGCCGCCGCGTGCAGCAGCGAACAGCCGCCGGCTCCCGCCAGCACCACCGTGACGCCAGGCTCCGTCGCCGACTTCCGCCAGAATGTCGGCGACCGGGTGTTCTTCGACACCGATCAATCGGTCATTCGCCCCGACGGCCGCGAGACATTGAACCGGCAGGCCGAATGGCTGAAGAAGTACACCAACTATCAGATCATCATCGAAGGCCATTGCGATGAGCGTGGCACGCGCGAGTACAACCTCGCGCTCGGTGAGCGCCGCGCCAACGCCTCGCGCCAGTACCTGATCGCGCAAGGCATTCCGGCCCAGCGCATCAAGACCATCAGCTACGGCAAGGAGCGCCCCGACCCGGTCGGTTCGGACGAGGGGGCTTGGGCGCGCAACCGCCGCGCCATCACCGCCCTGCAGTAAGCCGCCGCGCCTGCGGGCATGGCAGACGCCGGCCGCTTCGCGGCCGGCGTTTTCGTTTGGAGTCGCGCCCGGCATGCCCGAAAATGGCCCGCTTTGACGTCGAACATCGAGCCTCCGATGAGAAGCCAGCTTTGAGAACCCAGCTTTCCGCCATCCTTCTCGTTGCCGCCTTGGCCCTGCCGAACGGCGCGCACGCGCAGCGCGTGGACCCGGTCTACATCGAGGACCGGCTCAACCAGCTGCAGCAGGCGATCACGCTGCTCACCGGCCAGGTCGAGCAGTTGCAATATCGCAACCAGCAGCTCGAGCAGCAGATGGAGAAGATGCAGGCCGACTACGAGTTCCGCCTCGAGCAGCTCGAGAAGGGCGGCGCCCGTCCCGGCGGGCCGGCGGCGGCCCGGCCCGGCCAACAGGCGGCGTCGCAGACCCCGCCGGCGGCCCGGCCGCCCGCACCTGGCGCGGCGCCTCCCGCGGCGCAGCCCGGCGCCGACCAGCTCTACCACGACGCCTTCAAGAAGCTGCAGGACGGCGACTACGCCGGTGCCGAGCAGGGCTTCAGGACGTTCGTGCAGCGCAACCCGCAGCACGTGCTGGCGGGCAACGCGCAGTACTGGCTGGGCGAGACCTACTACGCGCGCCGCGACTACCAGCAGGCCGCGGTCGCCTTCGCCGAGGGCTACAAGGTCTACAAGGCCAGTCCGAAGGGGCCGGACAATCTGCTCAAGCTCGGCATCACGCTCGCCGCGATGAACAAGAAGACGGAAGCCTGCACGATGTTCACCCGGTTCACGCAGGATTATCCGCGGGCCACCGATCTGCAGAAGCGGCGCGTGGCGCAGGAGCGCCAGAAGAACGGGTGCGGTTGAGCGCGGGTGCCGCGCTGCCGCTGTCGGCGCGCGAGTTCGCCGAACTGATGTCGCCGTTCGAGCCGTTCGAACGGCCGCCCGTGGTGGCGGTGGCCCTGTCGGGCGGGCGCGATTCCACCTGCCTCGCGCTGCTGGCGCATGAATGGGCCGTCGTGCGCGGCGGTGCCGCGTTTGCCCTGATCGTCGATCACGGCCTGCGCGCCGAAGCCGCCGCCGAGGCCGATGCAACGCACCGCCGGATGGAGAGCCTCGGCATCGCCGGCGAGGTGCTGCGCTGGGTCGGCGCCAAGCCGGCGCAGGGCATCCAGGAGGCGGCGCGCGTTGCGCGCTACGCACTGCTGTCCGAGGCGTGCGTCAGGCGCGGCATCCTTCATCTGCTCGTCGCCCACCACGCTGCCGACCAGGCCGAGACGGTGGTCATGCGGCACGAGCGCGGCAGCGGGCCCGACGGTCTGGCCGGCATGGCGGCGTTGGTCGAGCATCGCGACGTGCGCCTTCTGCGACCGTTGCTCGGCGTGGCGCGCGAGCGCTTGACCGCGACGCTCGAGGCGCGGGGTGTCGGTTGGGTCGAGGATCCGTCGAACGCCGACCTTCGTTTTGCCCGGTCGCGACTGCGCGCCGCGCCGCGGCAAGGGCGGACGCCGGTCGTCACCGGTGATCGCGGCGAGACCGAACGCCGGCTGGCCGAAACCGCCGTCGCGATCCTGGCGTTCACGCCGGATGGCAGCGTCTCGGTGGATTGCGAAGGGGTGGCGCGCCTCGACACTGCCTTGGCGGGCCGACTGTTGAGCCGGGTCGTTCAGGCGGTCGGCACGCGCGACCATCCGCCCCGCCGGGAGCGGCTGGAGCGCGCCGTGGCGCGGCTTTCGCGGGTCGAGGGGCGGGGACGGACCGGAAAAAGCCGCGATTTCACACTATCCGGCTGCCGGCTGATGCTGCGCAAGGCGCCGGGCGACGGTCGGCTGTGCTGGATTGTCCGGTGCGAAAATGGCAGGAAAAGCGGTAAGAACCGGGGGCAACCCCTCATCCCGGCCGCTTTTTTCGCTTGCGGCACGCCGGTTGGAACCCATCTAGACTGACAACTCCCTTCGACGGATTTCGCCCCTGTGAACCCCTTCAATCGTAACGCCGCCCTGTGGATTGTCATCGTCCTGCTGCTGGCGCTTCTCTACAGCGTCTTCCAGGGCGGAACGACCCGGTCGGCCGGCAACACCGTCTCCTATTCGGACTTCGTGCGCGCCGTCGAGCAGCGCCAGGTCCAGGACGTGCGCATCTCCGGCAACACCATCACCGGCACCTTCCGCGAGCCGCGCAACGGCCTGCAGAAGTTCGCGACCTACATCCCGAGCACCCCGCCCGACGATCAGCTCATGCCGATGCTGATCAAGAACGTCGACCGGGTCGAGGCCGGGCCGGCCGAGGAGGGCGTCAATCTCGGCAGCATCTTCGTCAGCTGGCTGCCGGTGCTGGTGCTGGTCGGCGTCTACATCTTCTTCCTGCGCCAGATGCAGAGCGGCACCGGCCGCGCCATGGGCTTCGGCAAGTCGCGCGCGCGCCTGCTCACCGAGAAGCACGGCCGCGTCACCTTCGAGGACGTCGCCGGCATCGACGAGGCCAAGGCCGAGCTCGAGGAGATCGTCGACTTCCTCAAGGATCCGCAGAAGTTCCAGCGCCTCGGCGGCAAGATTCCCAAGGGCTGCCTGCTGGTCGGTCCGCCGGGCACCGGCAAGACCTTGCTGGCGCGCGCCATCGCGGGCGAGGCCAACGTGCCGTTCTTCACCATCTCGGGCTCCGACTTCGTCGAGATGTTCGTCGGCGTCGGCGCCAGCCGCGTGCGCGACATGTTCGAGCAGGCCAAAAAGAACGCGCCCTGCATCGTCTTCATCGACGAAATCGACGCCGTCGGCCGCCATCGCGGCGCCGGCCTGGGCGGCGGCAACGACGAGCGCGAGCAGACGCTCAACCAGCTGCTGGTCGAGATGGACGGCTTCGAATCGAACGAGGGCGTCATCCTGATCGCGGCGACCAATCGTCCCGACGTGCTCGATCCGGCGTTGCTGCGCCCGGGCCGCTTCGACCGCCAGGTCATCGTGCCGAACCCCGACGTCGGCGGCCGCGAGAAGATCCTCAAGGTCCACATGCGCAAGGTGCCGCTGGCGCCGGACGTCGATGCGCGCGTGGTCGCGCGCGGCACGCCGGGCTTCTCCGGCGCCGACCTCGCCAACCTCGTCAACGAGGCGGCGTTGCGCGCCGCGAGGGTCGGCAAGCGCCTCGTCACCATGGCCGACTTCGAGTACGCCAAGGACAAGGTGCTGATGGGCACCGAGCGCCGCTCGATGGCGATGACCGACGAGGAGAAGAAGCTCACGGCCTATCACGAGGCCGGCCACGCCCTGGTCGCGCTGCACGTCCCGAAGTCCGACCCGCTGCACAAGGTGACGATCATCCCGCGCGGCCGCGCGCTCGGCGTCACCATGCAGCTGCCGGAGCGCGACCATCTCAGCCACACCAAGCTCTACCTGGAATCGCGGCTCGCCATCCTGTTCGGCGGCCGCACCGCCGAGGAGATCATCTTCGGACCGGAGAACGTCACGACGGGCGCCGCGAGCGACATCCAGGTCGCCACGCAGATGGCGCGCGGGATGGTCACGGCCTACGGCATGTCCGACAAGCTCGGCCGCGTGCGCTACCAGGCCAACGAGCAGGAAGTGTTCCTCGGCCACGCCGTGACCCAGCACCAGAACGTGTCCGAGGCGACAGCCCAGCTGATCGACCAGGAGGTCCGGCGCCTGATCGAGCAGGCCGAGGGGCAGGCCAAGCAGATCCTGACCGATCGCATCGACGACCTGCACAGGATCGCCAAGGCGCTGCTCGAATACGAGATGCTGAGCAACGACGAGATCGGCCAGGTCCTGCGCGGCGAGCCGATCGTGCGTGACGAGACCGGCGGTGCGGGCCACGGCCACGATCGGCGCCGCCGCGCCTCGGTGCCGACCACGACCGGCCCGGCGCCGGGGATCGATCCGGCGCCGCAGCCCGGCGTTTGATCCGGCGCTTCGCGGGCGTCGCGCTCGATCGCCCTCGGCTGATGGCGATCGTCAACGTGACACCCGATTCCTTTTCCGACGGCGGCGAGCGCCTCGATCCGGCACGCGCCGTCGTCGACGGCCTGCGGTTCCTGTCGGAAGGCGCCGACTTCCTCGACATCGGCGGCGAATCGACCCGGCCGGGCGCCTCGCCCATCTCGGTCGAGGAGGAGTTGCGGCGCGTGCTGCCGGTGGTCGAGAGGCTGGCGCGGCGCGGCGCGCCCGTCTCGATCGACACGCGGCGGGCCGAGGTCGCGCGCGCCTGCCTCGATGCCGGTGCCCGCATCGTCAACGACGTCTCCGCGTTGCGCGACGATCCCGACATGCTGCCGCTGGTGCGCGATCGCGCCGTCGCCGCCGTGCTCATGCATCGCCGCGGCGAGGCCGGCGACAGGTACACCGGCGCGCCCTATGCCGATGTCGTCGAGGACGTGCGCGGCTTCCTGATGGAGCGCGCCGCCGTCTGCGAACAGGCCGGTATCGCTCACGACGACATCGCGATCGATCCGGGCGTCGGTTTCGGCAAGAGCGTCGAGGAGAATGTCGCGCTGATCGCCGGAACCGGCCGCCTTGCCGCCGCCGGCTATCCGGTTCTCGTCGGCACCTCGCGCAAGGGCTTCATCGGCACGCTGACCGGCGTCGAGGAGCCGAAGCGCCGCGATCCGGCGTCGGTGTGGCTCGCCGTCGAGGCGGTGCGGCGCGGCGCCGCCATCGTGCGCGTGCACGACGTCGCCTCGACCCGGCAGGCCCTCGCCGTTTCGGCGGCGATGCTGTAAATTGCGCGCGACATGTCGCGAACTCTCTTCGGCACCGACGGGGTGCGTGGCCGCGCCAACACCGCGCCGATGACCGCCGAAATCGCCATGCGAATCGGCATGGCGGCCGGCCTGGTGTTCAACCGCGGCGACCACCGCCACCGCGTCGTGGTCGGCAAGGACACCCGGCTTTCCGGCTACATGATCGAGCAGGCGCTGACCGCGGGCTTCCTCTCCGTCGGCATGGACGTGCTTCTGCTCGGGCCGCTGCCGACGCCCGCCGTCGGGTTCCTCACGCGCTCGATGCGGGCCGACGTCGGGGTCATGATCTCGGCCTCGCACAACCCCTACGAGGACAACGGCATCAAGCTGTTCGGGCCCGACGGCTTCAAGCTCTCGGACGCGGTCGAAGGCACGATCGAGAGGCTGGTCGCCGCGCCGGGCGACGCGGAACTCGCGGCGCCCGCCGCGATCGGCCGCGCCAGGCGGCTCGACGACGCCGAGGGCCGCTACATCGAGGCGGTCAAGGCCTCGGCCCCGCGCGGCCTCGATCTCACCGGCCTGAAGATCGTCGTCGATTGCGCCAACGGCGCCGCCTACAAGGTGGCGCCCACCGTGCTGTGGGAGCTCGGCGCCGACGTCGTTCCCGTCGCGGTCTCGCCCGACGGCTTCAACATCAACGGCAATTGCGGCTCGACGCATCCGGCCGTCCTGCAGGAGCACGTCGTCCTGCACGGCGCCGACATCGGCATCGCGCTCGACGGCGACGCCGATCGCGTCGTGCTGGTCTGCGAGCACGGCAACCTGATCGACGGCGACCAGTTGATGGCGACCATCGCCGATCAGTGGAAGGACGACGGCCGGCTGAGGGGCGGCGGCGTGGTGGCGACCGTGATGTCCAATCTCGGCCTCGAGCGCTTCGTCGGCGCCCGCGGCCTTTCCCTGGTGCGCACAAAGGTCGGCGACCGCTACGTGCTGGAGCGCATGCGCGCCGACGGCTTCAATCTCGGCGGCGAGCAGTCGGGCCACATCATCATGACCGACCATGCCACGACCGGCGACGGCCTCATGGCGGCGTTGCAGGCGCTGGCGGCCCTGAAGAAGAGCGGCCAGCCGGCCAGCCGCACCTTCCGCGCCTTCGAGCCCGTGCCGCAGCTTCTCAGGAACGTCAGGGTCGGCGACGCCGGTGCGGCGCTCGCCGCACCCGCGGTGGTGTCGGCGATCGCCGCCGCCGAGCGCGAGTTGGGCCGCGGCGGCCGCGTGCTGGTGCGCAAGTCGGGCACCGAGCCGCTGGTCCGCGTCATGGCCGAGGGCGACGACCCGGAGCTGGTGAAGCGCGTCGTCGGCCAGATCGTCGACGCGATCCCGCGGCCCGCCGCGTGAAGAGGTTGGCATGAAGGGCCGCGTCCTGATCGTCGCCGGCTCCGATTCGGGTGGCGGCGCGGGGATCCAGGCCGACATCAAGGCGGTCACCGCGATGAATGCCTTCGCCGCGACGGCGATCACGGCGCTGACGGCGCAGAACACCGAGGGCGTGCACGGCGTCGTGCCGGTCGAGCCGGCCTTCATCGCGCAGCAGATCGAGGTCGTCCTGACCGACATCGGCGCCGACGCGCTCAAGACCGGCATGCTGCACAGTGCCGAGGTGATCGACACGGTCGCCGGGGCGCTGCGCCGGCATGCGCCCGATGTGCCCCTGGTCGTCGATCCGGTGATGGTCGCCAAGGGCGGCCATCGCCTGCTGCTGAGCGCGGCCGAGCAGGCGCTGCGCGACGTGCTGCTGCCGATGGCCGCCGTGGTCACGCCCAACCTGCCCGAGGCGGAGGTGCTGGCGGGCTTCCCCGTGCGCGTCGAGGCCGACATGCGCCGCGCCGCCGAGGCGCTCGTCGCGCTGGGCGCGCGCGCCGTGCTGATGAAGGGCGGCCATCTCGCGGGCGAGCGCGTGGTCGACCTGCTGTTCCATGACGGCAGGGTCGAGCGCTTCGAGGATGCCCGCATCCCGAGCCGCAGCACGCACGGCACCGGCTGCACGCTCGCCTCCGCCATCGCCGCCGGGCTCGCCCAGAAGATGACCCTGCGCGATGCGGTGGTCCGCGCGCGCGCCTATGTCCGACGCGCCATCGAAACCGCGCCCGGCTATGGCCGCGGCCACGGCCCGCTCAACCACTCGGTGACGGTGAAGGCGGAGTAGGGAGACCTGCCGGGCCGCGCCCCGGCGATGCGAGTCAGATCAGGCTGGCGCCGGGCGCCATGGCATGGCCCGGCGTCCACTTGCCGGCCTCGGCCAGCGCCAGGAAGTTCCACAGCTCGCGATTGAAGGCGTCGGGCTCCTCGATGTTCACCGTGTGTCCGGTCTTGGCGAACATGGCGAGACCCGCGTTCGGCAGCACGCGCTTCAGCCACAGGCTGGGCTGCAGGCAGGGCTCGTCCTCGTCGCCGCAGACGATCAGGGTCGGCACGTCGAGCTTCTTCCACTCGTCCTCGAAGTCGTAGAGCGACGGCCGCTTGCCCTGGTAGTTCTCCATCGTGTTGGCGGCGCCCGTCACCGGGTGCTCGCCGAGCTGCCTGACGAACTCGGCGAAGCCGCGCGGATCCTTCTGCTTGAAGCGCGAGCGCGTCGGGTTGGTGGTCAGTCCCTCGGCGTATTTCAGCGTGCCCTCGGCGCGGATTCGCTGCGCCGTCGCCTGGGCATCCTTCTTGAACTGCTCGTGCCCGGCGCGGTCGGCGCCGGAGCCGATGCCGGCCAGGGTGAGGGTGGTCGCACGATCCGCGTGGCAGCGGCCGAAGTGCGCGGTGGCGAAGGCGCCCTGCGAGAGCCCGACGACGTGCGCCTGGGCGATCTTCAGATGGTCGAGCATGTGCTTGACGTCGTCGACCGCGTGCTGCTGGCCGTACTTGTCGGCGCTCTCGGGCACGTCGGAGCCGGGGTAGCCGCGGAAGGAGTAGGTGATGCAGCGATACTTGCGCGAGAAATGGCGCATCTGCGGCTCCCAGCTCCGCCAGTCGCCGCTGTATTCGTGCACGAACAGGATCGGCGCGCCGCTGCCGGCCTCCTCGTAGTAGAGCTTCACGCCGTCGGGGGTGGTCGCATGCGGCATATCCGTCTCCTACGCGCCGAAGCGCTCGAGCCGTTCGAGCACGGCGGGGATTTTGTCGTCGCTGACGTTGGCGAAGGCGAGGCGGATGAAGCGCTCCTGGCCGGCGCCGAACATGTCGCCGGGGATGGTCAGCAAATTCTCCTCGTCGGCCAGCCGCCGGGCGACGGCCGTCGAGCGCTCGCCGCCGAAGGGATGCTCGACATAGGCAAAGTAGGCGCCGATGCTGACCAGCCGCCAGCGGTTCGAGCGCTGCAGCCCGTTGCCCAGCAGATCGGCGCGCGCCTTCAGCCCCTCGGTGTTGCGGCGCGCCCACGGCAGCAGGGTGCGCAGCCCGTACAGCGCCGCCTCCTGCGCCAGCCGCGGCGGGCAGATCGACACGCAGTCCATCGCCTTCTCGATCTCGGCGATCAGCGCCGGCGCCGCCGTCACCGCGCCGACGCGGTAGCCGGTCAGGGCGAACACTTTGGAGAAGCTGTAGAGATGGACCAGCGTGCCGCGCCACTGCGGGTCGGCGAAGAGATCGTGCGGCCGCTCGCCCTCGGGCAGGAAGTCCTTGTAGGTCTCGTCGAGGATCAGCGCGATGCCGTGTCGCCGCGCCACGTCGTGGAAGGCGCGGATCGTCGCCGCCGGATAGACGGCACCGGTCGGATTGTTGGGCGAGATCAGCACGATCGCGCGCGTCTTCGGCCCGATCAGCCGGGCGGCGTCCTCCGCCGACGGGATCGCGCCCGAGCCCGGCCGGAAGTCGAGCGGCACCGGCTCGATGCCCTGCATGCGCATCCACATGTCGTGGTTGAAGTAGTGCGGGCGCGGCAGGATCACCTGGTCGCCCGCCCGGGCGAGGCTCATCAGCGCGAGGCAGAAGGCCTGGTTGCAGCCCGACGTGATGCCGACCTCGCCGGCGGCGATCGGCGCGCCGTAGAACGACGAGAGATGCGCGGCATACTGCTCGCGCAACGCCGGTATGCCGAGGATGGGGGTGTAGCCGTGCATCGCCGGATCGAGCAGCAATTCGCCGAGATGCCGGCGCAATTCGAGTGCCGGCGGATAACCCGGCACCGCCTGGCTGAGGTCGATCAGCGGCCGGTCGGCGGGAAAGCTGCGCCCGAGTACCCAGCGCTTGGTCTCGCCGATCGGCGAGGGCTCGACGGCGGACAGCCAGGGGTTGGCGATCGGAACGGTCCTCGACGACTCGACGCTGTCCTTCACTCCCTGCACCTTGCGTCCCTTTCGTTGCGCTGCGGCGGCGCGAGCATCTGGCGGCTTTCGTTTCGTGTCAAACACAAGGGCTGCAGTCACAAGGGCTGCAGTCATGCGGGGTGGTTTGGCATTGCCGGGTCCGCGCGTTTGCGCTTAGAGTTCGCGCAAGGCTCCGCTCGAGAGTCACCGCGCCGTGTTCGTGGCGATCGACATCCAAAACTGGCCGCACAAGACGGCCATCACGGAGGAAACCCCATGGCTTTCAGAAAAGTCGGGCGTCGTCGTTTCGTGGGCGGTACCGCCGCCCTGTCCACCGCCTTGGTCGCCGCTCCGTTCGTGCGCGGTGCCCACGCCGCGGGCAAGCTCTCGGTCGGCATCTGGGACCATTGGGTGCCGGGAGCCAACAAGGCGAGCGAGGCCGTCGCACGGAAGTGGGCCGAGAAGGAAAAGGTCGAGCTGCAGCTCGACTACATCACCTCGCAGGGCAACAAGCTGGTTCTGACGGCGGCGGCCGAATCGCAGGCGCGATCGGGCCACGATATTCTGAGCATTGGAAGCTGGGATTGCGCCCGTTACGCCGAGCAGCTCGTGCCCGTGGACGATCTCATGGGACCGCTGATCAAGCAGAACGGCGAGGCCAGTGCGATCACGCAGTACCTCGGCAGGATCGGCGGCAGGTGGCTCGCCGTGCCGCAAACCCCCGGTGCCCAGTTCAAGGGACCCGCGTCGCGTATCGATTTGATGAAACAGCATGCCGGCGTCGACGTCCAGGCGATGTATCCGGTCGGTGCCGCTCCCAAGGCCGACAACTGGAACTACGACACCTTCCTCAAGGCCGCCGCCGCCTGCCACAAGGCGGGCTTCCCGTTCGGCATCGGGCTCGGCACGACACCGGATTCGGTCGATACCTGCGGCGCCATCTTCCAGGGGTTCGGTGCCGAGCTGGTCAATGCCAAGGGCGACATCACGGTCAAGAGCGACAACGTCAAGAAGGCGCTCGAATACTGGAAGCAGCTCGTCCAGTATCTGCCGCCCGACGCGCCGTCGTGGGATGACGCCACCAACAACCGGACATTCGTCGCCGGAAAGACGGCGCTGATCATGAATCCGCCGAGTGCCTGGGCGGTGGCAAAACGCGACAAGCCCGAGATTGCCGCGCAGACCTGGCACCACGGCATGGCGGCCGGGCCGGCCGGGCGTTACGGCCCGTTCACGACGAACTTCTGGGGAATCTGGAATTTCGGCAAGAACCAGTCGGCGGCCAAGGCGCTGGTGAACGAACTCTCGCAGCCCGCGGCGATCGAGGAGATGGTCAAGGCCAGTGCGGGCTACGACATCCCGGCTTTCGCCAACCTGACGAAGCTCAAGGTGTGGGAAGAGGTGGAGCCGCCCAAGGGCACGCTCTATCACTATCCCAACCCCTACAATCACCAGATCCTCTCGATCGCGGCGGCGCCCGCGCCGCACAAGATCGCCGTGCAGATCTACCGCCAGGGTCTGCAGACCCAGATGGTGGTCCGCTACGCCATGAGGGGCGAGAAGATGGACCAGGTGCTGAACTTCGCCGCTGGCGAGCTCGAAGGCTACATGCGCACCTGAGCCGGGCCGACGGGTGGGGCGGCGGCCATCCGGCGGCCGCCCCGGCCCCGTGCGGTGATGGACAGCAAGCGGAGTAAGCGATGGCCAATATCGCCGTTAGAGGGGTCGGCACCGCAGCCGCGGACAGCCGCAGCGGGCTGCACAAGCTTCTCCAGCGCAAGTCGACCATCGCCTTCCTGATGACCCTGCCGCTGCTGGTGCTGATCTTCGCGCTGGTGGCCTATCCCGCCGGCTACGCCATCTATCTCGCGATGCTCAACAAGGGCATGACCAGGTTCGTGGGTTTCGCGAATTTCGAATTCCTGTTCGGTCGCGACACCTTCTGGATGGTGGTCTATCAGTCCTGCCTGTTCGCGATCACCGCGGTGATCTTCAAGGCAATCATCGGCTTCATCGTGGCGCACCTCGTCCACAACATTCCGGCCAAGGGGCAACGGAAGTGGCGCGGCATGCTGCTCGTGCCGTGGGTCATCCCGGCGGCGATGAGCACGCTTGCCTGGCTGTGGTTGTTCGATCCGGCCTACAGTGCCTTCAACTGGCTGCTGGCGCCGCTCGGCATCGGCCCGATCCCGTGGATCGGCGAGACCGGCTGGGCCCGCTTCTCGGTCATCCTGGTGAACGTGTGGATCGGCGCGCCATTCTTCATGATCATGTACCTGGCCGCGCTGAAATCGGTGCCGGAGCAGCTGCACGAGGCGGCGGCGATCGACGGCGCGAACTGGTGGCAGCGCATCTGGTACATCAACCTGCCGATGATGCGCAACATCATCGCCATCACGGCGCTGTTCTCGACCATCGTCACCTTCGCCAACTTCGATATCGTGCGCGTGCTGACGCGCGGCGATCCGCTCAACACCACCCACATTTTCGGCACCTGGGCCTTCCGCCTCGGCATCGAGAGCGGCGACATTCCCCTGGGCGCGGCGGTCTCCCTCTTCATGGTGCCGATCCTCGCCGTGGGCGCGGCTCTCATATTGCGGGATGTCAGCAAGCGCGGGAGCGAGGTCTGATGGCCAATCTTGCGATCGCGGCGGGGGCCGCCAGACGCCCGGGATACGGCAGCATCAGCCGGGACCGGCGCTGGGCGCTGCGCTGGTCCTACTTCTTCCTGGTGCTGTTCGCGATCTTCTTCCTGACGCCCCCCGTCTACATGTTCATCACCTCGCTGAAGACGAGCGCGGAGATCTCGGCCGAGACCAATCCGTGGTGGGTGTTCGACCCGACGCTTGGGAACTACGTCGCGCTGCTGACCGACAACGTCTTCATCACCTTCTTTCGCAACTCGGCGCTCATCTCGGTGTGCGTCGTCGCGGTCACCATGCTGATCAGCGTGGTCGCCGCCTTCGCGCTGGCGCGCATGAAGTTCTGGGGCTCGGCGACGCTCGCGACCGGCGTCTTCCTGACCTACCTGATCCCCGAGACCCTGCTGTTCATTCCTCTCTTCAAGATGTTCGCCTGGGTGAACGAAACCCTCGGAATCCAGTTGCTCAACAACTGGTGGACGATGATCATCCTCTACCCGACGCTCACCGTCCCGTTCTGCACCTGGATCATGATCGGCTATTTCGCCTCGATCCCGAAGGAGCTCGACGAGGCGGCGCTGATCGACGGCGCCACGTGGTTCCAGACGCTCACTCGGATCTTCATCCCGGTGGCGCTGCCCGGCATCATCGCCGCGACGATCTTCGCCTTCACCGTGTCGTGGGCCCAGTTCCTCTATCCGCTCGCCTTCACCACCTCGACCAGCGAGCTGGTGCTGCCGGTCGGGATCATCACGACGCTGATCAAGGGCGACGTGTTCAACTGGGGTCAGATCATGACGGGCGCGCTGCTCGGCGCGGCGCCGCCGCTCGTCATCTACGCCTTCCTGATGGACTACTACATTTCCGGCCTGACGGCGGGCGCGACCAAAGGGTAGGGGACGATGGCTCAAGTCACGTTGCGTAAGGTCGTCAAGAAGTACGACGAGGTGCTGGCGGTCCGCGGCATCGACCTCGACATCGTCGACAAGGAGTTCATCGTCCTGGTCGGGCCGTCCGGCTGCGGCAAGAGCACGACGCTCCGCATGATCGCCGGGCTGGAGGAGATCTCCGACGGCGACATCGCCATCGGCGGGGACGTGGTCAACGACGTGCCGCCCAAGGACCGCGACATCGCCATGGTGTTCCAGAACTACGCGCTCTATCCGCACATGAACGTCTACGAGAACATGTCGTTCGGTCTGAAGCTCAAGCGCACGCCGAAGGACGAGATCGACCGGCGGGTCAAGCAGGCGGCGCAGATTCTCGACATCACCGAACTGCTCGACCGCAAGCCCAAGCAGCTGTCCGGCGGCCAGCGCCAGCGCGTCGCCATGGGCCGGGCGATCGTGCGCGATCCCAAGGTGTTCCTGTTCGACGAGCCGCTCAGCAACCTCGACGCCAAGCTGCGCGTGCAGATGCGCACCGAGATCAGGAAGGTGCACCAGAAGGTGCGCACGACGACGGTCTACGTCACGCACGATCAGGTCGAGGCGATGACCCTGGCCGACCGCGTCGTGGTGATGAACGCCGGGCTGATCGAGCAGGTCGGCACGCCCAACGATCTCTATCATTCGCCGGCCACCAAGTTCGTCGCGGGATTCATCGGCTCGCCGGCGATGAACTTCATCCCCTGCCGGCTCGAACGGGCGGCCGGTGCGCTGCGCGTGCGGCTGACCGACACGCTGGCCTTTCCCGTGCCGGAGGCGCGCAGCGCCCGCTACGACGGCCATGTCGGCAAGCCCGGCCTGCTGATCGGGCTGCGGCCCGAGCACATCGCCGAGACGCGCCCGCACGTCGAGCCCAACCAGCACGACTTCGAGCAGATGATCGACGTCGTCGAGCCGATGGGCATGGAGACGCTGGTTTATTTCACCATCGCCGGCACCGAACTGTGCGGCCGGGTCAATCCCAACGCCGGCGCGACCGAAGGGAAGGCGATGAAGCTGCGCGCCGATCTCAACAACATGCACCTGATCGACGACGGCAGCGGCAGGGTGCTCTAATCGCGGCATTCGCGTCGCTCGGGGGAATTTCGATGGTGTCGTTGAAGGGCAAGGTCGCCTGGGTGACCGGTGCGGGGTCGGGGATCGGTCAGGCGGCGGCGATCGCTCTGGCGCGGGAAGGCGCCACGGTCGTGCTGACCGGCCGGCGCCGCGAGCCGCTGCAGGAGACGGCTTCGGTCATCACGAAGGCCGGCGGCAGGGCCGAGGTCAAGCCCGGCGACCTGATGAAGGCGTCGGCGGTGGCGCGCATCGCCCGCGACATCGAGAGAAAGCACGGCCGCTGCGACGTGCTGGTCAACAACGCCGGCCTCAACATCCTCGAGCGCAAGTGGAGCCAGCTCACGCCGGCCGCCGCCGAGCAGGTGATCGACGGCAACCTGTCGAGCGCCTTCTACTGCGTCAGCGCGGTGCTGCCGATGATGCGCAAGCGCGGCGACGGCGTGCTGATCCACACCTCGTCGATGGCCGGCCGCAACCCCAGCATCCTCTCGGGCGCGGCCTATTCCGCCGCCAAGCACGGCGTGGTGGCGATGAGCCACACCATCAACATGGAGGAGTGCGTCAACGGCATCCGCTCCTGCGTCGTCTGCCCGGGCGAGGTGGCGACGCCCATCCTCGACAAGCGGCCGGTGCCGATCACGCCGGCCGAGCGCAAGCGCATGGCGCAGTCGGAGGATGTCGGCGACCTCATCCGCTACGTCGCCTGCCTGCCGCCGCATGTCTGCATCAACGAGGTCTGGATCACCCCGACCTGGAATCGCGGCTACGTCGCCAGCCTGCAGCGCGGCAAGTCGTAGGCTTCGGGCCCGGCGGTCGCCCTTCCGCTATCGCGCGGCCGGCCGCAGCCGGTGCACCGGGCCGGCCATCGGGTCGTCGAAGGCGGGCGTCGCGGTGTAGCGCTCGTGCAGCAGCGCGCGCAGCGCCTCGAGCTGGCGGCTCGACGCGATCATGCCGGTCGCGGTCTCGAGCTCGCCCAGGCTCATGCCCCACAGCCGCACCACCAGCACGTCGTAGCCGAGCGCCAGGGCGCGGTCGATCTGGTCCCGCAGCGCCGCGACCTGCCGCTCCACCGTCCAGTCGGGATGGCGCAGCACGTCGCCGGTGAAGCCGATCCACTTGAAGCGCGGCCGCGCCTGCGGCGCCGGGCCGAGCGTCTCGCTGCCCGGCTCGGCGAGGCCCCAATGCAGCGCCGCATGGACCATGGTCCAGTCGAAATCGTGCAGCAGGAACACCGTGCGCGACGGGTCGGCCTCGCGCTCCAGCCGCTCGACCGTGTGGCGCCACTTGGTGTCCTGGCCGCGCAGCGGCGCCAGGCTCCACAGATTGTGGGTGAGCAGCAGCATCGTGGCGCCGCCGGCGATCGCCAGCCCGCGGATGCCCCAGCGCCGCCGCGCCGCGACCAGCGCCAGCACCCAGCCCATGGTCAGCCAGGCCATGACGTTGACCTGCATCTGCGGATCCTGCGGCTGGGCGTAGAGGTTGAAGATCTCGCCCGCCACGAAGGTGCCGCCGAACACCGCGAGCGGCGCCCGCACGCGGCTGTCGTGGCGCCGCGGCCAGGCCAGGCGGAGCGCGGCCGCGGCGATGGCGGCGGCGGCGGCCAGCGAGAGCACGCGCCAGGTGTCCCAGCCCGCGGCGCCCAGCACGCGCGTGAGGCCGGTGCCCAGCAGGTAGGCCGCCATGCCGTCCCACAGATAGCCGACCTTGGCCGAGCTGAAGCCGGCCCACACCGAGATCACCGCCTTGCCGGTCCACAGCAGGCCGAGCGGCCCGACGGCGCCGGGATGGCCCGAGGCGGCGAGGGCGGCGATCGAGGCGCAGGCCGCCATCGTCGAGACGAACAGCGCCGGCCACAGCACGCGGTGCCGCGGCCGCGCCTCGCACAGCCACAGCGCCAGCAGCATCGCCGGCAGGGTGGGGAACATCAGCCGCCATTCGAACAGCCAGCCGAGGCTGAACAGCGCCGCCACCGCCACCACCCGCGGCGCGCTCGGCGCGGCGAACCACACCGCCGCCAGCGCCATCGACGCGAAGGTCAGCGTGTAGGACGGCATGATGTCTTCGTTGGTGATGGCGAGCAGCAGCACGAAGCTGCAGGCGCCGTGGAACAGCGCCGCCAGCAGCGCGATCGCGCGGTCCTCCGTCAGCCGGCGCGCCATCAGGTAGACCGCGACCAGGCAGAGGCCGGCGCTCGCCGCGTTGAGCACGGCGATCTGGCGCCGCGGGTCGCCGGCGAACACGCCGAGCCCGTCCAGTACCCGGCAGAGCGCGCCGTAGACCGGGTAGAACAGGAAGTTGGCGGGATAGAGCGGCGCGTTGGCCGGATCGTCGATCCACGGCCTGAGCTCCATGCTCTTGAACACGCCGTTGCCGGTCAGCCCGCCCTGGGCGTTGTCGAGCCACAGGATGACGCCGATCAGGAAGCCGGTGCCGCCCAGCAGCAGCAGCGCGGCGTCGGCGACGTGGCCCGACTCGCGGGACGACGGCGCGGGACTGGGGGCGAAAACCAAGGAGGTCGGCTGCTCTTCTGTCTCTTCCGGCAGCCGACCCTTAGCACGAATCGGGCGCGGGCGGGGGCCCGCCGCCGCTACAGCGGCTTGATGTCGACGATGGTGCGTTCGGTGAAGACGAGGTTGGCCTTGTCGCCGGGCTGCAGCGTCTTGAGCGCCGCCAGCCCCGCCTCCGAGCGGATGGTCGGCGACAGATAGATCATGCCGCCGTTGGCGACCGCGACCTTCTTGCCCGGCAGGTCGACGCGGGCGACCATGCCGGCGACGCCCCACAGCCGCGCGCGGCGCTGGGTGCCGGGCAGCGTCGGCGCCTGGTTGGGGTCGGACAGCAGGGTGCGGACCTGCGCCAGCACCGGCGGGCTCGTCTTGCCGACCAGCACGTCGACGATGCGGTAGTAGCGCACCTCGACCTTGGCGCCCGGCATGAGCCGGGAGAAGTTGGGCGCGCCGTCCATCACGTTGAAGGCGAGCTCGCCGCCGCGCGCCTCGAAGTTGACGACGACGGTGCGGGTCTCGAAATCGAGCGCCAGCACGGTGCCCGTCTCGGTCCTCAGGTCCTTGGGCCCGAACGGCTGGGCCACGGCGCCGAACGGCGCCAGCACGAACGCGATCAGCGCGCCCACCGCGACGCGGCGGGCCATTCTCGATGTCGGCATGTCCACCCCTTTCAGGCCGCGTCTCGAGGCGCGGTTCCCGGTTCCCACGGGGCAAGCTTAGCAGAAGGGCACCCCGCTTCGGCAAGGGAACGCCGATGCGCTCGCGACTCACTTGCGTTGACGGGAGGAAGAGGGCGAAAGGACGAAAGACCTTGGCGAGCCGCGCAACGCGCATGATCGAGGCGGCCCTCAATGGGCCACCTCGATCATGTCCGGTTGACCTCGCAGCTACCAAGTCGATAGCCTCTGATACGAGCCGGCGGTTGATGTACCCCATGTCCGGTTGACCTCGCAGCTACCAAGTCGATAGCCTCCAATTCGGCCGGCTCATCGCAGCACCACCGGTCCGGTTGACCTCGCAGCTACCAAGTCGATAGCCTCTGGCAGGCGATGCCGGCGGCGCTCAAGGTGGTCCGGTTGACCTCGCAGCTACCAAGTCGATAGCCTCTAAGGAGACGCGCAAGATGCGGGCCGCCCAGTCCGGTTGACCTCGCAGCTACCAAGTCGATAGCCTCCGCAGAGGCGCGCCAGCAGCGCGCCGACTTGTCCGGTTGACCTCGCAGCTACCAAGTCGATAGCCTCTCAGCGTGAGGCCGGTGTAGCCGCTCGGCCGTCCGGTTGACCTCGCAGCTACCAAGTCGATAGCCTCCGGACGCATTCGAGGCCCTTCCTACGCTCTGTCCGGTTGACCTCGCAGCTACCAAGTCGATAGCCTCCTTTGCCATCAGCGGGTCCTTCTTGATCAAGTCCGGTTGACCTCGCAGCTACCAAGTCGATAGCCTCCATCCAACCGCACTCCTTGGCGAGCTGACTGTCCGGTTGACCTCGCAGCTACCAAGTCGATAGCCTCATACGGACGGTGGTTACCCCACCCCAAGAGGTCCGGTTGACCTCGCAGCTACCAAGTCGATAGCCTCGCGCCGACGGCGCGAGCGCGAGGCCGCTGGGTCCGGTTGACCTCGCAGCTACCAAGTCGATAGCCTCGCGTGCGCGGATCGGGCCTGTCGCCATAGAGTCCGGTTGACCTCGCAGCTACCAAGTCGATAGCCTCAGGTTGCCGTGCAAGGCGCCCATGATCGCAGTCCGGTTGACCTCGCAGCTACCAAGTCGATAGCCTCGAACACGTTGGGTTCCACCCATGCGAACAGGTCCGGTTGACCTCGCAGCTACCAAGTCGATAGCCTCAAGCCGGCCACAACCCATTGGCCGGCTTGAGTTTTCTGGGTCGTGGCGAACTGCATTCATGTCATCAGTCAGATAAGCACGAGTTGTTCGGGACGTGGTTTCTCGGTTTGTTTCTCACCGTTCCACATCGTGGTCATGCGTCCCATCTGCTTTTCCGTTACCTGCATCACCGAGATCGCCCCTTTCTCGGGGCAGATCCGCGTCAGACGCTCCAACTCACGCTCTGCGCGATCCGCTGTGCCGACGAACTTACGATAGACGGAAAACTGCATCATCTCATATCCGCTCTTGCGGATACGCTTGTGGAAGCGAGCATAAATTTTCCGATCGGCCGCCGTTCCCACGGGCAGATCGTAGAAGACCATGGACCACATGAAGCGGGGTCTCCCCGAAACTTCAGGCGACGAGCGGGCGGTCTGGATAGGGGACGCGGGACTCGTTTCCATGATCGAGGAACTCCCGATAACCACGCACAGTTTCGACGATCTGCGATTTCGCCGGACCGTCGAGCGCAAACAGCGCGAGGATATTTGCCTTCACGATTTTTGGATCGCTGAATAGGCCACCCCGACCGGCGTCGGCGACAAGGCGGTCGATGCTGGGGCGATAAGGCTCCATGAGATCGCAAGCCAACGCCCAGGAGTTCGATTGTCCCGAATGGCCGAAGCCGAGGGCTGGATCGAGTCCGAGGGATGTCAAAGCCCTGCCTATGCTGGCCAATAGGACGGCGTATCCCCAGTTCAGAATCCCGTTACGGGGGTCGCCTTCGTTCTGGCGTTCGAAGCCGACGAGCAGCTCCCGCCAGTAGATTGCGGCCGCTTGTGCCTCGACCGTTTCGGCGCCGTCGAGTCGCACGGAGTCGGCGAGCCGCTTGAGCCGCGCTACGGCGCCAGCGCCAATCATGTCCAAGGCGCCGGCTTGCGCGAATATCTTGGCGCGGACCGTTCGTCGCCACAGGCGGCGGGCGGCGGCTTCGCCGCGCAGCGCATGAGATTGAAGGCGTCTAACCTCCGCGGCATTCCAACTCGCGTCCAGTGGCAACGACATGCCGACGGGCAGGTGCTTGCGGCAGACCACGACCGGAATTGCGCGCTCCGCGCAGGCGGCGAGGACAGCAGAGGTCACGGTCGATTGTTCGCTCTCTAACATGATCACGAGAACATCGTCGCACGGCACCTCGAACTGCGCATTGTCGTCGCGGCGTTCGATTGCGAATCTATTTCCCGAAAAGGCGATATGGCACCGGCTGGATATCTCCAGCACTCTTTCGGCGCCGATGAAGTCGTTGACCGAGGACATCGTTATGAATCTTTCGGACAGGATTTTGCTTGCCAACTTTCGCGGGAATCGTGACGCGCTCTTCTTTGTCTCGGAGAGTGCTATCGACATGAAACAGCGAGACGCGTCCATCGCCTCGTAGTGCGGTCACCACCCACGCAGCGAGGCAACCTTCCTTCAGGAAGGACACGGTATCCCCTGGTCGAAAGACCGAGCGGTCCCGGGGAAAAATAGCACGGCGCTCTACGTCTGTTCGCTGAGAGAAGTCGGCGACCCCGACGATCTCTCGTCCATGGTCGGCGCTCGGTGCGGCAATTGCGAACTTTGCTTCGATGTTGACGAAGGTGTTTTTCGTCGATTCGATGGTCTGTGAGATGTCGCGAGCGGCTCCCGTTATACGACCAGGGCCATCGGCTCTCGTCCGATATCGGAGTTTTACGTTCTCCTGAAGGACGCGCTTCACCTTCGATCCGTCTGGATCGTTGTGTTTGGAAACGTCGCGCTCCATCAGTTCCAGGAGTTCGGCCTTGGAGAGAAGCTCATCGCTTTTGGACTTACTTGCCTTCCAAACCAAGGCCGATAGCCGTGCTCTTTCGGTCTTGTCAGGTCGAAATGCGTAGATATTCTCGCCGCCGAACGATCCGTAGCTGCCGCCGGTAGTGTCGCCGGGATTCCACTTGTGATCGGGTCTGTGGGCGGTGGCGATATAGCGCAGCGTCGCATCCAGCGACGTCAGGTTGTCCTTCAGGGCCTGAAACACGCCATCCGAAGCCGAGACGCCATCGAGTGCAACACGCAGGAACTCGCTGTTGTATAGATCTTCGTAGTGCTGACCGCGGAGTTTCTGAAAGGCAGGGCGCATCACGCGTTCGTCGAAATGCGCAATCAGGAAAGCGTCGATGGCGTGATTGCGCAGGTCCTGTCGATCCTTGTTGATATCGAACATGCATCGCAGCGCATGCACGGCCCATGGCTTGACGGAAACCACGTTGGCGCCGAGATGCGTCAGGTAGCGGATGGCCAACTTGGAAGACCATCCGATGTTCGAGACGTCACGTGCCGCGAAGTCGCCCTCTGGAACGGTCGCATCAGGTCCCAACCGCTTGAACAAGGCCGCCTGCTCACCAGGGCGAAACGCCATCACCTTGCCGCGCTTGAATTCGCCATCGCCGCCGGACGGCTCGAGGAGGCGTTCGATCTCGCTGGTTTGGGTCCGTTGCAGGCGAACAAGGACGTCCGGCCGCGCAGCTGGCCGCAGCACATCGTAGGAAGCCAACCTCTCGTCGAGCTGCGCGACGCGCCTCTCCAACCTCTCTCTGCCGCGAACGCCCGATCGCTTGAGCACCGCTTTCAGGCTGTCGCGCTGACTCTCCAGGCCGAATTGGGCGAAGGCGAGTAATGCAGCTCTGAAGGCCGGGAACGCCTGCCACGGGAGCTGCCTTCCCTTCTGCTGATTGAATTGAGAGACGAAGAGATTCCCCTGCTGGAACTCACCGAAGGCGGCCGGGCTGACGTGATCGAGCTGGTACGTCGTGCCTTCGCAAAGGAGGCTGCGCTCGATCGAATTGCCATCGTAGTCGCGCCATCCTTGCCGAATGGCCGCGATCCAGCGATCCACCAGTTTGTCGAGCCGTGGCCCGACCGGAAGGGGCTTCTCGCCCAATGCGCGCTGAATGTCCGTGACGATGGAACCGCGCAATCTCTCCCGAGCGCGCATCTGTTGGTCGCGCTTCTCGGCGGCGTCTTCCGATAGGGCTTCACGTGCGACTTCCACCGTGCAACTCGTGGGCAGGATGCCGCCCATCATGTCGACGATGGCATTCGTCACCTTGCGCAAGCGATTCAGGACGATATGGACATCCGGGTTTGGCGCGCGGCCATGCTCCAGCTCTTCGGGGGCGGTGCGCTCGCGCGGAGCGAAGCGGTCCGCCTCCACCACGAGGTCGGGCATGACTTCGCCATAGTAGGGAAGCCGCTCGAACAGTCTGATGGCGTCGACCGCGGCACCTTCTTCCTTGGCGAGGAGGTTCATCCGTGTGTCGTGGTCGAGGCGCTGCCGCAAGCCATCGGACAGGATTTTGGCGGCCTTGACGGACAGATCGGCAAAGCTGTCCTCGAAGATGTTGGCGTTGGCGCGAACCTTCTGAAGTGCGCCCATTCCGAAGGTCTTGGCGCAGTCGACCTCCAGCTTGGACTCGTCGTCCGCGGTCCAGGGTTCGGGCTCGCGGTCGGCGAGGGCCATCGTCTTTCTCGAAAGCAAACGCATGACCCATCGGTCGCGCTCGGCGATGTCCGCGATGGTCTGCCATGCCGCGCCGAGGGTGTCGGCCAGACCGATATCGGTCCTCGCGCCGACCAATGTCCGGGCGTCGTCCTTTTCATGCCGGCCGAGACGTGGCTCCCCCATTCGCTTGGCCAACTCTTTCAATGAAATCTTGTCGACGCCGCGCAGTATGTCCGCAGCCAAGGCGAACTGCTTGTCGTTCAGAGCGGAGCCGCCGACACGAAGGTTGTCGACTTGTTGCAAGATGCGAAATTCTTGGAAGGTCGGCAGAGCTCGAATGCAGCGCCATTCGTTGCGCAAGAACTGACAACGGCCGGGCTTGGTGGGCTTGAGCAGCCGCCGGAACTGAGCCTTGCGCTTGATGTCGGCCCAGACATCATCGGGAATCGGTACCTTGCTCTTCTGGGCGACCCGCAGCGCTTCGGCTTCTTCCCACATCAATTCGAAGGTCGGGGAGAGGAAGGGAAACACCTCGTAACTCTTCGGCGCGGCGCCTTCCTTGGGTTGCTCCTTGGCATGAGTCTTCTGCCATGTCAGCGGCTTGTGCCGCTTGCGAATGGCATTGCCATCGGCTCGGGCGTCGGTTTGGCATCGATCTAGAAACTGCCCCACTGTGCGGCAGCCGAACGACGCCAATACCTGCCGGTACTTGGCCGTGGCGCCGCTGCCGAAAGTAGAGTCTTCCCGGACGCCGGCACGTCCCACCGGTTTCATCCAACCTCGTCGCTTGAGGGCGGCATAGAGGGCACGACCGAGATCATATTGATGGGATGCAACGCCGGGTTCGAGAAGGCGAACACGCAGCACATCGGCCTTTTCGAGGCGTCCTTTGTTGTCCTTCAGTCCGGGGTCTCGCTCGAGTTCCTCCTTGCCCTCGGGCTCACTTGCCGGGAGTAGACCCTTTTGCACCAGCAGTTCGCGCAGATGCCACCGCCGCCATTGTCGGGCGTCGAGGGTGCGACGTCGGGCACGCGCGCTGGCGCGCACCTTGGACAACGATTTGCCGTCATTGTCGCGGGCCGAGAATTTGTGTGTGCCCAGCGGGACGAACAGGTCGAGGTTGGGAAGCTGGGTCTTCGGCAATCCGACAGCGAGCGCAGCATTGTGGTCGGCGATGGCTTCGGCCGTCAGGAAGTGCGCTACCGGACCGCGCTCGAAGAGGATGCACCAGCCGATGTTGCCATTGCCGATGTCGAAGCCGATGCGATAGCCGGTGAAAACGCCAAGATTGGCAAATCGGGTCGAGTGGCGGCGTTTGCCGACCGCAGCGTCGATGGCCTTGCGGCGCGCGCCGTCATCATAGCGTCCCGGAATGGTGGCAATGGGTTCAGTCATGCGATCCCCTACAGTCGCAACGTTCAGTTGTACTGCAATCTTTTGCTTGACCGCAACAGGTCGGGCGCTAAAGTACAACCGTTATCGACTTGGTAGCTGCGAGACTCACAACCCGATAAGAGTTCGTCTCGTGAGATGTTTCCCGGCGCTGCGGCAATGGGATCAACGGGCGGATGAGTAGTCCGCCCGTTTTGATTCTTGAGCGACTTTGGGACGCTATGCGGCACTGCCAATGAATGCGTCTCAATCGTGACAAGTGCCTCACCCGTCAGGCGCCGCACTCTTCGCGTCGCCCAGCAACCCCGCCTCCATCGCCGTCTCCCTCATGCGATAGGCCGTGCTCCGCGGCAGGCCGAGTTCGCGCGCGGCCTGGCCGACGCCGAGGCCGAGCTTCAGCAGCCCGGCGAAGCGTTCGAGGTTGCCGCGCGCGGCGGTCCGCCAGTCCCACGTCATCGTGCCGTCGGCCCCGCGCACCAGCCGCGCCTCGATCGGGTCGAGCGCGGTGCCGTGCACGCTGCGCGCCTTCTCCACCTCGAGGATGAAGTGGGCGCCGTCGCGCGCGCGATGGCCGGATGGCCGGCGCAGGCCGATGACGACGTCGAGCAGGTCCTCGCGCCGGTTGGTGCCACGCTGGAAACCCTTGCGGTTGGAATGGTGGATCAGCAGCACGGCGAAGCCGATCCGCCGGAGGCGGAGCAGGAAGAGCTGCAGCTCGGTCCAGCGGTCGGGGTCGTTGGTGCTGAAACTGGTCAGGCTCGCCAGGCTGTCGAACACGAGCAGCGCCGGTGGCCGCAGCCGGCTCAGCATCGCCCACAGGATCTGCTGGCCGTCGCGATAGGCGAAGTCGGGCAGGGCGACGGAGCTCAGCTCGGCGACCAGGAATTGCAGCAGCGGCGGCGGCGGGCCGAGGCTCGCCAGCCGCGTCTTCATGTCGTTCCCCGTCATCTCGCCGTCGAAATAGAGCACCGGGCAGGGCTGGGGCGGCGTCCAGCCCAGGATCGGCTCGCCGGCGGCGACGGCGCGCGCCAGCGCCATGGCGAACCAGCTCTTGCCCAGCCCGCGCGGGCCGTGCAGCAGCGCCAGGGTCTGCGTGCCGAGCAGCGGCGGCAGCAGGGTCTTCGCCGGCATCGCCCGCACCTGGAGCAGCTCGGGCGCGGTCATGGGGCGCGGAACGGAATCGGGATCGAGCATCGGCGGCGGAACTCCTGGCCCGGGATTGAAAGCCGGGCCGTATGAACGTATGTGGGGAATATGTATGATGATGTCAAGCGCCGCGATCCGCGGGTCCCGCCGGGGCAGACCGGGTCCGTTGTCCCGGGGCGTGTCCCGGGAAGTGTCCACCTCGGTGTCCCACGGCGTGTCCAGGGGGCGGGGGGTGGCGAGACATGGGACACTCGCGGACAAAAGCCTCGTGGCATCGGCGTCGGACGTGTCCCAACCGGGTGGGACAGCGGGACACGCCGGGCGCTCGCCGGGACGGGCCGGCGAATATTTTCCCTTTTTTTAATTCGGGAGGCGGCGCGACGGCCCCCGGGTCGGCGCGCGACCGGCGGCACGGGCGCCAGAATATTTTCCCGTTTTTTAATTCAGGAGGCAGCGCGGCGGCGATCCGGTCCGCGCGCGGCCGGTGGGACGGGCGCCGGAATATTTTCCCGTTTTTTAATTCAGGAGGCGGCGCGGCGGCGGTCCGGTCCGCGTGCGACCGGTGGGGCGGGCGCCGGAATATTTTCCCGTTTTTTAATTCGGGAGGCGGCGCGGCGGCGGTCCGGTCCGCGTGCGGCCGGTGGGGCGGGCGTCGGAATATTTTCCCGTTTTTCAATTCAGCCGGCGGCGCCCGAGGGCGGCTGGCGCTCCCTACGGGATTCGAACCCGTGTTTCAGCCTTGAGAGGGCCGCGTCCTGGGCCTCTAGACGAAGGGAGCGAGGCCGGAGGGCGACAGATAGTCGAAGGGCCGGGTTGGCGCAACCGGCCAGATCAGCCGGGCTTGCGGCCGGTCACCCTCGACAGCACGCCCGGCACGAAGGCATGGACGGCGACGTCGGCGAAGCCCGCGCCGGCCAGGTAGGATTTCACCTCGGCCTCGGTGTGGGCGACGCCGGTGCTGCCGTAGACCGCCTCGTTCAGCCCCCACAGCGCCGCCGAGAGCGGCCCGCGGCGGTCGTCGTGCAGGGTCTCGCCGATCAGGTGCATCTCGCCGCCCGGCACCAGCGCGGCGAAGGCCTTGCCGACCACCAGCCGGATCAGGTCGGGCTCGTATTGCGGCAGGTTGCTCGCCATCACCACGACGTCGACATCGGGCGGGAAGGGCGTGCGGGTGAAGTCGCCGGCCAGGGTGGAGACGCGGTCGCCGGCGCCGTTGGCGGCGATGTACTCGTCGGCCACGACGGCGACCGGCGGCAGGTCGAGCACGATCGCCTTCAGGCCGGGCCAGGTCGCGGTGGCGACGATGGAATAGGCGCCCGAGCCGCCGCCGAGATCGAGCAGCTTCCGGCGGCCGGCGAGATCGACCTGGCGGCTGAACAGGCGGGCCGCGCCCATGCCGATCGAATAGGTGGCGGCGTGGTAGCGCCGCGCGTCCTCGACCGTGAAGCTCTCGTAGGAGCCGAGCCGGTTCTCCTCGCGCCGGCGCAGGCGCTGGCTCAGCTCGCCATAGGCCGTCCAGCGCGGCTTGGTGAACAGGATCCACGGGCCGGCGTAGCGCTCGCCGTCCTTGACCAGGAAGCGCTGGACGTCGGCGGCGTTGCCGAAGCGCTCACCGCTGCGCTCCAGCAGGGTCATGGCAACGAGCGCCGTCAGCAGCCGCTCGGCGTTGCGCTCGGTGATGTCGACCGCCTTCGCCAGCGTCGGGATCGTGTCGTGGCCGCGCGCGATGGCGGTGAAGATCTCGAGCTCGACCGCCGCCATCAGCGCGGCGCTCTCCCAGTAGGCCTGGGCGATCTTCTGCAGGCGCGTCGTGTCGAGCCGCGGCCCGTCGGTCTTTCTCTGGTCGTCGGCCATCTGGCGTTCCCCCCGATTTTGATGGATCATACCCCGATGAACGCACCCATCGCTGCCGATCTGCCGGTCACCGGCGTCGACGTCTATTCCCTGCCGCCCGCCGAGGGCGAGGCGGTGCTGCGCCGCCAGCTCGCGGCGGCCTATCGCCTGGTCGATCATTTCGGCTGGACCGAACTGATCTACGGCCATCTGACGGCACGCGTGCCGGGCGACCAGCCGCACTTCCTCATCAACCCGTTCGGCCTCAACTACGACGAGGTGACGGCCTCGAACCTGGTCAAGATCGACCTCGACGGCAACACCATCGGCGAGGCGACGCATCCGGTGAACTACGCCGGCTTCGTCATCCATTCGGCGATCCACATGGCGCACCAGGACCGCCATCGCGCCGTCATGCACACCCACACCCGCGCCGGCATGGCGGTGGCGGCGACGCGCGAGGGGCTGCTGCCGATCTCGATGAACGCCACGGCGTTCCACGGCAACCTCGCCTATCACGACTACGAGGGCGTCAGCCTCGAGCTCGACGAGCGCTCGCGCCTGCTGGTCGATCTCGGCGACAAGACGGCGATGATGCTGCGCAACCACGGGCTGCTGACCACCGGCCGCTCGGTGGCCGAGGCGTTCCTCCGGCTCTATCGCCTCGAGCGCGCCTGCCAGACCCAGATCGACGCCGGCGCCGCCGGCACCATCGCGGTGATGGGCGACAACGTCGCCGGCAAGTCGCGCGCCCAGCTCGAGGGCTTCTGCGACGACAACACCGGCGGCGGCGACCTCGAATTTGCCGCCCTGATCCGCAAGCTCGACCGCATCGACACGAGCTGGAGACACTAGGCGCTTTGCGGCCTTCAGGCCCGGAACCTCGTCCGATCCGTGCCTGAATAGAGGGCCTTCGCCGAGCGTTCCGTCGCGTCGCGGTGGGCGGCGAGCGCGGCGGCATCGAGATCGGCCCGGGGCGCGGGCTCGAGGTCGAAGTTGCCGTGCGTGTCGCGGCCGCGCACGAGGGTCGCCGAATCGCGCACCTTGAGCTGGCGCACGTGCGGCGGGATGTAGCGCACGGCGAAGCCGATGCGCCGGTCGTCGGTGGTGTTGGGGCCCGAGCCGTGCACCAGCAGGACGTGGTGCAGCGACATCTCGCCGGCCCGGAGCGGCACGTCGACGCCTTCGCCCGCCGGCACCTCGACGGCGATCTCCTGGCCGCGGGTCAGCAGGTTGTCCCTGTCGAAGGTGTCGCGGTGCTCGAGCTGGCGCCTGAGATGGCTGCCCGGCCAGAACTTCATGGCGCCGCTCTCGACCGGCGCGTCGGCGAAGGCGATCCAGGCGGTGACGACGTCGTCGGTCGAGAGGCCCCAGTAGGTCGCGTCCTGGTGCCATGAGACGAAGGAGGGCGAGCGCGCCTCCTTGGTGAAGAAGGTCGTGCTCCAGCACAGGATGTCGGGGCCGATCACGTCCTCGACGGCATCGAGGATCGCCGGATGGCGCACCAGCTCGTTGGCCCAGGTGAAGAGCAGGTGCACCTTGTGGCGCATCTCGCCCTGCAGCGGCCCGCCGAGCGCGCGCTCCTGCGCCTCGAGCCGCTCGCGGCAGGAGCGCGCCTCGCCGGCCGACAGGACGCGCAGCGGAAAGTGGTAGCCGTCGCGGCGGTAGCGCGCCACCGCCTCGTCGCTGAGACGCTTGCCCATGGCGCCGATACTAGCCGGCTAGCGCCGGCCGGCAAACACCGGCAGGCGGTGCGCCGTCACCGGCGGCGCCGGCCCGTCGAAGCGCTCGATCTCGACCAGGCAGGTCTGGGCGATGCAGCCCTGGCTGAGCTTGGAGGCACCGATGTCGAGCGTGAGCGCGTTCGGGTTGCCGTGCTTCTCGAGCGGGCGGTTGGAGCCGGCATCCTCCGGGTCGAACCAGGCGCCGGTCGACAGCCGCACCACGCTGCGCCGGATGCGGTCGCTGAGCCGCGCCGCGGCGAGGCAGGCGCCGCGGTCGTTGAAGACGCGCACCAGGTCGCCCTCGGCGATGCCGCGCGCGGCGGCGTCCTGCGGGTGCAGCGTCACCGGCTGGCGTCCCCTGACCTTGGTGGCGCGCGCGTGCGGCGAATGGTCGAGCTGGCTGTGCAGCTTGTCGGTCGGCTGGTCCGACAGCATGTGCAGCGGGTGGCGCCCGGCGGCGGGCGAGCCCAGCCATTCGGCCGGCTCGATCCAGGTCGCGTGGCCGGGGCAGTCGTCGTAGCCGAACGAGGCGATGGTCTCGGAGAAGATCTCGATCCTGCCGGACGGCGTCTTGAGCGGATGCTTCGCTGGGTCCGCGCGGAACCTCGCGAGCATGACGGGCTCGCGCGTCTCGCCCCTGGCCTCGGCGATGCCGGCCTGCCAGAACTCTTCGAACGGCGGGATCGCGACGCCCGCCTGCGCCGACTTCTCGCGCGACAGCTCGTAGAGATGCCGCAGCCAGCCCATCGTGTCGCGACCCTCGGTGTAGACGTCTCTGGCGCCGAGACGGCGGGCCAGTTCACCGAAGATCCAGTAGTCGTCGCGCGCCTCGCCGATCGGCTCGCGCGCCTTCTTCATGGCGACCAGGAACGGCTCGCGGCTGCCGTAGCCGATGTCGTCGCGCTCGAGGCTGGTGGTCGCCGGCAGGACGATGTCGGCCATGCGCGCGGCCGGCGTCCAGAACTGCTCGTGGAAGACGATGGTCTCGGGCTTGCGCCAGGCCGTCATCAGCCGGTTGAGATCCTGATGGTGATGGAAGGGATTGCCGCCGGCCCAGTAGACCAGGCGGATGTCGGGATAGGTGAGATCGCGGCCGTTGTAGCTCACCTTGCCGCCGGGATTGAGCAGCATGTCGGCGAAGCGAGCGACCGGGATGAAGTCGCTCACCGCGTTGCTGCCCTGCGGCAGGGTCGGGCCGGAATATTTCGGGAAGGAGCTGCCCATCAGGTTGACCGGGCCGTAGCCGACGCCGAAGCCGCCGCCCGGCAGCCCGATCTGACCCAGCATGCAGGCGAGCGTCACCAGCGCCCAGAAGGGCTGCTCGCCGTGATGGCTGCGCTGCAACGACCAGCCGATGCTGACCGTCGTGCGCGTCGCCGCCATCTCGCGCGCGAGGGCTGCGATGCGCGAGGCGGGAATGCCGGTGATCTTCTCGGCCCATTGCGGGGTCTTGTCCTTCAGCGACGGCGCGAAGCGGTCGAAGCCCACCGTGCAGCGGTCGAGGAAGGCGCGGTCGTGGAGCTTCTCCTCGTGCAGCACGTGGCAGAGCGCGAGGATCAGGGCGGCGTCGGTGTTGGGCCGGATCGCCAGCCATTCCACCGCGCCGCCGGTGTCGATGTCCTCGCCGGTCGGCGTGACGTTGACGAAGCGCACGCCCTTCTCGCGCATCCGGTGGAGCCCGCCCTTGACGTGATGCAGGGTGGCGCCGCCGGCGTTGATCTGCGCGTTCTTGTGCGGCACGCCGCCGAAGGTGACGAACAGCCTGCAATGGTCGGCCAGCACGTCCCACGGGGTATGCATGCTCATCAGGTCTTCCATCGTCGCCACGATGTGCGGCATCAGCACGCGCGCCGCGCCCAGGCTGTAGGAATCCTGGTGGCGCACGTAGCCGCCGACGGAATTGAGGAAACGGTGGACCTGGCTCTGGGCGTGGTGGAAGCGCCCGGCGCTCGACCAGCCGTAGGACCCGCCGAAGATCGACCGGTTGGAATGGACGCGCTTCACGCGGGTCAACTCGCCGGCCACCAGATCGAGGGCTTCATCCCAGGGCAGCTCGACGAACGGCTCGCGGCCGCGCTTCTCCGGTGCCGCGCCCGGCCCCTTCTCGAGCCAACTGCGGCGCACCGCCGGCCGGCGCACGCGCAGGCGCGCCACCTCGTCCGACAGCATGTGCAGCCCGATCGGCGACGGATCGGGATCCTTCGAGAACGGATGCAGCTGCAGGGCGTTGCCGCGGTCGTCGTACTCGACCTCGTAGACGCCCCAATGGGCGGTGGTGAAGGTGCGCTGATGGGTCATCGGCCAACTCTAGGCGGCTTCCTTGGCGATGGCGAGAAAGCGGTCGATGTCGGCCGGATCGGTGTCGAAGGCGGTGACGAGACGGAAGGCGCGCTCGCCCGGCCGGTCGGACGGCCACGGATGATACTGCGCGCCCGCCTCCTGCAGGCTGTCGTGGATGCGGGCCGGCAGGACGACGAAGATCTCGTTGGCATCGACGCGGTACAGCATCTGAACGCCCTTGAGCGGCGTCAGGCCGGCCACCAGCCGGCGGGCCATCGCGTTGGCGTGGCGCGCATTGGCGAGCCACAGGCCGTCGCACAGATAGGCGTCGAGCTGGGCCGACAGCAGGCGCATCTTCGAGAACAGATGCCCGCCGCGCTTGCGGCGGAACTCGAACTCGCGCGCCAGCTCGGAGTCGAAGAAGAGGACGGCCTCCGCCGCCATGGCGCCGTTCTTGGTGGCGCCGAAGCTCATGACGTCGACCCCGGCCTTCCACGACAGCTCGGCCGGCGAACAGTCGACGAAGGACAGCGCGTTGGCGAAGCGCGCGCCGTCCATGTGGAGCTTCAATCCGTGGCGGTGCACGCAGGTCGCGATCGCCGCGATCTCCTCGGGTGCGTAGACCGTGCCGCACTCGGTGGCCTGGGTGATGCTGACGACGGCCGGCTGCGGGTGATGCACGACGCCGTACACCGGCTGGGCCAGTGCTTCCGCGAGGCTCTTGACGTCGATCTTGCCGGCCGGGCCGTCGATCGGCAGGAGCGCGGCGCCGGAGGTGAAGAACTGCGGCGCGTTCGCCTCGTCGACGGCGATGTGCGACGCGGGATGGCAATAGATGGCGCCCCAGGGCGGCGTGCAGCAGGAGATCGCCAGCACGTTGGCCGCCGTGCCGGTGGCGACGGGGTAGGCGGCGAGGTCGGGGCGCTCGAAAATCTCGCGCAGCCGCCCTTCCACCCGGCGCGTCCAATCGTCGTCGCCGTAGGACGGTGCGGTGCCGGAGGCGAAGGCCCGGCCAACCGCCTCGATCACGAGCGGATGCGCGCCCGTCTCGTTGTCGCTGCGAAAATTCATCGAGGCTCCTCGGGGCGGCGTTCGTTCGGTCGTCGGGGTCAGCGCGCGACGCCGGGCGGAAACTCGATGGTGCCGAGCAGGACGCCGTTGCGGGGGTCGACGACATAGGCCGCCGGTCCGGAGGGCGCCTCGACATGGACGACCAGCCGCTCCCCGACCGTCGTCATCGACACGACCCGCGCGCCGGCGGGCAGGGCGATGCGCTCGTGGAAGGTCGCCGCTGCTGGCGGTCGCGACGGCGCCGGGCTAGACATGCGGCGGGCGATTTCGGCTGCGACGACGACGAAGCCTGCGACGATCAGCAGGCCCATCACGATCACCAGCACCTTCAGCCACATCGGTGCGTAGGCCTGGGAAGGGGGCGCCAAGACAACTCCCATGAGACACGAATGAACGAGGCCGGACGCCACGTCGTGACCGTCGATGACAGCGCCGCCGGCGACCGGCTCGACCGCGCCCTCGCGGCTGCCCTGCCGGCCCTCACGCGCAGCCGCGTGAAGGCGTTGATCGAAAGCCGCCGCGTGGCGTTGGCTGACGGCACGACGATAGAAGAGCCCTCCCGCAAGGTCAAAAGAGGCGAGCGCTTCGTCGTCGACATTCCCGAGCCCGAACCGGCAGAGCCCCGGCCACAGCCGCGCGATCTCGACATTCTCTATGAAGACAACGACCTGCTCGTGCTCGACAAGCCGGCCGGACTGGTGGTGCATCCCGCGCCCGGCAACCCGGACAATACGCTGGTCAACGCGCTGCTGGCGCATTGCGGCCCGAGCCTCGCCGGCATCGGCGGCGTGCGCCGGCCGGGCATCGTGCATCGCCTCGACAAGGATACCTCGGGCATCATGGTCGTGGCCAAGAACGATGCCGCCCACCAGGCGCTGTCGAAGCTGTTCGCCGCCCACGATCTGGTGCGCGAATACAAGGTGCTCGTCTGGGGAGCGCCCCAGGCAAAGACGGGAACGATCGAAGGAGCCATCGGCCGCCATCCCCGGGATCGCAAGCGCATGGCCGTCCGCCAAACCGGTGGCCGTCCGGCACGGACCGACTACCGGGTAGATAAGGTGTTCGGCCCGTCTCTCTCGCCCGTGGCGAGCCTCCTGACCTGCCGGCTTCACACCGGAAGAACCCATCAGGTGCGGGTGCATCTGGCCCATCTCGGGTGCCCGGTGGTCGGCGATCCCGTCTACGGCGCGCGCCGGAACAGGGCAGGTCCCCCGCCGTTAAGGTCCTTTGCCAGACAGGCGCTTCATGCCGCCGCGTTGGCTTTCCGGCATCCGACAACCGGGAAGGAAATGAAGTTCGCCTCAGAATTGCCGCAAGACTTCGGGAGCTTGCTCACGGAACTGAACGGCGTTAAGTAATCTCCCCAATATCCGAGGGGATTAGTCGGATTTTCTTGACCTGCCCGGCACGGCGTCCTTACAGTGCTTAGCAGTCTGAGGGTGAGAGTGCTAAACGCATGTTCACCCCGCGTACCCAGAAAGGGGGAGCACAATGGCTGCAGCCACCGCCAATCTTCCCGCCCTTCCGTCGGCGCTCTCGCCGGAAGGCAATCTCAGCCGCTATCTCCAAGAGATTCGAAAATTCCCCCTGCTCGAGCCGCAGGAGGAATTCATGCTGGCCAAGCGCTGGCGCGAGCACGGCGACAGCCAGGCGGCGCACAAGCTCGTCACGTCGCATCTGCGTCTCGTGGCCAAGATCGCCATGGGCTATCGCGGCTACGGACTGCCGGTGGCCGAGCTGATCTCCGAGGGCAACGTCGGCATGATGCAGGCGGTCAAGCGCTTCGACCCCGACCGCGGCTTCCGCTTGGCGACCTACGCCATGTGGTGGATTCGCGCCTCGATGCAGGAATACATCCTGCATTCCTGGTCGCTGGTGAAGATGGGCACCACGGCGGCGCAGAAGAAGCTGTTCTTCAACCTGCGCAAGCTCAAGGGCCAGATGCAGGCGATCGAGGAAGGCGACCTCTCGCCCGAACAGGTGACCAAGATCGCCACCCGCCTCGGTGTGCCGGAGGAGGAGGTGGTCAACATGAACCGCCGCCTCGCCGCGCCCGATTCGTCGCTCAACGCCTCGGTAAAGGCCGACGGCGACATGGAGTGGCAGGACTGGCTGGTCGACGAGTCGCCCAATCAGGAATCCAAGCTCGCCGACAGTCAGGAGCTCGACCAGCGCAAGCGGATGCTGGCGCAGGCCTTGAAGGGCCTGACCGAGCGCGAGCGCCACATCATCGTCGAGCGCCGGCTGGTCGACGAGCCCAAGACGCTCGAGGACCTCAGCGCCCAGTACGGCATCAGCCGCGAACGCGTGCGCCAGATCGAGGTGCGCGCCTTCGACAAATTGCAGAAGGCGATGAAGAACATGGTGGTCGAGGCCGCCGCCGGTGCGGCCGAGAGGGTCGCGGAGCGGAGCCAGGCGGCGACGTGACCTGCGCCTTCGGCTAGGCTTCCGGGAACGTCCCGGGAGCCCGCCATGTCCGAAGATCCGATCCTCTACGACGTCCTGCCGAGCGGTATCGCGCGCATCGTCCTCAATCGTGCCGAGACGAGGAACGCGCAGGACACTAACTTCCTCTATGCCTTGAACGAGGCCTTCGATCGCGCCGCGCACGACGACGCCGTCAAGGTGATCGTGCTGTCGGCCAACGGGCCGCACTTCTCGTCGGGCCACGATCTGCGCGAGGTCGATGGGCACGGCAACATGCGCAAGCACGAGACAGTCGGGACCTGGTCGGGTTTCGGGCGACCGGGGGCGGAAGCGCAGTACGCCCGCGAGCAGGAGATCTACGTCGGCTTCTGCGAGCGCTGGCGCAACATCCCCAAGCCGACCCTGGCGCTGGTCCAGGGCAAGGTGATCGCCGGCGGGCTGATGCTGATCTGGCCGTGCGACCTCATCGTCGCGGCCGACGATGCGGAGTTCCTCGATCACACGGTGGCGATGGGCGTGGGCGGCGCGGAATTCTTCGCCCATCCCTGGGAGCTCGGCGTGCGCAAGGCCAAGGAGTTTCTGTTCACCGCCGACTGGCTCAAGGCCGAGGAGGCGCATCGGCTCGGCATGGTGAACCACGTCGTACCGCGCGCCGAGCTCGAGCGTTTCGGCCTGGCAATGGCCGAGCGCATCGCCCAGAAGCCGCCGTTCGCCCTCAAGCTGGTGAAGCAGGCGGTCAACGCGGCGCAGGATGCGCAAGGCAGGGTCGGCGCCATGCAGACCTCGTTTGCCCTCCATCACCTCGCGCACGCCCACAACATGCTGGCGCACGGCAGGCTGATCGATCCGTCCGGCCTGATGCCGGCGATCAGGAAGCGCGAGACGTCCGCGGAGGACGCGCCGCCCGCGCCGCCCGTTCAATCGGCGCGGCGCGTGTAGAACTCGAAGACGTGCGGGTCGCCGGCGAATTCCCGGCGCACTCCCCAGGGAGTCGAGGCGCGTTCGAAGCGGCTCTCGAAATGCGGAAACGGCGACTCGGGCCGGTCGCGCAGATTCCAGCCGACGAGCAGCAGCCCTCCCGGGCGGATGACGCGGTGCATCGCTCCCGCCAGCCGATCGAGCTCGCGCTCCTCCACGCCGAAGTCGTTGAGGACCGGAATGCGATAGGACAGGACGCCGTTCATCACGACGCAGTCGAAGAATCCCTCGGGGCGCAGCCCGTCGACTTCGACGATGCTGGCCAGCATGTGGTTGTTCGAGCCCCAGATCCGCGCCGCCGGGTTCTTGTCGATCGTGTGGTAGCGGGCAGCATCGTCGGCGAACAGGCGCTCGTAGTGATAGGTGTAGGGTGCCGTGCCGACGAACAGCACGCGTCGCCAGGTGCGGGCGACCCAGGGCATGGCCTCGTCGTTGAGGAACACCCGCTCGGGATTGCTGCGCAGCATCTCGCGGTAGCCGTCGTTGGCCCGCATGACGTGCAGCACCACCCAGCGGATCGCCCGCCGCGGCACCAGCCTCTTCAGGAAGGGAAAGGCCGCATTGGCGCGACTCAGGGCGGTCGCGACCGCCTCCCGGAACGAAGTTTTCATTGTTACTGCAGCATATAGCGCATCTCGCGCGAGATGCAATCGCACGTCCGCGGCGGCCCAGAAGGGCTAATGGCGACCTCCAAAAAAGCGCAGTCGCGCATCGATGCGCCGTGCTTCTCGCACGTTCAGTGCTCCTGTATATGTCTCGCCCATCATGAACGCCCAGAACATCGCCATTGTCGGCGCCACCGGCGCGGTGGGAGTCGAAATCCTTCGCGTCCTCGAGCGGCGGAACTTTCCCGTCGCTTCGCTCAAGCTGCTCGCCTCGGCCCGTTCGGCCGGCAAGACGCTCGAGTTCAAAGGCAAGCCGCACAAGGTCGAGGAACTGAAGGCCGACGCCTTCAAGGGCATCGACATCGCCTTCTTCTCGGCGGGCGCCACGCGCAGCCGCGAGTTCGTGCCGGCCGCCAGGGCGGCGGGTGCCATCGTCGTCGACAATTCGTCGGCCTTCCGCATGGATCCGGACACGCCGCTGGTCGTGCCGGAGGTCAATCCCGGCGACCTCGCGCGCCACAACGGCGTGATCGCCAATCCCAACTGCACGGCGGCGATCCTCGCCACCGCCGTGTGGCCGATCCATCGCGCCGCGGGCATCCGCAAGATCGTCGTGGCGACCTACCAGTCGGCGTCCGGCGCCGGCGCCTCGGCGATGCAGGAGCTCGAGGACCAGGTCCGCGAGTACGCCGCCGGCAAGGACGTCACGCGCAAGGTCTTTCCGCACCAGATCGCCTTCAACCTCTTCTCGCACAACACCAAGGTCGCCGAGAACGGCTACAACGAGGAGGAGAACAAGGTGGTCGAGGAGACGCGCAAGATGTTCCATCTGCCCAATCTCGCCATCGTGCCGACCTGCATCCGCGTGCCGGTGCTGCGGGCCCATGCCGAGGCGATCACCCTCGAACTCGAGCGGCCGCTCTCGCCGGAGGAGGCGCGCAAGATCCTCGAAAAGGCCCCAGGCGTGAAGGTGGTCGACGATCCGGTCGCCAACCACTATCCGATGCCGCTCGAGGCCTCGGGCGATCTCGACGTGCATGTCGGCCGCATCCGCCGCGACCTCTCCAATCCCAACGGACTGGTGCTGTTCGTGGCCGGCGACCAGCTGTTGAAGGGCGCTGCCTGGAACGCCGTGCAGATCGCCGAGGAACTCGGCAAGGCGGGGCTCGCCAAATCGGGGCTCGCCAAACAACACAGGGCGATGGCGGCCGAGTAGCGCGGCTTCCCCTTGCCCGCCGGACCGTCCGGCGGCACCCTTGGTGACCTCCAGCATCGGGCGGTCACCATGACGACAGCGAGCGAAGGCAGGGAACTCACCGAGATCGGCCCGGGCACGGCGATGGGTTCGCTGATGCGCGAGTACTGGATGCCGGCGCTCCGGTCGTCCGAGCTGGAGCGCGATGGCGCGCCGGTCCGCCTGATGCTGCTGGGCGAGAGGCTGATCGCCTTTCGCGACAGCGCCGGCCGCGTCGGGGTCATGGACCATCGCTGCCCGCATCGTTGCGCGTCGCTGTTCCTCGGTCGCAACGAGGAGGGCGGGCTGCGCTGCCTCTACCACGGCTGGAAGTTCGACACGGCGGGCAATTGCGTCGACATGCCGAGCGTGCCAGGCCACCAGGATTTCAAGGCGAAGGTGAAGGCGCGTGCCTATCGCACGGCCGAGCGCGCGGGCATCGTCTGGGTCTACATGGGCGCGCGCGCCGACGCCCCGCCGCTGCCCGGCTTCGAGATCCTCGACATGCCGCCGGACGAGCTCAACGTCCACTTCATCCAGCGCGACTGCAACTGGCTGCAGGCGATGGAAGGCGAGATCGACACCTCGCATTTCGGCTTCCTGCACGGCGGTCATGTCGACCCCGACGACCTGCCCGAGGACGAGCCGTTTCGCTTCACCATCGTCAATCGCGCGCCGGAGTACCACGTCGCCGACACCGACTGGGGCACGCAATATGCCGGCTACCGCGAGGCCGGCCGGGGCCGGACCTACTGGCGCTTTGCGAATTTCCTGCTGCCGTTCTGGACGCAGGCACCCAACGGCGAGTTCGCGAGCCACATGCACGCGCGCGCCTGGGTACCGCTCGACGACGGCCACACCATGTTCGTCTTCATCTGGTGGAAGCGCGCGGTGGCGGCCAACTCCCAGCCGCAGCCGCGGTTCAAGGACGGAAGGCCGATCGGCGGCACCGGCCGCGGCAACCTCAACTTCCTGCCCAACACCACGGACTGGCTCGGTCGCTGGCGTCTCGCCGACAACGAAGGCAACGACTGGGGCATCGATCGCGCCGCGCAACGCAGCAACGCGATCTTCAGCGGCATCGACGGCGTCCATCTCCAGGACCAGGCCGTCACCGAGAGCATGGGACCGGTCACCGACTTCGAGTTCGAGCACCTCGCACCGTCGGACCGCATGATCACCCGCACGCGCCGGCGCCTGCTGCTGGCGACACGCGCGCTGCGCGAGCGCGGCGAGGTCCCGGCCGGCGTCGACCGGCCCGAGGTCTACCGCGGCGCACGCAGCGGCTATTTCCTGAGCGACGACCGGAGCGAATGGCATGAGCTCTATCGCCGCCAGTTCGCCGCCGCGGTCCATCCCGGCGCGCCGCCCGCGCAGGCGGCGGAATAGCGGCACCTCATCGCGGATGCTCGGCGACCTGGAAATCGGGTCGCACGCCGAGGCGCTTCGTGAGCGCGGCGAGACGCGGCACCTGCCTCGCGGTGTCGAGTCCGAGCCCGCCACGCGCGAAGCGCTCGGCGACGACGGCAGCGACATCGGCATGGGTCAACCGATCGAACAGGAGGAACGGTTGCGTCGCATCGAGCGTCTGCTCGATGGCGACAAGAGCCGCCCCGGCCTGCGCGGCGCAATCGTCGATCCACGGCTGATGGCGCTTATCCGGGGGCACGTGGTTGCGGTGATAGGCGGCCTGCAGGACCTTGTCGCAGACGCCCATCAGGATCGCGCACGCCCGCAGCACCGCGCGGCGCTCCGTCCCCGATCCTGCGATCAGCGCGCGCTCGGGACCGACCAGCTCGTCGAGATGATCGAGAATGGCGTTGCTGTCGACCAGCGTCTCGCCCGAGTCCAGAACGAGCGCCGGAATGCGGCCCAACGGATTGAAGGAGCGCACCGCGTCGCGGTCGTCGAAGCCCGACAACGGCCGCTGCTCGCAGGGCAGGCCATAGACCTTGAGCACGATCGCGACTCGACGCGTGTAGGGCGAGCGATTGGGGCCGATCAGGAGCATCGGGGTTCAGCGCGGGCGCGGGTTGATGATCGTGTTGCGGTCATAGAGGAAGAGCTTGCGTGCCTTGTCGGGCGGGTCCCTCGGCGGGAACGCGAGGCCGCGCTCGCTGCTCACCACGACGTCGAAGATCTCTGAATCGTCCGGCGAGAGGCTGACATAGCAGGTCACCTGCAGGCTACCGCGTTCCTCGCCCAGGATCTCGTAGGTCGGACCGACGATGTCGGGCAGGGCCATGCCGGCGGCGCGCAGATCCTCGTACAAGCGGTCGATTTCCTCGGGGACGCGCATCACCGCGCCGCTCGCCAGCAACCCGGCCAGCCGGCCGCGCGCCCGCGAAGCCTGCATGGTGGCCTGCACGCGCTCGAGGAGGTAGCGCTTGACGTACTGGGCCGGCAGCAGCCGGGCCTGCAGCTGCGCCGGCGCGTCCTCGTCGGTGGAATTGCGGCAGGCGTTCAGCGCCTGCTGCTCGAGCGCGACCGATGGGCGAGCGAGCCCGATCGGGCAGACGCCGAACTTCAGGAACTGGCCGACCGTCTCGATGTACTGGAAGTCGTCGATCGGACGCCCCATCAGGCTGGCGGCGAAGGACGGCGGCAGGCCGAGGTCGGCGGCGTAGCGCACCAGACTCGCCGCGCCGCCGCGCGCGTCGGAGAAGCCCTGCAGACGGCTCTCGACGGCGTCTGTTGCCGTGGTCGGGCGCAGCAGCTGCGGATTGAGGAAGAAATTATGGAACGCGACCTTGGCGCCGAGTTCGAGGTTGCAGCGCGTGGGATAGGCCGTCGGCACGTCCGGTTCGTTGCCGCCGAGGAAGGCCAATGCACAGGACGACAGGCAGAAGTCGCGCTGCCGCACGACGGCGACCATGCGATGCTTCTTCAGCAGCCGACCGATGGCGATACCGTCGAACAGGCTGCCGCCCATGCTGCTGAGCTCGATCGCAGTGAGCGGCGTGTCGGGCCGGATCGCGGTGGATCGGCTCAGCCGGCCGATCGCCTGCTCCAGCTTGGCCGCGTCGCCGACCTCGATCACGCCGGTGAGGCGCAGCGCCGGGACGGTCGCGGCGCTTCCGGACGGTCCCCGCGACGCTGCCTGCGCGGGCGGGATGAGCGAGAAGCCCGGCTGCGCCGGCGACGCGGAGGGCGGCGTCTCCCGGTGCACCGCGCCGGGCCTGTCGAGGATCGTGATATCGGCGGCCGCGCCTTCGCGGGGCGCCAACGCGAGCGCCACCCAGGCCACCGCGAGCAGGCACCGTGCCGTCATGACGACGGTCCGCCGGCCGCGCCCGGCCGCACGTCGAGCGCCTCGCGGATCATCTGTGCAAGGTCGCGCTTGCGGAAGGGCTTGCCGAGCAGCCGAATGTCGTCGGCGATCGCTCCACCGAAGATCAGCGCGTTGTCGGTGTAGCCCGACATGAAGACGACGGCCATGGCCGGCCAGCGTCGTGCCGCCTCGTCGGCCAACATCTTGCCGTTCATGCCGCCCGGCATGACGACGTCGGTCAGCAGCAGGTCGAAAGCGGCCTGCTCCAGCGCGGCCATGCCGGCCGCGCCGTTCTCGGCCGACGTCACGTCGTAGCCGAGGCTCTGCAATTGGCGCACCACGGCGGCGCGCACATGGGCGTCGTCCTCGACCACCAGGACGCGCTCGCTGCCGCCGGTCATGGCGGCCCGCGACGGTGCGACGGTCAGGACGGCTGAGCCGCGATGCCGCGGCAGATAGAGCGTGAAAGTGGTGCCGCGATCGAGCTCGCTTTCGACCTCGATGTGGCCGTTCGACTGCCGCACGAAGCCGTAGACCATGCTGAGGCCGAGACCCGACCCCTTGCCGCTCGCCTTGGTGGTGAAGAAGGGCTCGAAGATCTTGTCGATGTCGCCCGGCAGGATACCGTGGCCGCTGTCGCTCACGCGGATCGCCACGAAGTCACCGGCGGCGGGGCCGGATCGCGCGGCCGCCGGCGCCGCGTCGAGCCTCACGTTCGACGTCTCGACCAGCACGCGCCCGCCCCTGGGCATGGCGTCGCGCGCATTGAGGCAGAGATTGACCAGCGACGTCTCGAGCTGGACGGGGTCGACCTCGGCCGGCCACAGATCATCCGCCAGGATCGAATCGATCTCGATCTGCTCGCCGAGCGTGCGCCTCAGCAGCTTGCCGGTGTCGGCCACCAGGTCGTTGACGTCGACCGGGCGCGGCCTGAGCGGCTGTCGGCGCGAGAAGGCGAGCATCTTGCGCGTCAGCTCCTCGGCCCGTCCGGCGGAGTCGGAAATGCGCGCGGCAGCCCGGCGCGCCTCCGCCGGCAGGTTCTCGATCTCGGATATCTCGTCGGCGGTATCGACGATCACCATGAGCACGTTGTTGAAGTCGTGCGCGATGCCGCCGCTGAGCTGGCCGAGCGTGTCCATCTTCTGCGACTGGCGCAACTGGTCCTCGGCCGCGCGCCGCGCCCGCTCCGCCTTCATGCGGTCCGTGACGTCGACCGCGACCGTGAGATCGGCCGGCCTGCCGTCGTGATCGACCAGACGGACCATCAGCTCGAGGTCGATCGGCCGGCCGTGCCGGTCGATGTGGCGCTGGTCGCCGATGAAGCAGGCGAAGTCGCGGGACAACTCGCCGCGCCGCGCGCGCAGCACCGCGAAGTCGGACGGCAGGAGTGCGGTGTCGCCGGCCGTGCCGTCGAACGGCGCACCGTAGGTGGCTGCCGCCGCCTCGTTGCAGGCGAGCAGCCGTCCGCTTTCGTGATCGGACAGGATCACCGGATGGGGGATCGAGTTGAACAGTGCCTCGTAGCGGTTCTCGAGCGCGCCGCGCGCCTTCATCTCCCGCACCAGCCACAGGCCGAGGCCGCCCAGCGCCAGCGACGCCAGCACCCAGCAGCCGCCCGAGATCCAGGCGATGCGCCGCCAGTCGGCCAGGGCGGCGTCGAGCGGCTGCGCCACCAGCACGACCAGCTCGGGGTAGGCGGTGAGTCGACGATAGGCGACGAGGCCGTTCCCTCCGTCGGCGGGATCTGCGAGATCGAGTGCGCCGGCAGCACGCTCGCGCGCGAGTTGCGCGACCAGTTCGGGGCCGCCCAGCGGCCGTCCAGCCAACGAGTCGACGAACGGCCGGCGCATGATCGCCCGCCCTCCGTTGTCCACGAGCGCGATGCTCAAGCCGTCGACCTCCGCGTCGAAGGTCCAGCTCTTGTCGAACACCTCGGGGGCCATCAGGCCGACGATGGCGCCGGCGAACTGGCCCTCCTTGCGCCACGGCTGGATGACCGGGATCGACCAGCCCTGGGCCGCGCCGGCCGCGCCGTCGCGCGTCGGCGCCGCCAGTTCGAACCGCGCCGAAGCGCCGCGCGCCCGCTCGAAATAGGATCGGTTCGACCAGTCGCGTCCGACGGCGCCAGTGCCGACGGCCTGGAAGATCACGCGGCCGCGCGCATCCAGCACGACCACGTCCTCGAGCGCGCGAGAGCCGCGCACCACCTCGCGCAGCATGGGTCCGATCGTTTCCTGCGTCGCGGCGCCCGATTCCGTGGCCACCGTGAGGGTGAGCTCCGCCAGCCTCAGCGACTGCTCGAGCGCCAGCGCCACCTCGAAGGTGTGGCTCGCCGTCAACTGGGCGAAGGCGGCGAGCTCGCGCTTGCGTGCGTCGATCGCCTCCTCGCGCAGTTGCATCAGCAGGGCCAGCAGCATGCCACCCGTGACGACGAGGTAGGCGACCGCCAGCCAGATGCCGCGCGCCAGCAGGCTGGGCCGTCGTACGGCCGTGCGCGACGCGACGGCCGACGGGGCGGGAGATGCGGCCGGGCGGGGATCGCGGGCGAGGTCGAGGGCGGTCATGGTCGGGCCCCTGGCTGGAGTGGATGTGGTCCGGACGGCAGGATCTCGTGCAGCTTCCGGGCAAGCTCTTCCTTGCGGTACGGCTTGACGATGAAATCCTCGCTCGCGGCGATCTGCTGATCGACGTTGCCCGAGGCGAACAGCACCTTGAGTCCGGGCCGTGTGCGGCGGGCGTGCTCGGCGACCTCGGGACCGTTCATGCCGCCCGGCATCGAGACATCGACCAGCAGCAGCGCCACGTCGCCCGTCTCGGCCAGTCGGGCGAGCGCACCGGCGCCGTCGGCTGCCTCGACCGTCCGGTAGCCCAGCCGGGCAAGCTGCCGCAAGACGACACGGCGTACATTGTCGTCGTCGTCGACCACGAGCACACAGGGGGCGGAGGCGGGTGCGCTCTCAGGCATCGAGCGTCTCGCGTACGCGCAAGGCGAGGTCGATCTTGCGGAAGGGCTTTGACAGGATGCGATCGGTTCCGTCGATCAAGCCGAACGACCTGGCCCCACGCTCGCTGTAGCCCGACATGAACAGGCTCTTCATGCCCGGCCACCGCTCCGCCGCCTCCCTGGTCAGGCTCACGCCGTCCATCTCCGGCATGATCACGTCGGTCAGCAGCAGGTCGAACGGCGCCGACTCGAGCAGGTCGAGAGCGGCGCGGCCGCTCGCCGCGTCGGTCACCGAATAGCCGAGGCTGCGCAGCTGACGTATCACCGCCTCCCGCACGTGCGGTTCGTCCTCGACCAGCAGGATGCGCTCGCGCCCGCCCGGCATGTCCGCGGGCGCTGGCGGGTCAGCAGCGAGCGGCGTGTCGCTGCGCGGCAGGTACATGCGGATGGTCGTGCCGCGGCCCGGCTCGCTGTAGATCTTGATGTGGCCCTCCGACTGCTTGATGAAGCCGTAGACCATGCTCAGCCCGAGCCCGGTGCCCTTGCCCGTCTCCTTGGTGGTGAAGAAGGGGTCGAACACCTTGTCGAGGATGTCGCGCGGGATGCCGGTGCCGGAATCGGTCACCGCCACCATGACGTACGCGCCGGCGGTCACGCCGGGATTGAGGGTCGCGTAGTCCTCGTCGAGATGCACGTTCGCCGTCTCGATCAGCAATTGGCCGCCCTCGGGCATGGCGTCGCGCGCGTTCACCGCCAGGTTGACGATGGCCGACTCGAGCTGGGAGCGATCGACGTCGGTCGTCCACAGCTCGTTCTCCAGTATTGTCTCGATGCGAATCTGCTGGCCGAGCGTGCGCTGCAGCAGCTTGTCGATGCTAGCGACAAGTTTGGTGAGATCGGTCGGCTGGGGATTGAGGCGCTGCTTGCGCGAGAAGGCGAGCAGGCGGCGGGTCATCTCCGCCGCGCGCTCACCCGACGTCGCGATGCTGGCGAGCAGTTCGCGATGCTCGGCCGACAGGGATGGATCCTCGAGCAGTTCCTCGACGTTGGCCTGGATCACCATGAGGATGTTGTTGAAGTCGTGCGCCACGCCGCCGGTGAGCTGGCCCACCGCCTCCATCTTGTGCGCCTGCCTGAGCTGGGCCTCCTTCGCCTCCATCGCCGTCATGTCGCGGCCGATGAAGAAGTGGAGGCGGTCGGCCTCCGACCACACCGCATTCCATTCCATCGTCACCACGCGGCCGTTCTTGTGGCGATAGCGGCAGCTATAGTGGCGCGCTTCGCTGTTCTGGCGCGCCTCGCGCATCTCCTGCCGCGTCGCTTCGAGATCGCCCGGGAAGACGAACTCCATGCCGTTGCGACCGATCAGCTCGTTGGGCGCGTAGCCGATCGCCTCCGTGCAGCTCGGGCTGATCTCGACCACCGTGCCGTACGCGTCGGTGACGAGGATGACGTCCTGCGACGTCTCGAAGACGCGCCGGCTCCGCCGCTGGGCGGCCTCACGCTCCCGGGCGAGGTTACCCGCCAACCTCGCGTAAAGCGCCCGCGTCTCGAGCAGGAGCATCATCAGCACGAAGCCGGCGGCGAGCAGCCCGTACGCACGTCCGAAATAGAAGCCGACGTCGAAGCGCTTGGCGTTGAAGGTCGCGCTCAGCCCGACGTCGCCGATCCACGCCACCATCACCACCATCAGCCACAGGTCGAGGGTCCGGTGGGGCGGCCGCGCCAGCAGCGCCGCCAGCGCCACGATGTTCAGTGCCCAGATCGAGGTGATCACCACGTACATCGCGGTGGTGTAGGTGTTGTCGGGCTTCAGCAGGACGGGCAGCAGGTCGTGTCCCGCCGTCGTCATCAAGGTGCCGGCGACGACCGCGGCGAGGGCGCCCGCGACGGCGAGCGGGATCCAGAGGCGCGCGGGCTCGAGCCGGCGGTCGGCGCTCTTGGTCAGGGCATAGGCCGCGACCATCAGCGGAAAGACGCCGTGCCACAGCATGTAGAGCCACACCGTGGTCTGCGTGCCGCCGCCGATCGCGCCGCCGGGCGCGAACAGGCCGGGGAAGGACAGGGTGTGCGGAACGATGGCGAAGGCGGTGAAGAGATAGGCGGTGGCGAGGATCAGCAATCCCGGCGAGCGCTGGATGGAGAACTGGCCGAACAGCACGGCCGCCGTCATCAGGTCGCACAGCAGCAGGGCGGACTGATACGACGGGATGAACGGTGGCAGCGGCGCCAGCGGTTCCTTGGCGAAGGGAACCAGCGCGACGAAGGCCACGACGAGAAACACGGCGACCGCGAGCGCAACACGCCGATCCGTGCGCGACGGGGGCAGAAGGGAGAGAAAGACAGTCGACCGACCCAAACCCTGGTCGACGTCTGCAGCCAGCGCCATTGCTGTCACCCCACAAACCGCAGATAAGGTGAATATAGTCGATTTGTGCGTCTCGCCCCTGTTCATTCGTGCATACCCACAGTCACATGAACGAGAGCGCGCGGGATGAATGCAACGGACTGCAATTTTCGCGAGTATTCGATGTGGAATGATGCGCAGGGGAGTGACGAGATGGAACAGACATCGCAACGCGAACTCGTCGATTTGCTCTGCGCATTGCGACGCGACGGACGACAGCAGAGCGGTCTCGCGCCGAAGCTGGTGCCGCCCGACAACGACACGGCCTACCGCATCGCCGCACGAGTTGCGGAAAGGCTCGGCTGGCCGGTGCTCGGCTGGAAGATCGCAGCCGCGAAGGAGGAGATGCAGAAGGCTCTACGAACCGATTCGCCGATCTACGGCAGAACTTTTTGCATCGAACCCTCGCCTGCGCGCGTCGCGCATGCCCGGCAGTGCAGTCCGATCCCCGAGGTCGAGTACGTCGCGCGTCTCGGCGCCGACTTGCTGCCGCGCGCGACGACGTACACGGTCGAGGAGGTGAGTGCGGCGGTGGCCTCGCTGCATCCCGGCCTCGAGCTCGCCGAATGCCGCTTCGTGCACGACGACAGCTTCCCGCCGCTCGCTGCCATCCTCGCCGACGGCGCGGGCTCGGGCACGATCGTCCACGGGCCCGCCATCGAGGGCTGGCGCGAGCGCGACATCGCGGGCCAGCGGGTGACGCTCCATTGCAACGGCGTGGAGCGTCGCTCGGGGACCGCGGCCGCCGCGCTCGATCATCCGCTCGTGCCGCTCACTTGGCTTGCCAACGAGCTGTCGCGCACCGGCGTCGGCCTGAAGGCCGGGCAGTTCGTCAGCACCGGCACCCTGACCGGCATGCTGCGACCGAGAGCGGGCGAGACCTACGTCGCCGACTTCGGACCGTTCGGAACGGTCGAGGCGACCTACGGATAGTCTCGCTTCGGATCTAAAACGGTTCGCCAAAATCGCCAAAATCGCCAAAACTCAACGCAGCGCCGGATTGACTTCCCACTGGCGTGACTTCCTCCCGGGCCCCGGGACGGTGGGCGGCGGTAGGCGCAGCACGCCTCCGGCTTCGAGCAGCGCGATGACGGTTTCGGTGTTCTCGGCATCGACGGCTTCCGCGAGAGCCTCGCGCCGGATCGTCCTCGCCGAGACGCGGGCATGGCGCGTCCGCTTCAGCCAGCGCACGACGCGGCGACCCAGCCGGTCGAGATCGGTCGAGCCGACGCGGCCGAACACGTCCTCGGCCTGCGGCAGGAGATACTCCGACCACAGGGTCCAGGCATCCTCCAGGCGCGCCAGCGTCACGCCCTCCGGATAGGCGCGCGTCTCGTCCGGCGCCCAGTCCATCAGTTCGAACATCGCCGCGATCCGCGCGATCGCCGAGGCGCCCTTGCCGACCCAGGCGGCCTCCAGCCCGTCGCACTGCCGGGCATGCTGTCGCAGCAATCCGACGATCTCCTCGAACTGCGCGCGCGTCGGATCCTCCAGGCCGATGACGGACGGCTCTCCGGCCGGCCCCATGAGGCCGCCGATGCGGCGCAGCATCGCCACGACGGGGGCGTCGTCGACGTCGGGCTGTGTGAGCGACACCCGGTCCGACGCTTCCGGCCAGGCGAACAGCAGGCGCGAGGCGGCGGCCTCGGCGCCGACGAGGCTGTCGAGCCGGGCCGCGTCGAGTGTGCCGGCGAGGGCGAGCGCCAGCGGCTCGGCCGCTTCCTCGACCGGGTTCTCCGCGCGCAGGACCCGGCCGGCGCTCCAGCCCGCGACCATGTCGGCCTGGTGCTCGCCGCGCGCCCTGGTGCGGAGCCAGTCGGCGAGGTCGTCGCGCCACAGCATGACGCCGCGCGGATTGCGCCGCGCGCTGGCGCGGATCAGCCAATGGTCCGGATCGGACAGCAGCATGCAGCGCGGAAAGCAGGTGTCGCCCTCGTCGGGCTGGAGCGGATCGAGCAACCGGCGGCCGGCCGCGAGCGCCGCCGACTTGCCGCTCGACGCCTCGCCGACCAGCGCCAGCCAGAGCAGCAGCGGCTCCCTCCAGTGCTGCGTCACGTGCACGACGACACCGCCGCCGCACACCGCGCTGACGGCCCCCATCATCGCGAGGGCGAGCGGGTCGGGCGCGGGCTGCGCGTGCGCTCCCAGCTCTACCCACTCGCGCCAGCGCCCGGGCAGCACCCGCAACGGGAAGGCGGGCGGCCGGCGCCGCGGTACGCCGAGCAGGTCGGGCGCGATCGTCTGCCAGGGCAGCGTGTCGGCGGTCGGTCCGGTCTTTTCGTCGGGCGGCATGGTCGAATCTCCTGGAAGTTGTATGGACGCCTCCAGTGAATGTATTAATGTTTGGTCGATTTGTCTGTACAAATCGACAGCCCACCGTCGACACGATCATGCGTGGCGAGGCTTCACGGCGGGTGTCCGCTTCAGCGGGTAGCGGCCGCTAGGGCGCGATGTAGCCGTAGCCCTTGGCCTGGTAGGCGGCGATGGAGATCCAGCCGTTGCCGACCACCTTGATGCCCGGTGCGATGTTCTGCGGCCGGGCGCCTTGCGACGTCAGCGCGATCTCGCATTGTTCGATGCCGTCGATGCCGCTCGCGGCGCTGAGCGCCCGGATCCTGTCGCGCACCGGGCCGGCGCCGGCCCGCTCGTCGGCCGTCAGCAGGCTGGCGTCGGTCTGCACCAGCCGCGAGGCCGGGCCGCGGAAGGCGAGCACGATGTGCGGCGTGACGCCTTGCCGGATCAGCGACAGGCGGGTCTGGTCAATGACGTCGAGCGTGCGCGCCAGCGCCCTGGGATCGCCGTTGGTGAGGTCGAAGACGATCCTGACCTCCTTCAAGCCGGTGAGCGCCGCCTTGTCCGACGCGTCCTGCGCCTGCGCGGCCATCGTCCAAAGGCCGGCCAGTGCCAGCACGACACTGCAAAGTATCCTCATTGCGCGTTCCTCCGCCGCTCGCCTCAGCTCCTCACCATCGCCTCGATCAGGGTCGGGCCGTTCGACTTCAGCGACTTCGCCAATGCCGCGTCGAAGGCGGCCGCACTGTCGACCCGCTCGGCCGGCACGCCGAAGCCCTGGGCGAGCGCGCGGGCGTCGATCGGCGGGTCCTTGAAGTCCATGCCGATCGGCTTGTCGTTGCCGTGGAACAGCTTCAGGCGGTTCTTCAGGATCTGGTAGCCGCCGTTGTTGCAGAGCAGGAAGGTGACCGGCAGCTTCATGTTGGCCGCGCTCCACAGCGCCTGGATCGAGTACATGGCGCTGCCGTCGCCGATCACCGCCACGACGCGGCGCCGCGGCAGGGCGAGCTGGATGCCGACGGCGGCGGCGATGCCCCAGCCGATGCCGCCCGACACGTTGCCGAAGAAGGAGTTGCGGTCGCGGTAGGGGAAGTAGTGCTGCAGGGTGGTGGCGCTGGTCAGACCCTCGTCGACGACGACCGCGTCGGCGGGCAGCGCCTCGCAGAGCCGCGCCATCACCCATTCCGCCGGCAGCGGCTGGCCCGACGCGGGCTGCGGCACGGCCTTCAGCCGCTGCGCGCGCTGGGCGCTCCAGTTCTTCGTCGCGAAGGAGGCGAGGCTGGCCCTGGCCTTGTCGGCGAGCGCGGCGCCGCCGAGCTTCTTCAGCACCGGAACGAGCGCCTTCAGAGTCTCCTTCACGTCGGCGCGCAGCGCGATCTCGGCCGGGAAGTTCTTGCCCATCTCCCAGTCGCGCAAACCGATCATCGCCACGGCGGTGCCGGGCGGCAGCGGCTCGACCTCGCTCCACACCGACATCTTCAGCGCATCGGCGCCGACGCACAGCATCAGGTCGTAGTCGGACAGGATCTGGCGCACGCGCTTCTGGTCGCGATTGAGTGCGCCGAGGTAGCACGGGTGCTCGCTCGGGAAGTGGGCGCCCCAGCTCACCGTCTGCTGCAGCACCGGCGCGCCCAGCACCTCGGCGAGCTCGGCCGCCTCGGCGAAGGCGTCCGACGTGGCGATCTCGTGGCCGGCCAGGATCACCGGGTTCTTCGCCGCCAGCAGGCGCCGGGCGAGCTGGTCCAGCGCGGCGTCGGTCGGGCGCACGGCGGTATCGACGCGCGTCGCCTCGCCGAGGTCGATCGCGGCCTCGTTGTTCAGGATGTCGCCCGGCAGCGAGATGAAGACCGGCCCGGTCGGCGCGGTGAGCGCCACCTTGGCGGCGCGGCGCAGGATGCGCGGCAGGTCCTCGATGCGCGCCACCTCGGTCGCCCACTTCACCACCGGCTGGGCGATCGGCACCAGGGGCGCGTAGAGCAGCGGCTCGGTGAGGCCGTGGCCCTGCTCCTGCTGGCCCGCCGTGACGATCATCGGCGTGCCCGACATATAAGAGGTGTAGATCGAGCCGATGGCGTTGCCGAGGCCGGGGGCCACGTGGACGTTGCAGGACACGAGCCTGCCCGAGGCGCGGGCGTAGCCGTCGGCCATGGCGATGACGACCGCCTCCTGCAGCCCGAGCACGTAGCCCATCTCCGGCGCCGAGGTGAGCGCGTGCATGATCGGCAGCTCGGTGGTGCCGGGATTGCCGAACATCTTGTCGACGCCCTCGTCCTTCAGCACGCGCAGGAAGGCGTCGCGGCCGGTGATGGTGTTCGATACGCGCGCGTCGGGCATGGTTTCCTCCTGGTTGGGCGGCACGGTAGCATAGGTCATGGCGGGGAACGGACTCGAAGGGAGGATCGCGCGCCTGCCGTGCTGGCGGGGCAGGGTTGCGCTCGAGCCGCTGAAGGGCGGGCTGAGCAACATCGCCTTCGTGGCGACCGACGGGGCGGGCAAATTCGTCGTGCGATGCGGCGACGACATCCCCGTGCATCATGTCTTCCGCGAGCGCGAACGGGCGGCGGCGCGCGCGGCGTTCGCCGCCGGCATCTCGCCCGAGATCGTCCATGTCGAGCCGGGCATCACCGTGCTGCGCTTTATCGAGGGGCGCACCTTCGAGGAGGCCGACCTGCGGCGCGACGTCGTCCGGCTCGCCGCGTTGCTGAAGGCCTGTCACCGCGACGTGGCGCGGCATGTGCGCGGGCCGGCCAACGTGTTCTGGCCGTTCCATGTCATTCGCGACTACGTGCGGCTGATCGATGGCGACCCGGCCCATCTCGCGCTCGCCGACCGGCTGGAGGCGCGGCAGGTGCCGCTGCCGATCGTGTTCGGCCACCACGACCTGCTGCCCGGCAATTTCATCGACGACGGCCGCCGGCTGTGGTTGATCGACTGGGAGTACGGCGCCTTCGGCACGGCGATGTTCGACCTCGCCAATCTCTCGTCGAACGGCGGCTACGATCCGGCACAGGACGCGCTGCTGCTGGGCGCTTACTTCGGCGGGGCGGTGGGCGACGACCTGCGCGGCGCCTTCGAGGCGATGAAGGCGGCGAGTCTCCTGCGCGAGGCGCTGTGGGCGATGGTCTCCGACGTCCATCTGCGCACGCCGGGCGTCGACTACCGGGCGCACGCGCGTGAGTATCTGGGGCGGCTGGAGCGGCTGGGCGTCTGATCGCCTCCGCCTCCGGAACCACGCATCGCCAGTCGGAAGTTTGACTCGCGCCGCGCGCGTTGTGACGATCCTCCCCACGGGAGGAAGAAGGAATGGCGAGAGTCGACTGGGTTTCGTCCACCGTCGAAGCGGCCGGCACCCGGCTCCATCTGATGCGCGCCGGCAAGGGCCGGCCCGTGCTGGTGCTGCACCACGAGACCGGCACGCTCGACCGCCTGCCGTTTTATGACTTGCTCGCCGGCTCGCACGACGTGCTGGTGCCGCATCATCCGGGCTACTCGCGCTCGCCGCGGCCGGACTGGATGCGCTCGGTGCGCGACATCGCCGTCGTCTATCGCGGCCTGCTGAGCGAACTGGGACTATCGGACGTGGCGCTGGTCGGACTGGGCTTCGGCGGCTGGATCGCCGCCGAGATGGCGACCATGGCGCCGTCCGACGTGCCGCGGCTGGTGCTGGTCGGCGCGATGGGCGTGAAACCCGGCGAAGGCGACATCCTCGACCTGGCGATCACCGGCTACATCGACTACGCGCGCGCCGGCTTCCACGACCAGAAGGCGTTCGACCGCGTCTACGGCGCCGAGCCGACGACCGACCAGCTCGAGATGTGGGACATCTGTCGCGAGATGAGCTTCCGCATCGCCTGGAAGCCCTACATGTACAGCCAGACGCTGCCGCACCTGTTGGGCTCGGTGAAGGCGCCGTCGCTCGTCGTGTGGGGCGACGCCGACAGGGTCGTGCCGCTGTCGGCCGGCAGGCGCTACGTCGAGGCGCTGCCCGATGCCAGGCTCGAGGTCGTCGAGGCGTGCGGCCATTGCGTCGACATGGAAAAGCCCGAAGCCCTTGCCGGGCTCGTCACTCAATTCATCGCCGGGAGGTGACGCCATGCACCTGATGTATTTCACTGAGCAGCCGATGTCGGCCTATCCCGAGGAGGAGGGCCGCAAGTTCGGCGCCACGGCGCTGATGTTCCCCAACAGGCACTTCGATCCGGTGGCGGGCTCGCGGCTCTACAACGAGTACATCGAGCAATACATGCTGGCCGAGGAGGTCGGCGTCGACGGCATCATGCTGAACGAGCACCACAACGCGCCGTTCTGCATGCAGGCCAAGGCCAACATTTTTGCCGCGATCCTCGCCGGCATGACCGAGAAGGCGAAGATCGTCATGCTGGGCAACCCGCTGCCGCTCGCCGAGAACCCGGTGCGGCTCGCCGAAGAGCTCGCCATGATCGACATGATCTCCAAGGGCCGGCTGGTCTCGGGTTTCGTGCGCGGCGGCGGCCAGGAGCAGCTCGCGACCGGCGTCAATCCCGCCTTCAACCGCGAACGCTTCGAGGAGGCGCACGATCTCGTCGTCAAGGCGTGGACCCGGCCCGGTCCGTTCCGCTACGAGGGCACGCACTACCAGCACCGCGTCGTCAATCCGTGGGCGGTGCCCCTGCAGAAACCCTATCCGCGCGTCTGGATCCCCGGCGTCATCAGCAAGGAGACGATCGTCTGGGCGGCGCAGCAGCGCTATCCCTACATCGCGCTCAACACCTCGATCGAGCAGACCAAGAAGATCTGGGAACTCTACGACCAGACCGCCGCCCAGGCGGGCTATGTCGGCGGGCCGGAGAATCGCGGCTACCTGATCCAGGTCCACATCTCCGACAACGAGGAGAAGGCGATCGAGAACGCCCGGCAGTTCCGCTGGATGCAGGGCGAGTTCACCGGCCTCGCGCATCCGGTGTGGAGCACGCCGTCGGGCTACGGCTCGCCGACCAACCGGCGCGCCTTCGTCGAGTTCGCCTCCGGCCGTGCCAGGAATCCGCGCGGCGAGACCAGCTTCGAGCAGCAGATGGCCGACCTGCGCATCATCGCCGGCACGCCCCGGACCGTGGTCGCCAAGCTGCGCCGCATCCTCGAGGAGACGCGGCCCGGCATCCTGGCGCTGTGGGGCAACGACGGCCGGGTCAGCCAGAAGGACGCGCTGACCTGCATCCGCCTCATGGGCACCGAGGTCTTCCCGGCCCTGCGCGAGATCGCGAAGGAACTCGACCTCAAGAGCCCGTTCGAGGCCAATGCGCCGGTGCATCTCGACTATTCGACCGATCTGAAGCGCGCCAAAGCCGCGGCGGAGTGAGGACGCATGATCACCAGGTTCGACAGCTCCTATGTCGGCACCGTCGACATGGAGAATCTCGGCTACCTCGGCACGCCGACAAACGACCGCTTCTACTCCAACGAGCAGCTGGCCGGCGCGCTGCACAAGGCGGTGGCCTACGCCAAGCACATGGACCGGCTGGGCTACGACACGTTCTGGATGGCCGAGCACCATTTCCAGCCCGAAGGCACCGAGTGCATTCCCAACCTGCTGATGATGGCGATGCACCTGGTGAACCAGACCACGAATCTCCGCATCGGCTGCGGCTTCAACGTGGTGCCGATGTGGCACCCGCTGCGGTTGGCCGAGGACTATGCCGTCGCCGACATCCTGAGTGGCGGGCGGGTGATCTTCGGGGTGGCGCGCGGCTATCACACGCGCGAGGTCGAGAGCTTCGGCGCGCCGCTGATCGACCAGGCGGCCAACCGGGAGATGTTCGAGGAGGGCGTCGACATCATCTTCAAGGCGTTCAACGAGGAACGCTTCAGCCACAAGGGCAAGTACTACACCATCCCGCCCGAGGTGCCGTACCGCGGCTACACGCTGAAGGAGCTGACCCTGGTGCCGCGGCCGATGCGCCGGCCGGTCGAATGCTGGCAGCCGATCCAGAGCGGCTCGGCACGCGCCTTCGATTTCATGGCCAAGCACGGCATCTGCGGCACGATCGGCGGCGGCTCGGCCGAGGGCGGCGCGGTCGACCGTCACATGACCGAGTTCCAGGCGGCCTACGCGCGGCGCGGCATCGCGCTCGCGCTCGGCGAGCGGCTGTCGCTCGGCTACCAGTTCTACATCGCCGAGAGCCGCGAGGCGGCGATGCGCGCGGCGGCGAAATACTACGAAGAGAACATGAAGATGTTCGGCGAGCTGCGGCTGGTGCGCGCCATCACCGACGAGCAGATCGCCGCCATGCGCGACCCGCGGCTGGTGCCCAACACGAAGCTGCCGCGCATCGAGGACGCGGTGAAGGCGGGCGGCTTCCTGGCGGGCACGCCCGCCGACATCATCGAGCAGCTCAAGGCCGTCGAGAAGCGCTACCCCGGACTGGAGCGCGTCACCTGCAGCATGGCGCTCGGCACGCCGCTCGAAGTGACGCTGGAGCAACTCGAGCGCTTCGCCGGGGAGGTCATGCCGGCCTTCAAGCCGGCGGCGCGCGCCGCAGCGGAGTGAGGGAGGGCGCCCGTGATCTTCGAGATGCGCACCTATCTGCTGAAACCCGGCACGGTCGGCGAGTTCGAGGCGCGCTTCGCCGCGGGATTGCCGGCGCGGGCGAAGCTCTCGCCGCTCGCCGGCCTGTGGCACAGCGAGGTCGGCCCGCTCAACCAGGTCATCCATGTCTGGCCCTACGCCGACCTCAACGAGCGCGAGCGCATCCGCGCGCGGGCGATCGAGACCAAGGTCTGGCCGGTCAAGGTGCAGGAGTTCATCCTCGAGATGGAGAGCAAGATCCTCCATCCCGCGCCGTTCTCGCCGAACTTCCCGGTCGGCGCGCACGGCCCGCTCTTCGAGTTCCGCACCTACACCTACAATCCCGGCGGCATCCCCCGGGTGATCGAGGCGTGGGCGCCGCGCATCGAGGCCCGCAGCAGGATCTCGCCGCTGATCTTCGCCGGCTTCACCGACCTCGGCCCGCTCAACCAGTGGATCCATGTCTGGGCCTACGCGAACATGGGCGAGCGCGAGCGGCTGCGCGCCGTCGCCATGCCGCCGGGCGGCAACTGGCCGCCGCCGCGCCACGAATCGGTGACGCTGCACCGGCAGGACGCCGTCTTCGCCCTGCCGGCGGCGTGCTCGCCCTGCCGCTGAGGGAGATCGTCATGGCCATCGCCATCGATCAGGTCGGTCCGTGCTTCGCCGGCGAGGTCTCGGGCCTCGACATGCGCCGGCCACTGGCGCCCGAGGAGGCGCGGGCGATCCACGCCGGCATGGATCGCTACGCCGTGCTGGTGTTCCGCGACCAGAAGATCGACGACACGCAGCAGCTCGCTTTCACGAGGAGCCTGGGCGAGATCGAGCACGCCATCGGCACCAGCCTGCGCGCCGCGACGGAATATCGCCTGCCGACGACCTTCGCCGACGTCTCCAACCTCGACAAGAACGACGCGCCCTTCGCGCGCGACGACAGGCGCCGGCTGTTCGGCATCGGCAACCGGCTGTGGCATTCCGACAGCTCGTTCAAGGCGACGCCCGCCAAGTATTCGCTGCTGCGCGCCGTCAGCCTGCCGTCGACGGGTGGCGACACTCAGTTCGCCGACATGCGGGCGGCCTACGACGTGCTCGACGGGGAGACCAAGCAGGCCGTCGAGGGCCTGGTGTGCGAGCATTCGCAGATGTACTCGCGCCGCCAGATCGGCTTCACCGACTTCACCGACGAGGAACGCGAGCGCTTCAAGCCGGTGCGCCAGACCCTGGTGCGGACCCATCCCGTGACCGGCCGCAAGTCGCTCTATCTGTCGAGCCACGCCGGTACCATCGTCGGCTGGCCCTTGCCCGAGGCACAGATCTTCCTGCGCGACCTGATCGAGCACGCCACGCAGCGCGAGTTCGTCTACACCCACAAATGGCGGATCGGCGATCTCGTCATGTGGGACAACCGCCAGACCATGCACCGCGCGCGTCCGTTCCCCGCGCACGAGCCGCGCGACATGCGCCGCACCACCCTGGCCGGCGACGGCCCGACGGTGCATCGCGACGTCGGGCGGATCATCACGCCTTCAGCAACGCCGCCATGACGCGCTCGCGGTCGAGTGGCATGTCGTGGATGCGCACGCCGAGCGCGTGGGCGACGGCGTTGCCGATGGCGGCGGCCGTCGGTCCGACCGTGCATTCGCCGACGCCGAGCGGCGGGTTGCCGGCGCCGTCGACCAGCTCGGCCTCGATCTCCGGCACCTCGCTGAATTTCAGGACGGGGTAGCTCGCCCAGTCGAGCGAGGCGATGCCCTGCTCGTCGAAGCGCACCCGTTCCTTCAGGGTCCAGCTCACCGCCTGCAGGATGCCGCCCTCGAGCTGGTTGCGCGCGCCGTCGGGATTGATGACGAGGCCGGCATCGGCGACGCACCACACGCGCTCGACCCTCACCGTCCGATCGACCGTGACCGCGGCCGCGACGGCGGCATAGGCCGCGGTGTTCTTGTAGCGCGCCAGGCCGACGCCCAACCCCTTGCCCGTGCCCGAGGGGCCGCGCGCGCTCCAGCCGGCGCGCGCCGCGACGCGCTCGAGGCAGGCGCGCATGCGCTTTTCCGACAGGAGCGCGAGGCGCCAGGCGACCGGGTCCCGTCCGGCGCGCGCCGCCAGCTCGTCCATCAGCATCTCGATGGCGTAGACGTTGGGCAACGCGCCCAGCCCGCGCAGCGCCGAAGTGCGCACCGGACCCTTCTGCACGAGATGGTGCAGGATGCGATGGGCGCCGACGTCGTAGATCGGCACGGCGTTGCGCGTGCCGCCGCCGCCACGCGCTTCCGGCGGATCGGTCGGCTTCACCTCGGGCGGCGGATCGGCCAGCGCCTCGGTGGCCAGCAGGTAGCCGCTGCCGGTGCCGGGCCGCTGGACGTGCGTGGCGCTCCAGATCTCGGTGGTCCAGTCGGTCGGGCGCCCCTCGGCATCGAGTCCGGCGTGCAGGGTCACCAGCATGGCGGGGCCGACCGGCTCGAAGCCGAACTCCTCCTCGCGCCGCCATTGCAGGCGCACGGTCCGGCCGGGGAACTTCATCGCCACGAGGCAGGCATCGAGCGCGGCATCGTCGGCGCCGTTGTGGCCGTAACAGCCCGGCCCGTGCATGTGGCGGGCCGTGATCCGCTCGATCGGCAGCTCGAGCGCCGCGGCGAGGTTCTTGCGCAACGGATGCATGCCCTGGCCGTGCGACCACACGGTGAGATGCCCGTCACGGAACTCGGCGAGCGCGCAGGAAGGCCCCATCGAGGCGTGCGCGATGTAGGGCCGTGACACGGTGATGCGCGCGATCGTGGCGGGCGGCGTCGCGGGCTCGGGCGCGCCGATGCGGCGATCCTCGCAGGGTTGATCCTTCAGCCACGCGGCTTCCTGCTGGGCCGGCGTGAGCCGCCGCACGTCCAGCCAGCGCGCGTGCGCCGGCGCGGCCGCGGCGGCCGCTTCGGCCACGCTTTCCACCGTGCTGACGAAGGCGACGAAATTGGCCTCGCGCACGATCTCGAGTTCGCCCCCGCCCGCTCGCCCGCCCGCTCGGCCGCCCGCCGCCCGGCGGATCGCCGCCTCGTCGAGCGCCTCGAGGGTGGCGCCGCGGGCGGGCTGGCGCAGGGTGCGCGCGTGCAGCACGTCGCGGGGCAGCAGGTCGTGCACGAAGGCCGCTCCCGCGAGCTTGGCCGGCAGGTCGACCCGCGGCACCGAGGCGCCGACCACTTTATATGAGGTGGCGGGCTTGGTCGGGACGGTGCCGGTGACGTTCTGGGAAAGGTCGATCTCTGCCGCCACGGTCCAGTAGTCCTGGTCGGTCGGCACGCCGTTCTGGTGGAAGCGGCCGTCGACCACGCTGAGCTCGTCGCGGCCGCAGTTCAGGCGCAGCGCCGCGCGCTCCAGGGCCTTGGCCCGCACTTCCGCGCAGACCAGCCGGATCGAGCTGCCCGAGACCATGATGGACAGCGACGACGTCGTGTAGAGTTCGTCGGGCCCGTCGGTGGTGTCGCCGGACAGCATGACGACGCGCTCGAGCGGCAGGTCGAGCTCGTCGGCCGCGATCTGGCCCAGCGCCGTGACGACGCCCTGGCCCATCTCGACCTTGCCGGTGGCGACGCGCACCGTGCGGTCCGGCAGGAAGGCGATCCAGCGGTCGAGTCGCGGATTGTCGATCAGGCTCGGCGGCAGGGCGGGGGCGTTCATGCCGGCCTCCGCAGGGCGGCGGCGGCGCGCTCGACGGCGCGCAGGATGCGATGGTGCGTGCCGCAGCGGCAAATGTGCCCGTCGAGGGCGGCGACGATGTCGGCGCGCGAGGGCGCGGGATTGCGGTCGAGCAGCGCCTTGGCCGAGATCACGATGCCCGAGAGGCAGTAGCCGCACTGGCCGGCCTGCTCGTCGAGGAAGGCCTGCTGTATCGGATGAGGCTTGTCGGCGCCGCCCAGCCCTTCGATGGTCGTGACCGCCTTGCCGGCCAGCGTGCCGACCTCGCGGGTGCAGGCATGGGTCGGCTGGCCGTCGACCAGCACCATGCAACTGCCGCATTGCTCGAGGCCGCAGCCGTAGCGCGTGCCCGTCAGGCCGAGATGGTTGCGCAGCACCTCGAGCAGCGAGGTGGTGTCGGGCGTGGCGACGCTGCGTGCCGCGCCGTTGACCGTGAGTTCGATCGCCATGACATCCTCCCGCCGGCAGTGTGCCACATCGGCTCGTGTTTACGGAATTGAGTGGCGCGGGAAGGGCAAGCCGTGGAGTATGGCGCGCGGGCACGATACGGGTGGCAGGATCTAGAGGCATGGGAGATTCGCCGGGCGGCGCCGCGCCGCTCTCCTTAAGGCAGCTCCTCTCCAGACGATGGGAGCCGGGCGGACTGCCGATCCTGGTGATCGGCGATTCGATGCTCGACGTGTATGTCAGCGGCTCGGTCGACCGCATCTCGCCCGAGGCGCCGGTGCCGGTGATCCGCCAGCTCAAGACGCGCGAGAGCGTCGGCGGCGCGGCCAACGTGGCGGCCAATATCGGCGGCATGGGCGGCATTTGCCATCTGATTTCCTGCGTCGGCATGGATGCCGAGGGCGACCGCATGGCCGGCCTGCTGCATACCGCGGTGACGCGCTTCGACCTGCTGCGCGATTCGGCGCACGGCACGACGGTCAAGACGCGCATGACGGCGGGGCAGCACCAGCTTCTGCGACTGGATCGCGAGGAGTCCGATCCGATCTCGCGCCAGAGCGAGGATGCGGTGCTCGCCACCGTCGCCCAGCGCCTGCAGGAATGCCGGCTGATGGTGATCTCGGACTACAACAAGGGCACGCTCACCGACAAGGTGCTGATGCAGGCGATCGCCATGGCGCGCGCCAACGACGTGCCCGTACTGGTCGATCCCAAGCGCCGGGACTTCACCCGGTATCGCGGCGCCGCGGTGATCAAGCCCAACCGGGCCGAGCTGGCGGCGGCGACCGGGCTGCCGGTCAAGACCGACGCCGAGATCGAGCGCGCCGCCGCCGCCGCCGCGTCCATCACCGGCGCGCACATCCTGGTGACGCGCTCGGAAGCGGGCATGACGCTGTTCCACGCCGACGGCGCGGCCGTCCATCTTCCCACGCTCGCGCGCGAGGTATTCGACGTGACCGGCGCGGGCGACACAGTGATGGCGGCTTTCGCGACGGCGCTGGCGTCCGGCCGAACGATGGAGGAGGCGATGGCCTTCGCCAACGTTGCCGGCGGCCTGGCGGTCTCCAAGCTCGGCACCGCGATCGTGTCGGCGGACGAGATCGAGGCCGAGGCCGAGCGGGCGCGCATGGCCGAGGACCGGTCCACGGTCTCCGGCGGCCTCGCGACCGTGGACGAGGCCGTCGAGCTGCGCGCGCTGTGGAGGAGCCAGGGCCTGACGGTCGGCTTCACCAACGGCTGCTTCGACCTCCTGCACCCCGGCCATGTCGCGTTGCTGCGCGAGGCCGCGGGCGCCTGCGACCGGCTGATCGTCGGCCTCAACGCCGACGCCTCGGTGAAGCGCCTCAAGGGTCCGACGCGGCCGGTGCAGGACGAGGCGGCACGCGCCACGGTGCTGGCCGCGCTCCGGCACGTGAACCTGGTCGTGCTGTTCGAGGAGGACACGCCGCGCCGGCTGATCGAGCGGCTGATGCCCGACCTGCTGGTCAAGGGCGCCGACCACAAGGTCGAGGACATCGTCGGCGCCGACATCGTCGTTGCGGCCGGCGGCCGGGTGATGACGGTCGAACTGGTCGAGGGGCAGTCGACGACGCGGCTGATCGCCCGCGGCCGCGCGCCGGCCGACGCGGACTGAGGCGGCCGTGATCGTGGTCACCGGCGCCGCCGGCTTCATCGGCTCCAACGTCGTGGCCGCCCTCAACGAGCGCGGGCGCTCCGACCTCGCGGTGTGCGACAGGCTCGGCACCGACGACCGCTGGCTGAACCTGCGCAAGCGGATGTTCCGCGAGTTCGTCTTTCCCGAGGAACTGATGGACTTCCTGACGGGACGGCAGGACGTCGAGGCGGTGATCCACATGGGCGCCAATTCCTCGACCACGGCGAGCGACGGCGACGAGATCATGCGCAGCAACTTCCGGTTTTCGCTGGCGCTGCTCGACTGGTGCGCGGCGCGCGGCGTGCCGCTGGTCTATGCCTCGTCGGCGGCGACCTACGGCGACGGCGTGCAGGGCTTCGTCGACGGGCTGGCGCTCGACGGCCTGCGCGCGCTGCGGCCGCTCAACCTCTACGGCTGGAGCAAGCACCAGTTCGACCTGGTGTTCGCCGAGCGGGTCGCGCTCGGCCTGCCGCTGCCGCCGCGCTGCGTCGGGCTGAAGTTCTTCAACGTCTTCGGCCAGAACGAGTACCACAAGGGCGACATGATGAGCGTCGTCGCCAAGAACCACGAGGTGGTGGCGAACGGCGGCACGGTGAAGCTCTTCAAGAGCCATCGCGCCGACTATCCCGACGGCGGCCAGAAGCGCGACTTCATCTATGTCGACGACGTCGTCGACGTCGTGCTGTGGTGCCTTGAGAAGGGGCCGCGCCACGGCCTCTACAACGTCGGCACCGGCCGCGCCGCGACCTTTCGCGAGCTGATCGAGGCGCTGTTCGCCGCCGCCGGCCGGCCGCCGGCGATCTCCTATTTCCCGATGCCCGAGGGGTTGCGCGAGCGCTACCAGTACTTCACGGAGGCGTCGACGACGGCGCTGCGCGAGGCGGGGTACGCGCGGCCCTTCACGCCGGTGAAGGAGGGCGTCGCCAGCTACGTGCGCTATCTCGCCGGCGCCGATCGCTATCGGTAGTCTCGATCAGCCGGCTCGGCAGGCTCGCGTGCCCAAATGGATTGAAATCTGGCCAGGAATTGCGCGGCAAGTAATTTCTGTCATAATGAAAAAACTGGATTTCACACAACGATCCCGGGAGGAGGCATGGACACGCCCATGGCTGCCTCGGGCGCCGACTATGGCACCGAGGAAGCGGCGATGCAGCGCTACCTTCGCGATGGCGAGCGGCGCGCGTTCGCGCTCGGCAATCGCGGTCCCATCCGCCTGACGGCGGCGGGCGAACTGCATCCCGACATCGTCGACGCCTATTGGCGGTGCGGCTTCTATGTCTTCGAAGGCGTGCTGAAGGCCGACGAGCTCGCCGACATCGAGCGGGATTTGCACGACATCCTGGATCGGCTCCCGGTGGCGAAGGGCGCGGCCGTCGACCGTCTCGGCCGGCCGGCGCTGGCGCTGGGCCGCAGCGGGCCGACGCTGCAATGGGCGCGGCCGCTCAGCGATCCGTGGGGCGGCACGTCGGCGGCCAACGGCCGTCATCAGGTGAAGATGTACGAGCCCAGGGCCGCCGACGGGCTGCCGCAGGAAGTCGTCTTCTTGATCCTGGGCTCGCTGCAGTTCTCCGAGGCCTCGCTGCGCGTCTACGGCCATCCGCAGCTCCTGGCGGTGGCGGCGGCGATCAACGGCGTCGACTTCGCGCCCTTCAACGAAGCGCTGTGGATCAAGGAGCCGGGTCGCGGCGCTTCGGTCGCCTGGCATCAGGACGGCACGACGCACTGGGACAGCGCCGCCTGGGACGAGGGCATCCACGGCTTCAACTTCATGGCCCAGCTCTACGGCTGCACCGCCGCCAACGGCGTGTGGGTGGTGCCGGGCTCGCACAAGCGCGGCAAGGTCGACATCCGGCGCGAAGTCGCCAGCGCAGGAAGCGAACGCCTGCCCGATGCGGTGCCCATCGTTTGCGCTCCCGGCGACGTGGCGATGACCAACCGCCAGGCCCTGCACGGGTCCTTCGCCAACACGTCGAAGGATTGGCGGGTCACGGTCAATTTCGGCTTCCATCGCCGCAGCTCCGTGCTCGGCGTGCGGGCCGGCGGCATTCACAACGCGGTCGCCGTCTACGACGCGGAGCGCATTCGCCGCCGCGCGCGCCTGATCGGCTACGCCATCGACGCGCGTCGTCAGCGCTTTCCCGAAGAAACGCCGTTTGTCTACAAGCCCCACGCCGACGAGGGCCTGGCTTATCGCTGGGACGCCGCCGCACGCCGCGACATCGAGGACTACAACCTGCTTGACCTCAGCATCTGAACAAATCGGCCCGACGCGGGCGGAGGCGCGCTGGCGCTCGATCCTCGTCGACGACGCCCCGCCGCTGCCGCTGGCGGTCGCCTCGCTCGTCGTCTTCCTGGCGGCGGCCTGGCTGCTGGCATCGCCCAGCCTCATCGTGTCGCGCCACATGACGTGGGACATGCTGTTCAACCTCGCGGGAGCATGGCACCTCGTCAACGGCCACGAGCCGCATGTGGATTTCCACGATCCCCTGGGAAGCCTGAGCTTCTATCTCAGCAAGATCGGCTTCCTGATCACCGGCCCCTCGGTCGGCGGCTTCATCGTCGGCGAGATCATTGCCGCCACGGCGATCTGCGTCGCGGCCTTCGTCGCTGCCCTGCGTCGCCTGCCGCTGCTGCCAGCCGCGGTGTTCGTCGGCTATTCGAGCCTGCTGATCCTCATGCCGACCAATGTCGGCGACTCGGTCCACGACATCACCTTCGCGATGAGCTACAACACGCTCGGCTGGGCGGCGCTGGGCGTGCTCAGCCTGATCTTCTTCGTGCCGCCGCGCGGCGAGGCGATGGGCGGATGGCCCGACCTCGTCGTTGCCACGCTTCTGATTTTGGCGCTCTACGATCTCAAGATCACCTATTTCGGTGCCGCCATGGCCGAACTGGCGGTTGCGCTCGCGGTGAGCGAGCCGATCCGCCGGCACGCGCGGCGCTGGCTGATCGCCGGAGCGGCGATCTCGCTTCACGCGATCGCTCCCTACAACTGGCCCTATCTCGCCGACATCTTCACGGCGATCGAGGCGGGCGCTGTTAACAACGACATCCGCGCGCTCACGGTCCGCCTGTTCGACAACGTGCCGGAACTGTCGCTGGTCGCGATCGCCGCCCTGACGGCACTCGGCCTGTGGCGCTCGGGCGACATCCCGCTGCGCCTGCCGGCCGCCGTGATCCTGCTGGTCGTGACTGCCGCGGCGATGCTGTCGCAGAACACGCAGACCCAGGGCCTCACCCTGTCGGTGACCATCGCCTTCCTGCTCTATGACTATTTCCGCGGCAACCGAAGCGAGGGCCGCGCGCCGGCACGGCTCTGGATCCTGGTGGCCGCACTCGTCTTTCCCTTGATCGTCATGTCCAAGCAGGCCGCGAATCTGGCGATCTACTATCGGCAGGCGTCGCTCGGGAAGGACCTGTTCGTGTTCGACAAGGGCCCGTTGCGCGGCCTCGCGGTGCCGGCGGGGCGTCCCGGCCTGTTCGATGCGCTGAACCGGAACGTGGCCGACTACACCTTGCTCAATCGCATCCGGTCGGTCGAGACCGGCGACCAGGAGATCTCCCAGTTCGAATACGCCCGAACCCTCCTCGACGCCGCCCAGCTGTTCGAGGCGCCGGATCGGAGGGCCGGGTCGATCGTCCTGTTCGACCAGGTCAATCCCCTGCCGTTCATCCTGCAGCGCGCGCCGGCTCGGGGTGTCAGCCTGTGGCTCGCGCCTCATTTCCCCTGGCTCGATGCCGAGGACATGCTGGGCGACGCGAGCTACGTGCTGGTCCCCAAGTTCTCCACCTCGATCGCGGTCACGCGCCTGGCGGTCGACAAGTACACGCCCTACCTCGATCGGCACTTCTCCGAGCGCATCGAGTCGCGCAGCTGGTTCCTCTACGTCAGGAAGACGCCGCGCCGTTTCAGTCCCTGAACGGATCGGTCATCAGGATCGTGTCGTCGCGCTCGGGCGACGTGCTGAGCAGGGCAACCGGGCAGCCGACCAGTTCCTCGATGCGGCGCACGTACTTGATGCAGGTCGCCGGCAGCTCGGCGAAGGAACGGGCGCCCCGGGTGCTCTCGTCCCAGCCTTCGAAGGTCTCCCACAGCGGCCGGATCTTGGCCTGCGCACCCATGGTGAAGGGGAAGCGCCCGATGCGCCTGCCGTCGAGCTCGTAGCCGACGCACACCTTGATCTCCTTCAGGCCGTCGAGCACGTCGAGCTTGGTGAGCGCGATGCCGTCGATGCCGTTCAGCTTCACCGCCTGGCGCACCATCACCGCATCGAACCAGCCGCAGCGCCGGCGCCGGCCGGTGTTGGTGCCGAACTCGTTGCCGCGATCGCCCAGCAACTGGCCGATTTCGTCCCTGAGCTCGGTGGGGAAGGGGCCGTCGCCGACGCGCGTGGTGTAGGCCTTGGCGATGCCCAGCACATAACCCACGGCACCGTTGCCCATGCCCGAGCCGATCATCGCCTGTGCCGCCACCGTGTTGGAGGAGGTGACGAACGGATAGGTGCCGTGGTCGATGTCGAGCATGGTGGCCTGCGCGCCCTCGAACAGGATGCGCTTGCCCGCGGCGCGCAGCGCGTCCAGCCGCTCCCACACATCCTCGGCGAAGGGCAGGATTCTGGGTGCAAGCGCGAGCAGCTCGGCGAGCAGGGCGGCGGCATCGACCGTCGGCCTGCCGAGGCCCTGGCGCAGCGCATTGTGGTGCGCGAGCAGGGTGTCGACCTTGGCCTTGAGTTCGTCGGGCTCGGCGAGATCGCCGACGCGAATGGCGCGGCGGCCGACCTTGTCCTCGTAGGCCGGGCCGATGCCGCGACGGGTCGTGCCGATGCGGATCGTGCCAGGCACGTCCTCCCGCCAGCCGTCGAGATCGCGGTGCAGCGGCAGGATGAGCACGGCGTGGTTGGCGATCTTGAGCGAGTCGGGCGTGACCGAGACGCCCTGCGCCGACACCTTCTTCACCTCCTCGAGGAAGTGCCAGGGATCGACGACGACGCCGTTGCCGATGATGGAGAGCTTGCCCTCGCGCACCACGCCCGACGGCAGCAGCGCCAGCTTATAGGTCTGGTTGCCGATGACCAGCGTGTGGCCGGCGTTGTGGCCGCCCTGGAAGCGCACCACCACCTCGGCGCGCTCGCTGAGCCAGTCCACGATCTTGCCCTTGCCCTCGTCGCCCCACTGAGCGCCGATCACCGCCACGTTGGCCATCGCCTTGTCCTACGAAAGAGGCATCCGCACACGAAAACGCCTCCCCGGACCGGTGCCGGAGAGGCGTGAGTTTGGTTAGCACGCGAAGGGAGAATGCGCGAACGAAAACCGACGTTCACGCACAGCGACAATTGCGCCGGGTTGTCGGCCGGTCTGTGGGGTTTGTCACACAGCGCGGCGTTACAGCGGCACGGCTTCGCCGTCGATCAGGGCGTGGCTGCAGCGCAGGCGCTTGGCCTCCTGCCGGACGTCGGCGGCCGCGGCGACGGCGCGCACCACCGCGTAGCCCTTGGCCTGCCACGGCTCGGCGTCGCGCCACGGCGTCGCCTGAGGCAGATAGAGCCGCGGCCGGTCCGGCGTCGCGTTCGAGGCCACCAGCACCGCGCCCATGTAGAGCGTGAAGCCGGTGGCGGGCTCGCTGACGCCGTCCTCCGGGTAGCCCGCCGAGTAGCGGCCGCCGCGCGCCAGCTCCTCGCGGCCCTTGAGGCCGAACACGGAGAAGGAGACGCCGGTCTGGTACTCGAGGCCGCGATACTCGACCGGGTCGAGCGTCAGCGGCAGGTCGGCGTCGGCCATCTGGACCAGCTTCACCACCTCGGCCAGCCGTGCCGCCTCCGCGGCGCCGGTCGCCGGCAGCCCGAGCTTGCGCAGCACGCCGACCGCCTTGGCCGCCGGGCCCGCCGCCCGCAGCAATCCCACGAACAGATCGACCTGCTTCTTGTCGGTCAGCGCCTTGGCGACGGCCGCCTCGTCTTTGCGGTCGAGGGCGCGGCGCAGGCGGGCGAGCGTGCCCGCGTCGAGCCCGAGGCCCGAGGCGACGGCGGCGACCAGGGTCGGCAGGTTGAGATCGACGGTGAGGCCGTCGACGCCGATGGCGCGGAGCGCATCGACGGTAAGCAGCACCGCCTCGGCGTCGGCCTCGGCCGTGTCGACGCCGATCAGCTCGGCGCCCACCTGGGCGAACTGGCGCTCGGGCTTCAGCGCATTGCCGCGCACGCGGATCACGTTGCCGCCGTAGGACAGGCGCAGCGGCCGGGCCTCGTGCCTGAGCCGGGTGACGGCGATGCGCGCGACCTGCACCGTCATGTCGGGCCGCACGCCCATCATGCGCTGCGACACCGGATCCATCAGCCGGAAGGTCTGCGGCGCCAGCGCCGCGCCCGGGCCGCCGAGCAGCGATTCCTCGAACTCGACCAGCGGCGGCTTCACGCGCTCGTAGCCGAAGGCCGCGAAGCGCTCGATCGCCACGTCGATCGCGCGCGCCTCGCGCGCGGCATCGGGCGGCAGCAGGTCGGCCAGCCCGGCCGGCAGCAGCCCGCGATGGTCGTTGTCGTTGGACGTCATGGCAGGGGGTGATAGCACAAAACCGGGGTTCGCCCCCGCGACGGTTCGTGCCGCTCAGCTCGCTGCCGCCGCCCTGGCCGCCGGGGCGATGCCCTTCATGGTGCCGCCATAGCGGTCGGTGAAGGCCGAGGTGTCGATCTCCTCGAGCTCGATCTCGCGGTTCAGCACCTTCTCCTTCCACTCGAGCAGCTCGGGATGGGCCGCCTGGAACTCGGGCATCACTTCCCTGGCAAAGAGCTCGAGCGATTCGCAGATGTGCTCGTGGGTGTTGTTGCCCGCCTGGTTGAGCAGCACCACCTGGTCGATGTTGGACGACTGGAACTTGCGCAACTTCCGGCGGATCGTGTCGGGCGAGCCGATCAGGCCGCCGCGCAGTGCCGCGGCGTGCGCGTCGGGATTGGCCGCCTTCCACTTGTTGTATTCGTCCCACATGTTGACCGTGCCGGCCGGCGGCCGCCGCCGCCCGGCCGACTGGCCGTAGAAGCGCAGCGAGAACTGGAAGAAGGTGTCGCCGTCGGCGCGCGCGCGGGCCTCCTCGTCGGTCTTGGCGCACATGAAGAAGCTGACCAGCGCGATGTTCGGGTTGGTCCTGTAGTCGGCGAGCTTCTTCTGCCGCTTCACGAAGGCATTGTAGTAGGCGTGCACCCAGGCGTGCGCGGCGTCGGCCGAGACGAACTGGAAGCCAAGCGCGCCCATGCCCCATTCGCCGACCTTGGCCAGCGTCTCGAGCTGCGAGCAGGCCACCCAGAGCGGCGGATGCGGCTTCTGCAGCGGCTTGGGCACCACCATGCGCAGCGGCATGTCGAAATACTTGCCGTGGTGCTCGGACGGCCCGTCCTTGAACATCGGGATGACGGCGCGGACGGCCTCCTCGAAGATCTCGCGCTTGTTCTCCATGGAGACGCCGAACGGCTCGAGCTCGGTGATCGAGGCGCTTTCGCCCATGCCGAGCTCGACCCTGCCGTTCGACAGCAGGTCGAGCGAGGCGGTCCGCTCGGCGATGCGCGCGGGATGGTTGGTGGTGAGCTGGTAGATGCCGTGGCCCAGCCGGATGCGCTCGGTGCGCTGGCTGGCGGCGGCGAGGAAGGTCTCGGGCGAGGGCGAGTGCGAATATTCCTCGAGGAAATGATGCTCGACCTGCCAGGCGTGGTCGTAGCCCAGGCGGTCGGCCAGCTCGATCTGCGCCAGCGCGTTCTGGTAGAGCCGGTGCTCGTCGCCTTCCTTCCAGGGCCGCGGGAGCTGCAGTTCGTAGAAGATGCCGAATTTCATGGATGCCTCCGACCGGCAGGATAGGCGCATTTCGGCCTCCCCCAAAGACGCCGGAAGGGAAGAATGTTATGGCTTCCGCACAATGAACGGTCCGACCCGTCCCGCCCTGTCCGTGGTGGCGCCCTGCTTCAACGAGGAAGGCGTGCTGCCCGAATTCATCCGGCGAATGTCGGCGGTGCTCGACCGGACGGCAGCATCCGCGGAGATCGTGCTGGTCGACGACGGCTCGCGCGACGGCACCTGGACCGTCATGTCCGAGGCGGTGGCGCGCGACCCGCGCATCGTCGCCGTCCGGCTGATGCGCAACCACGGCCATCAGCTCGCCCTGACGGCGGGACTGTCGGTGTGCCGCGGCGAGCGGGTGCTCGTCATCGACGCCGACCTGCAGGACCCGCCCGAGCTGCTGCCCGACATGATGGCGCTGATGGACGGCGCCGACGGCAAGGGCGGGGCAGACGTGGTCTACGGTCAGCGCCGCCGGCGCGAGGGCGAGAGCCTGTTCAAGCGCGCCTCCGCGGCCGCCTTCTACCGCCTGATCGGCCGCCTGACCGACGTCGACATCCCCAACGATACCGGCGACTTCCGGCTGATGACGCGGCGGGTGCTCGATCTCCTGCTCGCCATGCCCGAGCGCCATCGCTTCGTGCGCGGCATGGTGGCCTGGATCGGCGGCCGGCAGGTGCCGATCCTCTACGACCGCAAGCCGCGGCTGGCGGGCGAGAGCAAGTACCCGCTCTCCAAGATGGTGCGGTTCGCCGCCGACGCGATCACCGCTTTTTCCGTCGTGCCCCTGATGGCCTCGATGACCATCGGCTGGGTGATGGCGGCGGTCGGCTTCGCCTTCTTCGTCTATTCGATCGTCGGCTGGATGCTCGGCTACAACCTGCCCGGCTGGACGTCGCTGATGGCGGCGATGGGCCTGCTGGGCGGCATGCAGTTCCTGATGCTCGGCATCATCGGCGCCTATCTCGGCCGCCTCTACGACCAGAGCAAGGGCCGACCGCTGTTCATGATCCGCGAGATCGTCGGCGGTCCGGGCGGCGACGGCCGATGAGCGCGGAGTTCGACAGGCACGCTGCGGGCTACGACGGCGGGCTCGACAATCCGATCAAGCGGATGATGGGCAACTCGGCCGACCAGTTCATCGCCGTCAAGGCGCGCTGGTTGCTGCGCCGCGAGCCGGCCCTCAGGACCGGCGGTCTCGCGCTGCTCGACTACGGCTGCGGCGCTGGCGACCTGATGCGGGTGCTCGCCGTGATGGGCGCGCGCGCCGAGTTCAGCGGCTGCGACGTCTCGACCGGCATGCTTGCCGAGGCGGCGGGCCGCTGGCCGGCCGGGTTGGCGACGCCGCCCACGCTCGAGGCGCAGGATGGCGCGCGCACGCCGTTCGCGGAGCGCCGCTTCGACGTCGCGACCGTCAGCGCGGTACTGCATCATGTTCCGGTGGCCAACCGGCCCGCCGTCTATGCCGAGCTCGGCCGCGTCCTGAAGCCGGGCGGGCGGCTCTACGTTTTCGAGCACAATCCGCGCAATCCGCTGGTGCGCTACGTCATCGCCCGCACGCCGATCGACGAAAACGCCATCCTGCTCGATGCCGCCGAGGTAAGGCATGGCCTGCTCGACAGCGGGCGCTACGAGCTCGATACCGACTACCTGATGTTCATGCCGCCCGGCCTGCCGTTCCTCGCCCCGATCGACCGGGCGCTGGCGTGGCTGCCGCTCGGGGCGCAATATGCGGTGGCGGCGCGCAAGCCCGCCTAGGAGGAGATCATGGACCGCCAGACTTTCGAGGCCGAACTCAAGCGCGACGGCTACGACGTCATGACCAACACGACGCAGGGCGCGAAGGTCAATCCCGAGCACAGCCATCCCTTCGATGTCCGGGCGATGGTGCTGCAGGGTGTGCTCACGCTGACGCGCGACGGCAAGGCCGTGACCTACAAGCCGGGCGAGATCTTCGCCATGCCGAGGGGTTGCCTGCATTTCGAGAGCTACGGGCCGCAGGGCGCCGTCGTGCTGCTCGGCCGCAAGCATTGAGCCTTCCGTTGCCATCCCGGGGTCCCTCTCTCCGTCGGGGATGATGCGGCCTTCACGATGAACATCCGCTTCGGCTGGCAGCTCGCGCTGGCCTTCGTCCTGTCGCTCGCCTTCCTGTGCGGCCTGATCGCCTGGCTGCAGAACGTCCACATCGTCACCAGCAACGGCATGTACAAGGCGATCCAGGGCGAGCCGTGGATCGCCGATCCGGCCACTGCGCGCCTCGATCCCTCGAACTATCTCTACTTTCCTCTGTATGGCCTGCTGTGCCGCGGGCTCGATATGCTCGACGTGGCACGCGGCCTGCCGTGGAAGCAGTTCGCCTATCTCAACGCCTTCTTCGCCAGCATCGCCACGGCCTTCGTCTATGCCTTTGCCCATCGCCTGACCGGAAGCGCCGGAGTGGCGGGCCTGGCGGCGCTGTTCCATCTCGGCACCGGCTTCGTGCTGCTGCTGTCGGTGATCAGCGAGGACATCATGCCGGGCTACGCGCTGGTGCTGGGCGCGATGCTGCTGGCCGGACTGTGGTTCGACCGCCCGACCGCCCGTCGTGCGTTCCTGGTCGGCGCGCTGTTCACGCTCGGCTGGCTGATGGAATGGCGGTTGCTGTTTCCGACCTTGCCCGCTCTCGTCCTCGCCCTGGCGATCGCGCCGGGAGTCGGCAAGGCGCGCGCCGCCTGGTTCGCCGCGTTGCTGGTCGGCATCCTCGGCACGGCGGGCGCGGTGCAGCTCCTGTGGGACGGCCACAACGGCGCCGTCGGCCTGCACGACCTGTTGTGGACGGGCAAGGGTGTCGCCACCGGCTGGGCGGGACTGTCGTGGGAGAAGGCGTGGAACCTGCTGTCCGGCATCGGCAACTACCTGCTGCTGGTCGGCGGCTTCGTCGATCCGGCCGCGGCCCGGCGCGCGGCGCTGCCGCTGGCGCTGTCGACGCTGCTCACGGTCGCACTGCTGGCGGCGACGTTGGTCGTGCTGTGGCCGCGCCGGCACGAACCGCGCCTGCGTGCCATCGCCGCCGTCTTTCTCGGAACGATGGCGGCGGGCGAGATATTCAACGTCTATTCGCAGCCTCAGGATCCGCAGATGCAGGTCAACGTGCTGGCCGGCATGACCGTGGCGTGGACGCTGCTGGTCGCCGCGTTGCTGCAGCGACCCCGTCTCGCGATGGCGCTCGCGGTGCTGAGCTGCGTGCCGCTGCTCTGGAACACCGCGCAGCTCGCGCGCTTTCGCGGCGGCGACACGACCATGCTGGCCGCGCTTGCCCGCCTCGAGCAGCGCCTGCCGCCGGAGCGCACGGTGTTCGTTTACTGGGGTTTCGAGCCGATCACGGTCTGGCAGTACGCCCGGTGGAGCCGCACCTGGGACTGGGACGGCTCCCCCCGGCTCGATCCGCGCTTCAAGTGGATCGCCGTCACCGCCGGCGCGATCCGCCATCCGCGATGGACGCCGCAGGAGCATGCCGCGGCGCTGCGCCGCGACATCGACTTCGCGCTGGATCGCGGCCTGCGCGTGGCGATCTCCGATGTCTGGACCTGGACGGTCGACCAGCTCGCGGCGCATCTCGGCGCCATGGCGGCGGCCGATCGTGCCGCGGCGATCCACGCCATGCTGCACGAGCGCTACGTCGCACGGCCGCTGTTCGACGACCCGGTGCTCGGCACCTACTACGAACTGGCGCGGCGCTAGCGCAGCCGCTCGCAGCGGTTGGCGAGGGGGCCGACCGACCTCGCCGTTCGCAGCGCCTCGAGGACGGGCGCGAGCAGGGCAGTCGCCATCACCCCGTGCCCGGCGAAATTGGGATGCACCGAATCGTGATAGAGCTGCATCTTCTCGCCCTTGTCGAAGATGCGGGTGAGGTCGATGAAGCGGTCGCGATAGGTGCTGCCGGCGACTTTCTCCAGGAGCAATCGATAGGTCTCGACGATGCGGCGTTGCGAGAGAATGTCGTCGGCCTCTATGCCGAGGTGCCGGGCGGTGAGCGAGCGCGCCGGCTGGACGGCCACCAGGCAGGCCTGCCCACGCGCGGCGCAGGCGCCCAGCACTTCCTCCATGTTCTCGATGTAGGTGTCGGCGATCGCCTCGGCATGGCGGCGAAAGGCTTCGTCGTCGGTCTCCAGTCGCGCCCGGTATTCGGCGACGCGCGCGTTGAACGCGTTCTGCAGTACCGTGTGGGCGATCGCGCTGTGGCGCGCCAGCCACCACATGAAGCCGTCGGTATAGAGCTGGCTGAAGCGCAGCCCGAGCTGGAACGGATCGCCCGGCCGCACGCCCGAGTTGGCCGGGATGGTGACGTCGTTGTAGCCATTGACGAACAGCACCAGGCTCGACCGCCGCGGCGCCACCGCGACGTGGTAGGCGAGGCGCTCCTGCAGCGAGACGAAGGCGCCCATCGCGGCGTTGAACAGGTAGACGTCGTCGCGCCGCAGCCGCCGGCGCAGCGACTGCTCGAGCCGCGCGTGCCAGGTGTCGGCGCGATCGTACGAGGCGAAGCCCTGCGCGACCGAACCGCCCAGCACGTAGACCAGCGCCGCGTCGGGCTGCGCGCAGGAGATGCGATCGACCTCGGCCGCGTCGTAGCGGCTCATGCCGTGGGCGAACAGGAAGTCGGCGAAGCTCGTCGTGGTGCGCGGCGCCGGCGTGCCGGGCTCGTAGTGGAATCCGAAGGCGCCCTCGCGATAGCCCATCGCGACAGGGCCGCCCGGGACGAAGGGCAGGCGCTCGTTGGGCATCAGGTAGTGGTAGTCGCCCGACACGAAGACCGGCTGGTAGGGCCGGCGGTACTGCAGGGTCTCGAGGGCGAACAGCCAGCGGGCGGAAAGTTCGGCGGCGACGAGCGAGGCGACGGCTATGACCAGCGTGGCCACGATCGCCCGCGACCAGTTGCCCGATTTCGCCTCCCGAGTGCCCCGCATGCTTGCCCACACATTATGTCATTCTGCGACAAACGCCACGCATTGACGGCCGCCGCCGCCGCCCGTATAGGGGCCGCGGGCCACGCTCCCCCACCGGAGTGCAGCTCTTCTGGAAGGGAGAGGTAGATGAAGCCGAACATGCGTCCGGCGCGTCCCGATTTTTCCTCGGGTCCCTGCGCGAAGCGTCCGGGTTGGACACCGGAAGCCCTCGAAGACGCCGCCGTCGGGCGGTCCCATCGTTCCAAGCTCGGCAAGAAGAAGATCGTCGAGGCGGTCGACCGCACGCGTGCGCTTCTCGGCATTCCGGCCGACTACAGGATCGCCATCGTGCCGGCGTCGGACACCGGCGCGGTCGAGATGGCGCTGTGGTCGCTGCTCGGCGCCCGGCCGGTCGACATGCTGGCCTGGGAGAGCTTCGGCGAGGGCTGGGTCACCGACGTGGTCAAGCAGCTCAAGCTCGAGGATACGCGGGTGCTGAAGGCGCCCTACGGCCGGCTGCCCGACCTCGGCCAGGTCGACTGGACGCACGACGTGGTCTTCACCTGGAACGGCACGACGTCGGGCGTGAAGGTGCCCAACGGCGACTGGATCGCCGACGACCGCGCGGGGTTGGCGATCTGCGACGCCACCTCGGCGGTCTTCGCCATGGACCTGCCGTGGTCCAAGCTCGATGTCGTGACCTGGTCGTGGCAGAAGGTGATGGGCGGCGAGGGCGCGCACGGCATGCTGGTTCTGAGCCCGCGCGCGGTGCAGCGGCTGGAGAGCCATATGCCGCCATGGCCGATGCCCAAGCTCTTCCGCATGACCTCGGGCGGCAAGTTCTCCGAGGCGATCTTCAAGGGCGACACCATCAACACGCCGTCGCTGCTCTGCGTCGAGGATGCGATCGACGGCCTGAAGTGGGGCGAGAGCGTCGGCGGGCTGAAGGGCCTGATGGCGCGCTCCGAGGCCAACCTCGCCGTGCTCGAGAAGTTCGTCGCCGAGCGCCAGTGGGCGGGCTTCCTCGCCGCCGACAAGGCGATCCGCTCCAACACCTCGGTCTGCCTCACCATCGCCGCGCCGTGGTTTGCGGCGCTGGCGGCCGACAGGCAGGCGGCGGCGGCCAAGAAGATGGCCGACCTGCTCGAGGGCGAGAAGGCGGGCTACGACGTCGGCAGTTATCGCGACGCGCCGCCGGGCCTGCGCATCTGGTGCGGCGCCACGGTCGAGGTGAGCGACCTCGAGGCGCTTCTGCCCTGGCTCGACTGGGCCTACGCCGAGATCGAGCGCGAATTCGGCGCGAAGGCGGCCTGAGGAGACACGCAAATGGCCAAACCCAAGGTGCTCATCTCCGATGAGCTTTCTCCGCGCGCCGTCGAGATCTTCTCGGAGCGCGGCTGCGACGTCGATTTCAAGCCGGGCCTCAAGCCCGCCGAGCTGCGCGCCATCGTCGGCGGCTACGAGGGGCTCGCCATCCGCTCGGCGACCAAGGTCACGGCCGAGGTGCTGGCCGAGGCGAAGAAGCTCAAGGTCGTGGGCCGTGCCGGCATCGGCGTCGACAACGTCGACATCAAGGCCGCGACCGCGCACGGCGTGGTGGTGATGAACACGCCGTTCGGCAACGCCATCACGACCGCCGAGCACGCCGTCGCGCTGATGTTCGCGGTCGCCCGCCAGGTGGCCGACGCCAACACCAGCACGCAGGCCGGCAAGTGGGAGAAGAACCGCTTCATGGGCACCGAGCTCAGCTTCAAGACGCTCGGGCTGATCGGCTGCGGCAACATCGGCTCGATCGTGGCCGAGCGCGCCCTCGGGCTGAAGATGCGGGTGGTCGCCTACGATCCCTTCCTGTCGGACGAGCGCGCCGCAGCGCTGGGCGTCGAGAAGGTGACCTTGGAGCAGCTCCTGCCGCGCGCGGACTTCATCACCGTGCACACGCCGCTCACCGAGCAGACCAAGAACATCCTGTCGCGCGCCAACCTGATGAAGACCAAGAAGGGCGTGCGCATCGTCAACTGCGCGCGCGGCGGGCTGGTCGACGAGCTGGCGGTGCGCGACCTGCTGATCTCCGGTCACATCGCCGGTGCCGGCTTCGACGTCTTCACCGAGGAGCCGGCCAGGCAGAACGTGCTGTTCGGCGCGCCCAACCTGGTGTGCACGCCGCATCTCGGCGCCTCGACGGTGGAGGCGCAGGAGAACGTGGCGCTGCAGGTCGCCGAGCAGATGGCGGACTACCTGCTGACCGGAGCCATCGTCAATTCGCTCAACATGCCAAATGTCTCGGCCGAGGACGCGCCGCGGCTGGCGCCCTACCTGAATCTCGCCGAGAAGCTCGGCTCGTTCGCCGGCCAGCTCACCGACACCGAGATCAAGGCGGTGTCGATCGAATACGAGGGCGACGTGGCGGCGCTCAACGTCAAGCCGCTGACGCAGGTCGCGCTGATGGGCGTGCTGCGCCCGCAGCTCGAGCAGGTCAACATGGTCAACGCGCCGGTGATCGCCCGTGAGCGCGGCATCGAGGTCGCCGAGGTCAAGCACGAGCGGCCGAGCGACTACCATTCGATGATCCGGCTCTCGGTGACGACCGACAAGTACACGCGCTCGGTCACCGGCACGCTGTTCGGCGGCCGCCATCCGCGCATGGTCGAGATCAAGGGCATCGCCATCGAGGCCGAGTTCGCCCCGCACATGCTCTACATCACCAACGACGACAAGCCGGGCTTCATCGGCCGGCTGGGCTCGATCCTCGGCGAGCACAAGGTGAACATCGCCACCTTCCATCTCGGCCGCGACAAGCCGGGCGGCTCGGCCATCGCGTTGGTCCAGGTCGACCAGCCGATCTCGCCGGAGCTCCTCGAGCGGATCGCGGCACTCGAGGGCGTCGTGCAGGCCAAGGTGCTGGGGTTCTAGCGAGCGATGGCGCGGCCCGCGATCCTGCGAAACGCTGGAATCCACGCCGCCGCCCTCGGCCTCGCACTCGCCCTATCGCCGCCGCCCGCCGATGCGACGGCCGGTGGTCCGGTGCACCTCGGCGCCTTCGCCATGGATGCGACCGAGGTGACGATCGGCGGCTTTCGCGCGTTCGCGCAGGCGACCGGTCTCGTCACTGCGGCCGAGAAGGCCGGCGGTGGCCACGAATGGGGGGCCGGCTGGGAGCGTCGGCCGGGCTGGACGGTGTACCGGCCATTCGGCAGCGAGCCCGATTCGGCGGACGAACCGGCGGTGCACGTGACCTGGCAGGAAGCCGCCGACTATTGTCGCTGGCGCGGCGGCCGGCTGCCGACCGCGGGCGAGTGGCGCCGCGCCGCCTACACGGAGATGCGCGAGGCGCCGGGTGACGGATTCGAGAAGGAGCGGACCTATGTCTATCCCGTGGGCGACGCCCCCGACGGCATGAACACCAATCTGGCCGATCCATGGCCTCGCCACGCCCCGGTGGGGGCGACGCGCCGCGGCGTGAACGGGCTGCACGACATGGGTGGCAACGTCTGGGAGTGGCTGGTCGACCGCCGTGGCGACGAGGCGCTCACGGCCGGCGGCTCGTGGTGGTACGGCCCCGCCCAGACCCGCGCCGACGCCATGCAATGGAAGCCGGCCGACTTCTACGTCGTCTACATCGGCTTCCGCTGCGCCTACGACGCGCGATAGCGCCGCTCGCCTTCGCGCGGGTATGGACAGGGTGAGAAAATCTCGTCGCGGCGGCCAAGTTATCAGAGCTATGATAACCGTCGTTGCAATGGAGAAACCCGATGCCCCGCATCAGTGAAATCGAGGACGACCGCGGCGATCCGATCCTGAAGCCGATCTTCGACCGCCAGCGCGAGATGTTCGGCGGCCTGCTCAATCCGACCAAGGCGATGGCGCACTGCCCGCCGATTCTCAAGGCCGCCGGCCAGCTCGGCCTCGCCTTCGAGCAGTCGGGCCAGCTGCCCAAGGGCATGCTGCCGCTGATCTACACACGCGTCGCCACCATCAACGGCTGTCCCTTTTGAATGGACATCAACTCCGCGCGTGCCGCGGAGACCACGGAAGGCGGCCTGGACAAGCTCGCCGAGCTGCCGAACTGGCGCGACAGCAAGCTCTTCAGCCAGGCCGAGCGGGTGGCGCTGGAGTACGCCGAGCGCATCACCTACACCGACCGGCAGGTCGACGACGCGTTGTTCGCCGAGGTGAAGAAGCACTTCAGCGAAGCACAGATCGTTGAATTGACGGCGGCGATCGCCTTCGAGAACTTCCGCAGCAAGTTCAATCCGGCCCTCGGCATCGAGGCGCAGGGTTTCTGCCTGGTGCCGACACGGCCGAAGGCGGGCTGACAGCGAGGGAGGCGAGAATGAATCCGGGACCCGGCCGACGGACGTCGATGCTGGGTCTCGTCCTGGCGGCGCTGCCGGCAGGTGCGCCGGCGCGGACCGCCGACGAGGCGGTGCGGCGCGCGATCAGCGATCTCCGCCAGGGCGGCTTCGTCATCTACATCCGCCATGGCGAGACGGGCGGAATCGGCGCCGACCGCGCGCCGGTCATGGGCGACTGCTCGACCCAGCGCAATCTCGACGCGACGGGCCGCGCCCAGGTGCGGCGGATGGGCGAGGATTTCCGCGCCCTCGGCCTTCCGGTCGGCAAGGTGCTGTCGTCCGAATACTGCCGCTGCTGGCAGCACGCCGAGGCGATGTTCGGCAAGGACGGCTATCGCATCGTCGAGGCGCTCAGCCTGCCGCGCAGCTATCCTGCCGTGACGGCCGACGACCGCAGGCTCAAGACCGATGCCCTGCGCGCGCTGCTCGCCGAGCCGCCGGCGCCCGGTACCAACACGGTGCTCGTCTCGCACGGCAACAACATGCTGATGCTCACCGGCTATCACCCGGGCACGCAGGGTGAGGCGGTGATCTTCAGGCCCGACGGAAAGGGCGGCTATGCCCGCATCGCCAGCGTCCTGCCGCCGGATTGGACGGCGGCGCGGCGCTGAGCGAGGCTCAGAGTCGGCGTTCGCTCCGGGGGTCGAGGGCATCCTGCAGGCCGTCGCCCAGGAAGTTGAAGGCGATGACGGTGAGGAAGATCAACAGGCCGGGCCACAGCGCGAGCAAGGGCGCCTCCTGCAGCAATTCCTGCGCGCCGGTCAGCATGTTGCCCCAGCTCGCCGCCGGCGGCTGGGTGCCGAGCCCAAGAAAGGAGAGCGTCGATTCGAGCAGGATGAGCGTGCCGGCCGACATGGTTGTGGCGACCACCAGCGGTCCCGCGGCGTTGGGCAGGATATGGTGCCGCATGATGCGCAGCGGCGGCGCGCCCAGCGCGCGGGCGGCGCGGGCGAAGTCGCGGCGCTTGAGGCTCAGCGTCTCGGCCCGCACCAGGCGCGCGGCCGTCGTCCATCCGGTCAGCGCCACGATGAAGACGATGCGGTAGAGCGAGAAGGTTTCCGAATGGGCGATCTCGGCGGGGATGCCGAGCTTGGCCGGATCGACCGCGGCCAGCACGATCAGGAGCGGCAGCATCGGCAGCGAGATCACGCCGTCGGTGAAGCGCATCAGCACGGCGTCGAGCCGGCCGCCGGCATAGCCCGAGACGACGCCGATAGCGGCGCCCAGCACGGCCGACAGCAGGGCGCCGCTGAGGCCGACCAGCATCGAGACGCGGCCGCCGTCGAGCAGGCGTTGGAAGAGGTCGCGGCCGAGCTCGTCGGTGCCCAGCCAGAACTCGGCCGAGGGCGGCTCGAAGCGGCGGAACAAGTCGGTCTGGCCGGGATCGACGCCGCGCAGGGCGGCGATCAGCGGCGCGGCGAGCGCCAGCAGCAACAGCGCCGCCAGGAAGACGAACGATGCCTGCGCCAGCCGGTGCCGCCGGAAACGCCGCCACACCAGGGCGGAGGGCGAGGTCACGCCGTCACCGTCCGTCGCCGGCCAGCGAGACGCGCGGGTCGGCCCAGGCGTGACCGAGATCGGCCAGCAGGTTGCCGGCGATGGTGGCGAAGGTGGCGACCAGCAGCCCGACGAGCGCGAGGTTGTAGTCGTTGTCGAGGATCGCCTGATAGATCGCCTTGCCCATGCCCGGCCAGGCGAACATGGTCTCGGTGATCAGCGCGCCCGAGACCAGTCCGCCGAACGACAGCGCGAGGATGGTCAGCACCGGCGCCAGCGCGTTGCGGAAGGCGTGACCCCACAGCACGCGGTGCTCGGGTACGCCCTTGGCGCGGGCGGTGCGGACATAGTCCTGGCGCAGCGTCTCGATCATGGCGCCGCGCATGAAGCGCGTGTAGCCGCCGAGCTGGACGAGGGCGAGGGTGGCGACGGGCAGGGCGAGATGGCGCAGCCGGTCGGCGAGCGACGCGCCCGGCTCGGCGGTGCCGCCGGCCGGCAGCCAGCCGAGCGTGACGGCGAACAGGGTGATGAGCAGCAACGCGAGCCAGAAGGGTGGCGCGGAGATGCCGGCGAAGCAGAGCAGGTTGACGAGATAGTCGGCGCGGCTGCGCGGCCGGGCGGCGACCCACATGCCGAGCGGCAGGGCGACGGCGATCGAGAGCACGAAGGCAAGGCCGGCGAGCTGCAGCGTGTTGACGAGGCGCGGACCGAGCACGGCGAGCACGGGCTGGCCGAACGAGCGCGAGTAGCCGAACTCGCCCTGCAGTGCCTGGCCCAGCCAGGCGAGGTAGCGCTCGAGCAGCGGCCGGTCGAGGCCGTAGAGCGCGCGCAGGCGGATGCGGTCCTCGCTGGTCATGTTGGGGTCGCCGGCGATCATCAGGTCGATCGGGTCGCCCGGCATGAGGCCGATCAGCAGGTAGACGACGAGGCTCATGATCGCCAGCACGACCACGATCTCGACGGTGCGCGCGGCGAGGTAGCGCGTCATCCGGCGAGCCGCTTCTCCAGTCCGGCCTTCACTTGCGGCCACTCCTCGTCGATGACGGAGAAGTACACCGAATCGCGCACGTGGCCGTCGGCCAGCACCATGTGCTTGCGGAAGACGCCTTCCTGGCGGGCGCCGAGCTTGAGGATGGCAGCGCGGCTTCGCGCGTTGCGCGCATCGGTCTTGTACTCGACGCGATGGAAGCCGAGCGTCTCGAAGGCGTGGCCCATCAGCAGCAGCTTGCACTCGGGGTTGACCGCGCCGGCCCACACCGAGGGCTCGTACCAGGTGGAACCGATCTCGAGCCGACGGTGCGCCGCCTCGATGGCGAGGAAGCGTGTCATCCCGACGGGGCGCGCCTGCTCGCGGTGCACGACGACGAAGGCGAGCTCGTGCACGCCGTCGCTGCGCGCCAGCGCCTGGTCGATATAGGGGTCGTAGTGCGGGCCGAAGGCCGACGTCGTGACCGTGAATATCTCGGGGTGCTGCGCGGCCGGCCGCAGCGGCTCGCGATGCCGCTCCTCGAGCGGTTCGAGCCGCACGAAGCGGCCCTCGAGTGGCGTCCCGGCGATCGTCATCGCCTACTTCTCCCAGCGCCAGCGCTCGACCCAGAGGGTCGTGCTGTTGAGGTGCCCGGTCGGGACGACGCCCACGAGCGGCTTCGGCAATACGAAGGCGTCGACGCGGAAGAACATCGGCAGCACCGGCAGGTCCTCGGCATGGATGCGCTGGATGTCGCCGAACAGGCCGCGGCGACGCTCGACGTCGAGTTCGCGCTCGGCGGCGTCGAGCGCCTCGTCCATCGCGGGGTTGGCGTAGCCCGGGTAGTTCTGGCCGCTCCAGCCGTTGGCCGCGGACGGAATCTCCTTGGAGTGCAGCGTGCTGCGCGGCACGCTTTCGGGCCGCGACACCCAGGCATACATGGCGAGCCCGCTGAACTTTCGGTGGTTGAGCGCGTCGGAAAAGATGCGCGGCGGCTCGGCCTTGATCCTGAGATCGATGCCGACCTGGCGGAGCTGGCTCTGGATGACCTGCGCCACCAGCTCGCGCACCCGGTTGCCCGCCGTCGTCGTGATCTCGATCGCGAAGCGCTCGCCGGCGGCGTTGTGGCGCACGCCGTTGCGGATGTCCTTGAAGCCCGCCTCGTCGAGCAGTTTCCGCGCCGCCGCCGGGTCGTAGCCGTAGTGCCGCGCCGACGCGCTGTACATCGGATCGAGCGGGCTGATCCCGCCATGGGCGACCGGTTGCTTGCCTTCGAACAGCTTGTCGGAGATCGCCTTGCGGTCGATCGACAGCAGGATCGCCTGGCGCACGCGGCGGTCCTCGAGCAACGGGTTGTCGAGCATGACGTCTATATGCTCGTAGATCAGCGCCGGCTTGTAGACGACGTTGTACTTGTCCTTGTGCCTCTTCTCGAAGGCCAGCGCCTGGTCGAGCGACAGGCCGAGCTCGCCCAGCACGTAGTCGACGCTGCCCGACAGCAGGTTGGCCTCGAGCGCCGCCGTGTTCTCGATGATCTTGACGACGATGCGCCGGAAGTGCGGCTTGTCCCCTGTCCAGTGCGGGTTCTGCTCGAGCACGATGCGGTTGCCGGGCACCAGCTCGACGATGCGGAACGGGCCGTAGGCGAGGCCGGGATTGGTCGGCTGCGTGTCGTAGGCGGTGCGGTTGCGGTATTCGGCTGGGTTGGCGTCGAAAATCGGCTTCTCGATGTGCGCCGGCAGCAGCATCAGGCCCATGGCGTTGTAGTCGAACGTCACGCGGTCGGTGGTCACGGTGAAGCGGCGGTCGTCCTTGATGTCGAGCTTCACCATGCGGCGGAAGCCTTCGGACGACGACACGCCCGACATCGGGTGCTTGCCAACCTCGACCGTGAACGCGACGTCCCTGGTCGTTACGGGCGTGCCGTCGCCCCACACCATGGGCCGCAGCTCGAAGTCGGTCTCGATGCCTTTCTTGCCGTCGGGCAGGTCGACCAACCGCGCCGTGCCGGCCTCGAGCGAGGGCAGGGCGGTACAAACGAGGCAGACCAGGTTCCACTCGGAGTCGTAGGCGGTGACCGGCCGCATGGTCATGTTGTTGATCAGCGACTTGGCGAGCATCGACGAGATCAGGGGATTCATCGTGCCCGGCGTCTGCGTCATGGCAACGACAAGCTCGTCCTTGGCCCGCGCGGGCAGGGCGAGGGTCGTGAGGGCGAGAAGAACGGCGAGGAAGCGGCGGATACTCATCGCCGCGAACGTCGCACGGCTAGTCGTCGGCTGTCACCGGCCCAGCATGGCCCGCGGCGCGGGTGGGCGGCCGCCGTGGTTGGCCGACCATTGTTCCGGCGCCTCTAGAAACGCGCGGGTCTCGACCAGGCCTTTCTCGTCGAAGTACTTGTGCTTTTGCGCCGCCTCGAGCGCGTCCCACCAGGTGGCGAGGGCGTGCAGGCGGACGCCCGCGACCTGCAGCGTCTCGACGCTCTGCGGGAAGATGCCGTAGTGGAAGATCACGAAGCAGTCTGTCACCTTGGCCTCGGCCTTCTTCAGCGCGTCGATAAAGACCAGCTTGCTGCCGCCGTCGGTGGCGAGGTCCTCGACCAGAAGCACGCGCTTGCCCGACTTCAGGTCGCCCTCGATCTGCGCCATGCGGCCGAAGCCCTTGGGCTGCTTGCGCACGTACACCATGGGCTTCTTGGCGAGTGCTGCGAGGAAGGCGGCGAACGGGATGCCCGCGGTCTCGCCGCCGGCCACCACGTCGATCTTGTTCCAGCCGATCTGCTTGTCGATCAGCTTGAGCGCATGACCCATGATCTTCGCCCGCGCCTCGGGGAAGGAGATCAGTTTGCGGCAATCGATATAGACAGGGCTCGCCCGCCCGGAGGTGAAGATGTACGGGTTGTCGGGCCGGCAGTGGATCGCCTCGATCTCGAGCAGCAGCCGCGCCGTCTCGCGGGCTTCGGGCGTTCCCGTCGCGCGCGACGAATTCCCCTTGCCGTTCAGCGTCTTGGCCGACCTGTCTGCGGTCGCAGCAGCCGGCATCTTGGCCTTCTTCTTCGTCGCCATGCTGCTGTTTCCCCCGCGCCGCTTGCGACAAAATGACGGGCGTGTGTTTAGCCTCCCTCCCCCTGACCGGCAAGGGCGGCTGCCGGTGGTATCCTCGGGTTCCTCAAAAGGACTATCCCTTGATGCGGTGAAATGGGCGGCCCCGGCGGTCGCGTCTGGTGCGAATCCTGGTGGCCCGGCGCCGGCTGCTCCTGGCGCTGCTTGCCGGCTTCTGCTGCTGCCCGCCGACTTGAGACTGGCGACCCGCATCCTGCAAGCGGACCGACAGCGACTGGGTCATCGTGATGCTCGTGATCCTCGCCACGGCGGCGAGCTTCGGCGCCATCTTCCCAGACGGCCGACGTCACGACGACGTCGCGTGCCATGCGCCGTCCCATGGCCTGAAGTCGCCGCAGCCGGCGGGCTCCAGCGGCGCCCGAGGATCGAGCGGAATCCTGCTTTGACACCGGGATGATGGAGATTAGGAGCGATCACTGTTCGGCCACGCGGCAGGTCACGAGATCGACGAAGATGTCGCTGCGCGGCCCGTACAGGGTGAGAGCCCAGCGCGTGCCGCCGGGCGTCGGCGGGACGATCGCCCGGGTCGTCTCGACCTTGCGACCGCCATTGGTGAACAGACACTCGATCACCGGCGAGAAAGTGGTGGCCGCGTTGTTGCTCAGGTCGACGGCGACGCGCCAGCGCGATCCCGGGATCGCGCGCAGCGTCGGGTCGTCGATCTCGACGAGCGGCACCGTCGGGCCGGCGGTCACGGGGATGGAGGAGACGAACGTGGTCGCGGCATTCTGCTGGACGACGCCTTCCACGGCGACGGCCTGGCCGCTCGGGTCGAACGCGCGGTCCTCGGGCTTCACCGGCCCCTTGTCCTGGCCGACATTGTCGGGCGTCCAGATCTGGCCGGTCTTGGGATCGCGGAACTCCTGGGGCTGGCCAGGCGTCTGCGCGGCGGCACCGGCGGCGACCAGGAGCGCGGCCATCCCAAAGAATGTCCTGTTCCACATGCACGCCTCCATACCTAGAGACAGTGCGATTATCGGCGAAGGGAGTAACGCTCTGCAACCTCAGGCACACGGCTCGTGCCGTCGTAGCAGACGATTTCGGCTTCGTGCGCCATGTTGCCCTTGCCGTCCGACTTGTAGGTCGTGACGACGCCGCGCCACTCCTCGCTCGCCAGACGCTCCCGCACCGCCGCCGGCGTCCGCGCGCCCGCGCGCAAGACATGGCCAAGCATGCTGACGGCGTCGTACTGGGCCGCCGCGAAGGCATCGGGGTTGCTGTTGAACGCTGCCCGGTACGCCGCCAGAAACTCGTGCATGCGCGGCGTCGCGGCCGAGATCGGCGACGCCGCCGTTTCGGCGCACACGCCCTTCAGCTCGGCGGGTTCGAGCAGCGCCGCGGTTGCCGGCTGGTGCATGGCCGAGCCGGCGACGATCGGAAGGCCGGGGAGAAGCTGGCGCGCCTGACGTACGGCCAGCACGGTCGACGGCGCATGAAGATGCAGCACCAACGCATCGGCGTTGGCCGCCTTGGCGCGCAGCAGGGCGGCCGACAGGTCGTTGGCGGTCGGGGCCACGCTTTCCTCGAGAACGGGCGGCGCGCCGAGTTCGGTCAGGGTCTTCGCCAGTTGCTCGCGGCCCGACTGTCCGTACGCCGTGCTCTGGTAGATGATGGCCGGCCGCCTGGCCGAAATCTTCTCCACGACATAGCGCGCATGCGCCACCTTGACCGTGCCGTCGCTCGGGAAGAATCGGAAGAAGAACGGATTGCCCATCTCGCTGAGCCGTGCGGTCCCCGAGATGGTGAGCAGCGGCACGCCGCGCTCCTTCGCGAGCGGCAGCAGCGCCAGCATCTGCGTGCCGAGGATCGGTCCCACGACGGCGGGCGGAGGCGGCGCGCCGACGGCGCGCTCCCAGGCCGTCACGGCCGACTCGGGTGTCGCGGCGGTGTCGAGCACGTCGGGCTGGATCGCGGGCCCGCTCGCCTCGCGGGCCGCCAGCAGGGCGCCGTTGCGCTGGCTCGTGCCCTCGAGGGCGACGAAGCCGGTGAGCGGCACGAGCACCGGCAGACGCACCTCCTGCTGCGCGCCGGCGGGCGCCGCGACCAGCAGCGCGAGGGCCGCTACTGCGCCGCGCCGCCGGCCCATGGCGACATCACCTCGTTCATTCCGGTCAACTCGCCCGTCTTCGGATCGCGCACGATGCACGACGGATTGGCGAACCCCAGGGGCGAGATCGGATTGTCGACCTCGACCACGGGCAGCCTGGCGGCGATCGCCTTCTTCACCACGTCCGGCAGGTCGCGATTGACCCGGATCGGCCCGACACCCGAGACGTCGATGCGTGGCTGGTGGAAGGCCGCCTCGACGGTCATGCCGCGGTCGATCAGCATCAGCGCGAGCTGCGACACCGCGGGAACGATGCGGCGCCCGCCGGAGGCGCCGATGCAGAACCAGGGGTCGGCGCCGCGCGACACGACGACCGGGCAGATGTTGCACAGCGGCCGCTTCGCCGGTCCGTAGGAGTTCGGCTTGCCGGGCTCGGGGTCGAACCACAGCATGCCGTTGTTCATGGTGATGCCGGTCCGGGGCAGCATCACGCACGAGCCGAAGAGCGACATCAGCGTCTGGGTCAGCGCCACCATGTTGCCCTGGCTGTCGGCCGCGCAGAAGTGCGTGGTGCAGGAATCGGTGGGCTTGTCGCCCAGCGTCTTGAGCCGCTCGTCGTAGGCCGTGTGCATGCCTTGCGCGAAGGTCGCGAAGAACGCGGCGTCGGGAGCGCCGCTTCCCCTGGTTCCCGCACCCATAAGCTCGATCGCGCGCTTGAGGGTGGGACCGGCCGTGAGGCCGCCCGCTACGCTGATCGTGGCCCCGCCGTGATCGAACGACAGTGGCTCCACGATCCGCGCCTCGTACGAGGCGAGATCGTCATAGTCGATCGCCGATCCACCGGCCTGCAAGTCCGCGGCGATGTCGCGCGCCAGCTTGCCCTCGTAGTATTCGCGCGGTCCGCCGTCGGAGAGGCGCTGCATGGTCTCGCCGAGATCGCCGAGCTTGATGTAGCGCACGTTCGCCTGCCAATCGATCCGCGGCACATGGCCGTCGTCACACAAATAGGCGGCGCGCGAGGCCGGGAAGCGCGCGAGATGGGCAGCACCCTGGGCCAGCATCACCTGCATGTACCAGTCGAGCTGCATGCCACGCCGGGCGAGCGCGACCCCGGGCGCAAGCACGTCCTGCCACTTCAGGGTGCCGAAGCGCTCGAGTGCCTTGGCCATGCCGGCGACCTGGCCGGGCACGGCAATGGAGTGATAGCCGACCTCGTTCCTCTGCTCGCGGATGTCGGGCCAGGCAAAGGCGTTGGCCGGGCCGGGGCCGACGATCTCGTAGACCGACGGGTCGAGTTTCCTGGCCGAGATCGGGCCGTAGTCGACGGTCCAGGCCCGCCTTTCCCTGGCGCTCCAGACCGTCATGAAACCAACGCCGCCGATCCCGCTCATCCAGGGTTCCACGGCGCCGATCGCCATGCCGGTAGCGACCGCCGCGTCGATGGCGTTGCCGCCCTTGCGCAGGATCTCGGCGCCGACCTCGGCCGCCTTGACGTTCTGGGCGACGACGACCCCCTTGCCGCGCACCGCGCGCTTGGCGACGGTCATTTGCCGTGTCAGAGATTCGCTCAACGCTTGGTTCCCCCGTCTGATTGGCGAAGGCGACTGTAGCGGGGCCTGATTTGGCCACAAACCCCGCTAGACTGCAGGGCGGACGGACGCGAAACGGACCGGGGAGTGACGGACCTCAACCAGATCGACCTCGAGGCGCTGGCGGCCGGAGAAAAAAAGGCTTGGGACGCCTTCGTGAAGGCATCGACCCCCCTGGTCAATGCCGTCGCAAGGCGCGCGCTCGGTGCGGCCCGGCTGAGCGAGGACGATGTCCTGGACGCGGCACAGGACGTCTATTTGCGGCTGTGCGCCAACGACTTCCGCCTGCTCAAGACCTACGATCCGGCACGGGCGGGGGTGTCGACCTGGCTGGCGATCGTCGCGCGGTCGGCAGCCGTGGACTTCATGCGCCGCCGCAAGCAATTGGCCGCACCGATCGACGACGTGCCCGAATCGGTGCTCGCCGTCGAGGACCGCCATGTCGAGAAGCTCAGGATCCCGGACGGTCTGCTGACGGCGCGGCAGATGCTCATTCTGACGTGCCTCTACGACGAGGAGCGGGACGTCGCCGAAATCGCCCGGCTTCTCAACATCGACGCGCAAACCGTTCGCAGTACACACCATAAGGCCTTGCTGCGCCTGCGAGAGCATTTCAAGGAGGAGGTCGAATGACCGGGGATGCCTTGGCCCCCCATGACGTAAGGTCGGGCAGGAGAACATGATGCCGACCGATCGGACCCCGCTTGGCGACAAGGAACTGTGGCACAGCCTCGCCGCCGGCCGATTGCATGGGACCGTGCAGGTTTCGGAACTCGAGCTGGCCGCCTGGCTGGACGGTCGGCTTGCGGCCGACGCGATGGACAGGATCGACGCCGCCCTGATGGCCGACGGCGAGCTGCGCCGCGCCGCTCTCGAAGTCGCCGACGTGCTCGGCAAGCCGCTACCGCCCGCGCCGGATCGTCTGGCGGTGCGGGCCACGGCTCTGGTCGGCTTTGCCGCCGAGAGGCGCACGCGTCGAGCGTCGTGGTTCGACAGGCTGTTCGGCTCCCTGCCCTTGGTCGAGAAGGGCGCCATGGCCGGTGCCGCGATCATGTTGGCGACGGTCGGTTTCGCCATGGGCGGCGGGTTGAGCGAATCCTATGCCTATCAGCTGTACGACGCGGCGACGCTCGTACAGCCGCTCGGCGGTGACCGCGTGAGCGAGCCGGGCGACCTCTTCGCCGATAGTCTCTGAGATGTCGTCGCGCTGGCTCCAGATCCTGCTCGGCCTGTCGCTGCTGCTCAATGCATTCGTGCTGGCGGGCTTCGTGTGGCGCACGTGGATCGAACCGCCGGCGTTCGCGCATGCGCCGCCGCCCGGCCCGCGGCCGAGTCCGCTCGACGTCCTGTCGCAAGAACTGGCCCTCGACGAGCGCCAGCGCGTCGAACTGAGAGACCTGTTCGAGCGCTACGGCAAGGCGCGCCGCGAACGCTACGAGGCGATTCAGGGCCTGCGCGAGCAGATGGGTGCCGAATTGCGCAAGCCGGAGTTCGACCTCGAAGGGCTCGACGGCCTCGTCGATCAGATGATGCGACTGCGTGTCGAGCAGCAGAAGGAATATCTGCGCGCTTTCGCGGAACTGAAGCCGCGACTGCGGCCGGACCAGCAGGAACGGCTCCATCGCTATCTGTCGGACCGTTACAGCGGCCGGATTCGCCCACCGCCGCCGGCTTCGCCGCCGCCGTCGCGGTGACGGGCATCGGGCAATGACCGCCAGGCTCCGCCGCAGAACCCTCGTCGCCTACGCGGGTGCGCTTGCGGGGACGCTGGCGGGCGGCGGCGGGGCGCGGGCCGCCGCGAGCGAGGATTTCGACAACGCACGGCACTTGTTGTCGCGCGTCGCGTTGGGCGCGACTCCCGCGGACATCTCCGCCCTCGCGACGCTCGATCATGCCGCCGCCGTCGAGCGGCTGTTGGCCTCGTTCCGGCCCGTCGCCACCACGCCGCCGCCGGCGTGGGTCGACGAGGGTCTCGCCGAGCTGCGGCGGCAGCAGAAGGAATCGGCGGAGCGGATCAAGGACGGCCGCGCGATCGCCGTGCAGCCGCCCTACGGCCTGCAGGGCAGCCAGCTGCGCGCCTGGTGGATCGAGGAGATGCTGGTCACCGACCAGCCCCTCGTCGAGCGCATGGTGCTATTCTGGCACAGCCACTTCACGTCGTCGCTGCGCAAGAGCTACTTTCCGGCGGCGATGTACTGGCAGAACGCCATGTTCCGCGCCAACGCGCTGGGGAACTTCGCGACCTTGCTCAAGGCCGTCGCTCGCGATCCGGCAATGCTTCTCTATCTCGACGGCGTGCGCAACGTGGCGCGCCAGCCCAACGAGAATTTCGCCCGCGAACTTCTCGAGCTCTTCACCTTGGGCGAAGGACACTACGGCGAGGTGGACGTCAGGGAAGCGGCCCGCGCCTTCACCGGCCGGGCGATCGACCGCAAGTCCGGGAAGTTCGTGTTCAACGACGCCAATCACGACTCGGGCGAGAAGACCTTCCTCGGCCGCTCCGGGCGTTTCGGCGGCGACGAGATCGTCGATATTCTGCTCGCCCACCCGCGCACGGCCGTGACGATCGTCGAGAAACTGTGGCGGGAGTTCGTGTCGTTACGTCCCGATGCCGACGAGGTCGGGCGGCTGGCCGCCTCGTTCCGTGCGAGCGGATACGAGATCCGGCCGCTGATGCGCGATCTGCTGCTTTCGTCCGCCTTCCGCGACCCCGCCAATCGCGCGGCCCTGATCAAGTCGCCGGTCGACCTCGTGATCGGCACGGTGCGCGTGCTCGGCCTGCCGGTGCCCGACAAGTCCCGGCTCGGGCGGATGATGCAGGTGCTCGGCCAGAACCTGTTCAATCCGCCGAATGTGAAAGGCTGGGCCGGTGGCGAGGCCTGGATTTCGACGCACACGCTGCTGCAGCGCCAGCAGTCGCTGCGGCGGATCGTCGAGGCGACCACGGTGTCGCCGATGGAAGACGGCATGGGCCGCATGGCCAACCCGCGCATGATGGAGGAGCGGCCGATCGAGGGACGCAGCCTGCGTCTCGCCGGGGGCGAGGCGAGGCTCGGTCCGACACTGCTCGGCGTCGATGCGGCGACGCTCAAGGCGGCGCTGCTGCCGTGCGAGCCGATCGACGGCATCGACGACAGCGGCACCCCCGGCGCCGTCGTGGCGACGGCGCTGCTCGATCCGGCCTATCAGCTCAAGTAGACCGCGATGCGCCCGAGAACGCTGATCCTGGTCGAGCTGAACGGCGGCAACGACGGCCTCAATACGATCGTCCCCTTTGGCGACGCCCTCTATCGCGACCTGCGCGGCGGTCTCGCGGTGCCCCGCGAGCGCGTCATCCCCCTCGATGAGAACGTCGGCCTTCACGAGAAGCTCGCCCCGCTGACGGAGGCGTGGAAGGCGAGGGACCTCGCCATCGTCCAGGGCGTGGGCTACCCGAACACCAACCGCTCCCACTTCCGCTCGATCGAGATCTGGGACACCGCCTCGGCGGCCACCCAGACGCTCGGCGAGGGTTGGGTGGCGCAGGCGTTCCGCGGCGCCGATCTGCCCCAGGGCGCCGGCGTCGATGCGATCGTCGCCGACAACAATTCGCTGCCGGTGACCGGCAGGTCGTTGCGTACCATCGTCATGCAGGACGCCGAGGTCTTTCTGCGCCAATCGCAGGCCATGAAAGACAGGCCGCACGGGCACGACGGCGGCAACCCCGCGCTGCGTCACGTGCTCGCCGTGCGCCGCGAGGTGAACGGCGCGGCCAGCGGGCTGCGCGACCGCCTGCGCGACGTTCCTCCGCCGGCTTTCGCCTTCAATCAGGATGGAAACCTGCTGGGACGCGAACTCGACCTCGCGACCCGGCTGGTCCTGTCGCGCCTGCCGGTGATCGTCGTCAAGGTGGCGCTCGGCGGGTTCGACACGCACGCCAACCAGGCGCCGATCCACGAGCGGCTGCTGGGCATTCTGGCCGGCAATCTCGCGACCTTGCGCCGCAACCTGATCGCCTCGGGCCAATGGAACGATGTGCTGGTGCTGACCTATTCGGAGTTCGGCCGGCGTGTCCGACCGAACGCCAGCGGCGGCACCGACCATGGCGCCGCGGCGCCGCTCTTCGTCATGGGAGGGCGGGTCGCCGGAGGATTGCACGCCGCGCATCCGTCCCTGTCCGACCTCCAGGACGGCGATCTTCGGCATGCCGTCGATTTCCGCTCCGTCTTCTCGGCGGTCGCGCGCGACTGGTGGGGGCGGCAGAGCGACTTCGGGCTCCGCCAGCCCGACCGTCTCTCCTTCATCAGGACCTAGACGCGGCGCAGGATCTCGTTGCGCACCGAATCGCGCTCGGCCTCGATGCGGACGTACCAGATGAGCAATCCGGCGATGATTTTGATCGATACCGGCAGCACGATGTAGACGAACACCAGGGCCGAGGTGCCGTACTCGCCCTTGGCCGGATTGAAGCCGAGCATTGCCGCGACCGGCAGCGAGCCGGCGGCGCCGATCGCCGTGGCGAGCTTGGTTGCCAGCGCCCACAGGCCGAAGTAGGTGCCGGTCTTGCCCTTGGTGTCGCCGCCCTCGGGCGCGTTGATCACGTCGGCGAGAATCGACGGCGGCAAGCCGTAGTCGGCGCCGATGCCCATGCCGGTGAACAGCGAAATGAGCAGGAACCAGTGGAAGTCGCCGGGTCCCATGAAGATCGCCAGCGACATCGCCACGGTGGTGAGCGCGATGCCGATGAACCAGGCGACCGCCTTGCTGAAGCGGCGCGAGATGAGCAGCCAGAGCGGGACCGACGCGGCGCCGGAGACGAAGTAGACAAGCAGGATCACGCCGGCCTCGAGCTTGCCGCCCTTCAGCACGTGCTCGACGTAGAACAGCATCACCGTCACGGCAACGCCGAGGGCGGCGCCATTGACGATGAACACCAGCAGCAGGCGCCGGAACAGGCGGTTCTTCAGCGGCGCGAAGAAGGCGATGAAGGGATTGCGCCCGCCGTGTGTGACCGGCGGATGAACCGACGGGCCGGCCCACAACAACGTCGGAGCCGAGAAGAAGATCACGATCGGGATGAAGATAAGGCCGAGCATGGCGTAGCCCGGCTCCTCGCCCATGCTGCCGGTCAGGATGGTGGGCAGGACGACCGCAACGGTGAAACCCGAAAGGCCGAACACCTCGCGCCCGACCGTGACCCGCGTGCGCTCGTTGTAGTCGTCGGTCAGCTCCGCGCCGTGGGCATGGTAGGAGATCGACACGCCCGAATAGCCGAGATGGACGAGCAGAAGGGCGGCGGTGAGCCAGGCCGCCATGAGGGCCTGGTCGCCGAGCCAGCCGATCGGCGGGTCGAACAGCATGTAGAAGCCGCCGGCCAGCAGCGGCGTCATCAGCCCCACGAACATCAGGCGGCCGCGGCGGCCGCGCCGGGTGAAGCGGTCGCTGATCAGGCCGATCACCGGATCCTGGAACGCATCGACGACGCGGCAAAAAATGAAGATCGGCCCCATGATGGCGAGCGAGAGCTTCAGTACTTCGCCGTAGAAGTGGCTGACGTTCAGCACGACCGGCAGCGCGGCCATGGCCAGCGGTAATTGAAGAGTGGAGTAGGCGACGAGGCGGTCGAACTTGATTTTGACTTTCGTGCCGTTGCCGTCAGCGCTCGTTCCCGAATCCACCCGCCCTGCCTTCCACGTTTGGCAATCCTTATATAGGGCGGAAGTGGGCCTGCAAGACGTCCGTGCGGCCGGTTGAGAAACCGGCGGCGCAATAAGCCAGATAGTATCGCCACATCCGGCGGAAGCGCTCGTCGAAGCCCTGGCGCGCGATCTCGATTGCGACCCGGTCGAAGTGGGACAGCCAGGTTTCCAAGGTATGCGCATAGTCCCGGCCGAAACTGTAGAGTTCGGCGACCCGCAGGCCCGCGCGGCGGCACTGCTCGGCGAGATGGCGGGGGGTGGGCAGCATGCCGCCGGGGAAGATGTAGGTCTGGATGAAGTCGGGCTGCCGGCGATAGGCCTCGAAGAACTGCTCGGCGATGACGATCGCCTGGACGAGCGCGGAGCCGCCCGGCGCGATGTGCCGGCGCAGGGTGGCGAAGTAGTCGGGCCAGTAGCGCTCGCCCACCGCCTCGATCATCTCGATCGAGACGATATGATCGTAGCGGCCCTCGACGTCGCGATAGTCGCGGAACTGCAGGTCGACGCGGTCGGCCACGCCGGCGCGCTCGAGGCGCCGACGCGCATAGTCGAGCTGCTCGCGGGAGATGGTGATCGCGGTGACGCGAAGTCCGCGCCGCGCCGCGGCCTCGGCGAAGCCGCCCCAGCCGCAGCCGATCTCGAGCACGCTATCGCCCTGCCGCGCGCCGAGCTGTTCGAGAATCCGGTCGTACTTGGCGGCCTGGGCGATCTCGAGCGGCTTGCCCGTCTCGCCGCCGTACAGGGCCGCCGAATAGGTCATCGAGGGATCGAGCCACAGGCGATAGAAGGCGTTCCCGAGGTCGTAGTGGGCATGGATGTTGCGCCGGGCGCCGCCCCGCGAGTTGTCCCGGCGACGATGCAGGACCCTGAGCAGCAGGTTGTGCAGGCCGTTGCGGACCGCGACGGCGCCGAGCGCGCGCTCGTTCTCGGCCAGCAGCGCGATCAGCCGCGGCAGGTCGGGTGAATCGCAATCGCCGTCCATGTAGGCCTCGGCAAAACCCATGTCGCCGTCGACCAGTACCCTCCGGAAGAACCGCCACCGCCGCACGTCGAGCTCGGCCGCCGGTTCCGCCGCGGGACCGAAGGCTCGCACCGCCCCGTCGGGGAGACGGAGAATCAGTCGGCCGACGGCGAGGCGGTCGAGTGCCTTGAGGACAAAGCGGGAAGAAAGCGTCATGCCGTCAGCGGGTCACCAGGTCGCGCGGGGGTGCAGGCTTGGGGTGAAATTTCACCCGCTTGCGCCACAGTTTCAAGGCCTGCCAATGGATTCGCGCGACGACCCCGAATGTCATCGCGGGGTTGCCGAGGAAGTGGCGCAGCACCGCGCGATCCGACAGCGGCGCGAGGCGGCCGCCGACCGAGGTGGCCAGCATCAATCCCTGCGCGTCGTGGTAGTTGACGTCGACATGCACCCGTCCGGCATCGAGACGGAAGCGGAAACGATAGCGACCCTCGACCGCCAGGAACGGAGAAACATGGAAGACCTTGCGGCCGTCGAGCCAGTCGTCGGCGCGCAGTGGCCGCAGATCGTCGTGGTGAACGAGGTAGCAATGGCGCTCCCCAAAGGTGTTGCTCACCTCGCAGAGCACCACGCGCAGATGGCCGCCGCTGTCATGGCAGAACCAGAAGCTGACAGGGTTGAAGACATAGCCCAGCAACCGCGGCAGGGTCATCAGCACGACCCGACCGTCGCATCGTTCAGCGAGGCCACGGTGCATCAGGACGGCCCCGAGCCAGGCACGGAGGTCGCCGCCGTCGCGGCCGCCATGATCGCGCCGGTGAAAGGCGACAAGACCGGGGCGATCGAGCTTCAGCCAGCGGCCGGCCGCGCTCTCCAATCGATCCAGGTCGATGCAGAGGTAGGCCACGCGGTAGCGGAAGGCATTGGCGCAAGGTCGCTTGCGGCTGTGCACGACGCTGGCCGGGACGATGCAATGGCTCATGCCGCATCGCGCCATGGATGAGCCGCTGCGCGCAGCGGCGGTGGCGCCCACGGACGCGGCACGCCGAGCAGTCCGGCGACGTCCAGGCCCGACGACAGGGCATCCTCGTGGAAGCCCCAGCCGCGATAGGCGCCGCAGTAGAGGATGCCGCGCCTGCCCTGTATGCGGTCGAGGGTGCGCTGGGCGCGCAGCGCACGCGCATCGTAGGTCGGATGCCTGAAGGTGAAGCGTCGATGGACCGACTCCGGTGCCGGCGGGTGCGCAGGATTTACCGAGACGAAAAGAGGGCGTGCCAGGGGCAGGTTCTGCAGGCGATTCATCCAATAGGTAACGCTCACGTTTGACGATCGCGGCGCGCTCTCCGCCACGTAGTTCCAGCTCGACCAGGCGGCCCGGCGCCGGGGCATGAGAGACGCATCTTCGTGCAGCCAGATCTCGTTCGGGGTGTAGGGGAAGCGGCCGAGCACGTCGCGTTCGTGTGCGTCGGCGTCCGCAAGGAGGCCGAGCGCCTGGTCGGCGTGACAGGCGAGGACGACCCTGTCGAAGCGATCCCACTGGCCGCGTGCGTCGCGGACATGCGCGCCGAAGGCGTCGCGGCGTATCTCGCGCGCCGGCGTGGCGAGGCGTGTCCGTCCCGCGAGCGATGTGGCAATCCGCTCGACGTAGGCCCGGCTGCCGCCGGTGACGGTGCGCCAGCGCAGCTGGCGGCTGATCGACAGGAGCCCGTGATTGTCGAAGAACCGTGCGAAGGTCTGTGCCGGGTAGTCGAGCATGCGCGACGTCGGCGTCGACCAGATGCAGGACGCCATCGGCACGAGGTATCGGTCGCGGAACGGCGCGCTCAGTCGCGCCTGGTCGATGAAGTCGCCGATCGTGAAGTCGAGATCCTCGCCGAGATCGAGCAGGCGCGTCGCCAGCCTGTTGAAGCGCAGGATGTCGCGGGTCATGCGCAGGAACGACGGGCGCAGCAGGTTGCGCCTCTGGGCGAGGAAGCCGGCGAAGGAGCTCGCATACTCGAAGGCGCCACCGTCTAGACTGACGGCGAACGACATGTCCGACTCTTCCGTCGACACGCCGAGCTCGCCGAACAATCGCACGAGGTCGGGATAGTTGCGTTCGTTGTAGACGATGAAGCCGACATCGACGGGGGTCGGGCCGTCCGGCCCCGGTACGTCGACGGTGCAGGCATGGCCTCCCAGGCGCCGCTCGCGCTCATAGAGGATGACCTCATGGCGGCGACCGAGCAGCCAGGCGGCGCCCAACCCGGCCACGCCGGCGCCAATCACGGCAATCTTCATGGAATCGTGCCCCCGTTGTCAGATCATGCCGATCGCTTGAGGGAGCGAAAGGCCTCGAGCGCCCTCTGGCGCGCCGCCGCATGATCGACGATGGGCGGCGGATAGCGATCGACGTACAGCGGTCGCGGCGCGGTCCATGGCCGGTGAACGGCGTCGTCCGGCAGGCTTGCCAACTCGGGCAGCCAACGGCGGACGTACCCGCCGCGCGGGTCGAATTTCTCGCCCTGCAGCACCGGATTGAAAACGCGGAAGTAGGGCTGGGCATCGGCGGCGCTGCCGGCCACCCATTGCCAGCCGACGGCGTTGTTCGCCGGATCGGCGTCGACCAGCGATTCCCAGAACCAGCGCTCGCCCTGCCGCCAGTCGACGAGCAAATGCTTGGTCAGGAACGAGGCGACGATCATGCGCACGCGATTGTGCATCCATCCCGTGGCGGCAAGCTCGCGCATCCCGGCATCGACGATGGGATAGCCGGTCCGCCCCTCGCGCCAGGCGTCGAGACTGGCCGAACCCGGCGCCCAGGGGAAGGAGTCGAACTCCGATCGCATGTTTTGACCGGACGGATCTTCGAGATGAAAAAGGAGGCTGTAGGCGAATTCCCGCCAGCCGAGTTCGGCGAGGAACTTCTCGGTTGAAGCCGAGAGGCCGGCTGCTGTCGCCGCGCGCCACGCCTGTCGCGGCCCGATCTCTCCGAACGCAAGATGCGGCGAAAGCCGCGACGTGCCCGCCGTCCCCGGTAAGTCGCGCGTCAGGCGATAGCGGTCGAGCCCGTCGTCGACGAATGTCGCGAGACGCGCGATTGCCGATGCTTCGCCGGGCGCCCATACGCTGCCGAGGTCGGATTTGTCCGCCGCTGCGCTGGACCGCAGGCACAGCGCGTCGAGTGCGTCGCTCCTCGGCCAATGCGCGGGGCCGGGCAGGCGCGCTGGGGCAGGAAGCAGGGGGCCGGGCGGCGGAAGGGCGCGGCAGGCCCGCCAGAAGGCGGTGAAGACCTTGTAAGGAGTGTCATCCGGCTTCCTGGCTTGCCACGGTTCGAACAAGAGATTGCCCTTCAGGCCCTCGGCGACCAGTCCGCGGCGTTCGAGCGTCTGCTTGATCTCGCCGTCTCGCGCCATCCCGCTGCGATCGTAGGCGCGATTCCAGTAGAGTGCGGCGGCATCGGCCTCACCGACGATCTCCTCGATGACGCGGCGCGCGGGTCCCCGGCGGAGGATCAGTCGCGAACCCAGCTTGGCGAGCGAGGCGGCGAGCATGTGCAGGCTGCCGTGCAGCCACCAGCGCGATGCGGCCCCCGCGGCCCGCAAGCCGGGCGTCTCCTCGTCGAGGATATAGAGCGGGACCACCGGCCGGCCCGACCTCAGGGCAGCCGTCAGGGCCGGATTGTCGGCGAGCCTCAGGTCGTTGCGGAACCAGACGATGGACGCGGGCATGCCCCCTCTTACGTGCCGGCGATGCCGGCGGATGACCGGCCTTCAGGGGGGTGTCCGGGCTACGATCTCGGGCAGTTGGGCTGCGGTAGCATCTTCAGCGACTGCAGGTCGGCGGTGACGATGACCATGCCGGTATCCACCGTCAGTCGATCGAGCACGCCGGAATCGAACACCAATGCCTTCACCGTGAACAGCGGCCGCTGATCCTGCCGGCGTCCCGGCGTGAAGGACATGGCCACGGGCCACGACTTGCGCGCGGGTACCACGACGGGCCTGTCGCCTGGCCGTTCCGCGCGCAGCGTTCCGGCGTCGAGCTCGGTGACGTCGACCAGGAAGGTGTCGCGGATCACTTCGGCATCGAAAGTGAGGGCGGGGAAGGCCGCCGCTCCCGCCCGCAAGCGCTCGATCAGATGGCCGATCGCCTCGATCGGCATCATGGTCGGGCCGGGCAGTGTGTATTGCAGCGGAGGGTCGGAGGCGATCTCGGCTCGGGTCTCGCTTCCCTGTCGCGACACCCTGCCCCTGGTCTCGCGCTCGCTGCCGTTCGTCGATTGGACGGTTCGGAAGCGAAATCCGCCGCCGCCGCGACTCTCCTGGCCGTCGAGACTCGACGCCACGGTGAGCTTCCAGGCGGCCGTCAGGGCGATCTCCGTGGAAATGTCGCGCTTGATGTGCCAACCGCCGCAATCCTGCACCAGTTCCTGCACGGCCTTGCCGATGCGCGGCGCGTTCAGCGCCGCGCCCAGCCGCAGCGTGTACTCCGCACGGTGCGGCTCGACCTGCGGGTGGGCGGGCGTGGTCATGGAAGCGAAGACGGCGGCCGCGAGGGCGAGACCCACAGTTCGTCGCATGGCACAAGCTTGCGCGCCGTTGCCGGGTCGGTCAATCGTACCGGGGCATGTTCTTTCGACGTCCCGTTCCGATAGAGGCGCCCGAGCCGGCGCAGGCCGACAGCGTGGAGGTGTTCAAGGCCGACCGCCGTTTGGAGCTGCGGCGCGGCGGCCGCGTGCTGAAGAGCTATCGCGTCGCGTTGGGTTTCGATCCGGCCGGGCACAAGCAGCAGGAAGGCGACGGGCGGACGCCCGAGGGTTCCTACACGATCGATGCGCGCAACCCGAGAAGCGCTTTTCATCTGTCGCTGCGCATTTCCTATCCTGATGCCGCCGATCGGGCGCGTGCCGAGGTGGCCGGCGTGCCGCCGGGCGGGGACATTTACATCCACGGCCTGCCCAACGGCTGGCGCAAGTACCTTACGCCGCATCCGCGCCGGGACTGGACGACGGGGTGCATCGCCGTCCGTGATGCCGAAATCCGCGAGATCTGGTCGCTGGTCCCGACCGGCGCGAAGGTCACGATCCATCCATGAACGGCTTCGCCTTCACCTGCGCCGGCGAGCGACTCGAAGCGCTGCCGTCCGGCGCGCTGCACTGGCCGGCGCAACGCCTGTTGGCGGTCGCCGACCTCCATCTGGAGAAGGGATCGTCGTACGCCGTCAACGGGCTGAAACTGCTGCCGCGCCACGACACCCGCCAGACGCTGAACGCGCTCGCCGCGCTGATCGACACGCTGTCTCCGGCGACGGTGGTGTGCCTCGGCGATTCGTTCCATGACGGCGACGCCGTCGGGCGGCTCCCCGCGGCGGAGCGGGCGCAGATCGTGCACCTGACCCGGCGCGCGCGCTTCATGTGGATCGCCGGCAACCACGATCCGGCGCCGCCGCCGAGTGGCTGGGGCGACGTCGCCGAGGAGATCGGCAACGGCAGCCTGGTCTTTCGGCACGAAGCCCGCTTCGGGCCGGCCGACGGCGAGATCTCCGGTCACTACCATCCCGTGGCGGCCTTGACCGTGCTCGGGCGGGGCATGCGTCGTCGTTGCTTCCTCACCGATGGCCGTCGTGTGATCCTGCCGGCATTCGGCACCTACGCCGGTGGTCTCAACGCGCTCGATCCGGCAATCGCGCAGCTCTTTGTCGACGACTACGACGCGCTCGTGGTCGGTCGCGATGCCGTTCGCCGCATATCATGCCGACGATTGCGGCACGATCCGGCGACACTCGGTTGAATTAAGATGCGCGAATTGACGTGTTGCACGAGCAACGCGAAGCGGGGATCATTGCACAAGGAGTGAAGAAGGCGAAATGACGTCGGGCGAGGTCGCAGGCTACGTCGCGTCGCTGCTCGTGTTCGCGACGTTCTACATGAAGACGATGTTGCCGTTGCGCGTGGTCGCCATGGCCAGCAACGTCGCGTTCATCACGTACGCCCTGATCGACGGGCTGACACCGATCCTCATCCTTCACACGGCGCTTCTGCCGCTGAATGCCTTGCGCCTGCTGCAGCTTCGCGAGCTTACCGGGCAGGTCGAGAAGGCGGCCAGGAAGGGCGACTTCTCGATCGATGCTCTTCTGCCGCTGATGCGTCGGCAGCGCTTCGCCGCCGGCGAGACGCTGTTCTCGAAGGGTGACCCCGCCGATCAGCTCTACTACGTGCTGGAGGGCACGATCTTCCTGCCGTCGGTGCAGCAGGCGGTCAACCCGGGGAGCTTCCTTGGCGAGTTCGGGCTGTTCTCCGAGGCCGGCGTGCGCACGGGTTCTGCCATCGCGCGCACCGATGGCTCGGTCATGGTGCTGACGCGCTCGGCAGTGTTCGCCTGCCTGCTGCAACATCCCCAGCTCGGCGTGCACCTGCTGCGTCTGATCACCGGGAGGATGATGCAGAATGCCGGGATCGCCGTGGCCGAAGAGGCGGATGGGCCCACGGCCAAGACGGAGGGGGCGAGGCCCGGGAAGGGCCTCCGGGCGCTTCTACTTGGCCGGACAGCGCCGCGGGTGACGATCGCCGTCGTTTCGGTTGTGCTGCTTGTCGCAGTGGTGCACCAGCCGCTGTACGTCGTCCTCGAGCGGAATGCGGCGGTAACGACCTGGCTCAGCACGGTGACGGCGCCGATCACCGGGACCATCGAGGGATTCCAAAGCAAGGTCGGAGATCGCATCGACGGCGGGGCCGACATCGCCCGGATCGAGAATTTCAGCGCCGATCGCAGCGGCGTCATCCGAGCCGAGGGGCTCGCGCGGCGGGCGGAGGCCAAGGTCGCCCAGCTTGCCGTCTATGAAGCCCGCCTCGCGAAGCTGGCGGACGAGTGGACGGCGCGGCGCACGCGCTACGGCCTCGGTTTCGCGCGCGATCTCGATCTCAAGATCGAGGATCTCGAGCTGCGAAAGGCCCTGCTCAAGGATCGGGTCGAGTTGGCCGAGGTATCGGCGGCACGCCGGCGCACGCTGCGTGCGTCCGGAACGGGTTCCCAGGCGGACGAGGAGGTGGCCCGGTCGTCCAAGCTGGAACTGCAGACCAGCCTTCAGGAAATGGACAAGATGCTGGAGCGCACCCGTCACCGCCGTCGGCTGGCGGCCGATGGCGTCTATCTGCAGGAAGACGGCAAGGAACCGGAATGGTCGTGGCGCAGCCTCGACGAGATCCATATCGAGGCCGCACGCGCTGCGCGGGCGCTGTCGGAGGCGCGAGAGGAGCTGGCGACGGCGACGGCCGTGCTGGAAGGTGAGCGACGCAATCTCGAGACCGCGGCACGCGCCGTCATCCGGATTCCCGGCGGCATGACGATCTGGTCGAGTCGGGTCTCCAACAATGCGTCGGTGAAACAGGGCGACGAACTGTTCTCGTGGATCGATTGCAGTGCGCTGCTGGTCGACGCGCCGGTCACGGAGACTGTCGCGGCGCTGTTGAGTCCCGGCATGCCCGCCGAGGTCATCCTCGAGGGCGAGCAGGGCAAGCTGCCAGCGGTGGTGCTGCTTTCGCGAGGCGCCTCCTCGCGGCTGGGCGCGTCCGAGCTGGTGAGCCTGTCGCACGGCCATCGTGCCGGCACGGCCCAGGTGATCGTGGCGCTGGCCGATCCGCAGTCGATTCGAAGCTGCCCCATCGGTCGCCGGGCTTTCGTGAGCTTCCCTCAACTGCGCCTGGTCGACTATGTAAGGGCCTACATCGCCATGTAGCGCGGGGGAGATTCGGATGACGGTCAGGATTTTGGTGGCGCTCGTCGCGCTCGCGGCGGCGATCCCCGCCAATGCGCAATCCGGCGCGGCCGCGCGCGGGAAGTATCTGGTGACGCTCGGCGGCTGCACCGACTGCCATACGCCCGGGCACTTCTTCGGCAAGCCCGACATGGCGAAGTTTCTCGGCGGATCGGAGGTCGGCTTCGAGATCCCGGGGCTCGGCGTGTTCCATGGCCCCAACCTGACCCCCGACAAGGAAACCGGGCTGGGCGGCTGGACCGACGCCCAGGTCGTGACCGCCCTGCAGACGGGTGCCCGCCCGGACGGGCGAATGCTGGCGCCGATCATGCCCTATCATGCGCTGGCGTCGCTCACGAAGGACGACGTCAATGCGATGGTGGCCTATCTGCGCAGCCTGCCGCCGGTCAAGAACAAGGTGCCCGGCCCGTTCGGTCCGACCGAGACGCCGACATCGTTCGTGATGAAGATCGTCCCGCCGCCGGAAAAGAAGAACTGAGCGCGGGCTACTTCGGCAGCTCGTACCTCAGCGTCACCTCGCCCAGCCCGTCGATGCGGCCCGTGGCGGTGCTGCCCGGCGGGACGAACTGGCAGGCGACCATGCTGCCGGTCGAGACGAACATGCCCTTCCTCAGCCGCTTGCCGTGCTCGCCGAGCTTGTTGGCGAGCCAGGCCAGCGCGTTGTAGCAGTGGCCCAGCACGTCGCCCGAGTGGCCCTCGCGCACGACTTTCCCGTTGAAGGCGATCGACCCCTCGAGATTGCCGAGATCGAGGTCGCGCCACCCCTTGCACGGCTTGCCGATCACCGAGCCGCCGTTCCAGCCGGCATCCATCACCAGCCAGTTCAGGCTGAGCCGGCTGTAGTCGGCGCCGCGGTCGTCGATCAGCTCGAAGCCGGCGCGCGCGTCGGCGACGTAGGGCGCGATCGATTCCCGGTCATAGGGCTGGCCGGTCTTCGGCGGCGGAACGTCGCTGCCGACGAACAGGATGACCTCGAGTTCCACGCCCATCCTGCCCCAGCGGTCGGCGCGTACGCTCGCCTTGTGCTCGAACACGCGCTTGCGGCGCACCGGACCGTAGGCGGGTCCGCGAATGCCGGTCTGCTCCCAGATCTGCGGCGACGTCAGGGCGATCTTGTAGCCGACCAGCGGCCCCTGCCGGACGACGAGTTTCTTGAGAAGCGCGTCCTGCACCTTGTAGGCGGTCCGTTCGTCGGCCGGCATGTGCTCGGCCGGCCACGAGCCGACGACGGCGCGCGCCCTGTCCACCGAATTGATCCAGTTGGCCGCCTTGGCGACGCTGAAGGCCATGCGTTCCTCCCCTTGCTTGCGCGAACGTGCCCCGCATAGTGCCGATGATGGCGCGCGGGGCGAAGCGGGATTTGACGATGGCGCACGGCCGGGGCGGCCATGGGCCGGTGCGGGCCGCCGCGCTGGTCGGCGTGGTGCTGGCGGGTGGCGAGGGCCGCCGCATGGGCCAAGGGATTCCCAAGCCGCTGCGCAAGCTGGGTGGCAAGCCGATGGTGGCCCATGTCGTCGACCGCCTGCGGCCGCAGGTCATGGACCTCGTCGTGGTCGCCAACGATCCGGCACCGGCGTTTCGCGCGCTCGCGGCGCCGGTGATCGCCGATCCCCCCGAGGCCCGCCGGATGGCCCGGCGCGAAGGCCGCCGGCTGGGGCCGCTCGCCGGCATCCTGGCCGGCATGGAATGGGCGCTGCGGCACCATCCGCATTCCGGATGGATCCTGACCGCGCCGGCCGACGCGCCTTTCCTGCCGGTCGATCTGACGGTTCGACTCTGCGGCCTGATGCACGTGCCGGAGCCCGACGTCCTGATGGTGCGGCACGGGCGGCGCTACGAGCCGACGCTCGCCGTCTGGTCGGTCGGGCTGGTCGACGATCTGCGCCGCGCCGTGCTCGAGGAGGGATTGCGCAGGGTCGAGGATTTCGCGCGGCGCCACGTCTTCGCCGAGCTCGTCTGGCCGGGCGGGGCCGCGCCGTTCTTCAACGTCAACACGCCGGCCGATCTGGCAAAGGCGACGGCTCGGTTCGCTGCAGCTCGACGGCGCGCGAATCGATGAGCAGTTTGCCCGCGTTCTCGAAGTTCACGGTCACGCGATGGCCGATGATCGACTGGATCTGTCCCAGGCCCCAGTCGGGCCGGCCGGGATGGCGGACGAAGTCGCCGGGTGCCAGCATGGCGTCAAGTTTCCGTGAGAGGCGGCTATCGAAACCATAGCCGTCGTGTGAAGGAAGGTGAGTGCTTGCCTCGTATATACAGGCGTCGTCGACAACCAGGGAGCCGATCATGACCTCCAATCGCATTGCCATCGCCGCCGCCGTCGCCGCGGCCCTCGCCATCCCCGTCGTCGCCGTCCAGGCCCAGGGCAACGCCGAGAAATGCTACGGCATCGTCAAAGCGGGCAAGAACGACTGCCAGACCAACACCTCTTCCTGCGCCGGCACTTCGAAGAAGGACAGTCAGGCGGATGCCTGGATTTCCCTGCCCAAGGGCGCCTGCGAGAAGATCGTCGGCGGCAAGCTCAAGTCGAGCTGATCGCGTGCGGCCGGTCGCCGGCATCGGCTTGCGCGCGCCGCATCTGGCGGAGATCGCGCGCGACAGGCCGGTGACCGGCTTCCTCGAGATCCACGCCGAGAACTACCTGTCGCCGACCCCGGCGCGCGCGACGCTCGAGCGCCTGCGGCGGGACTACGAGATGTCGATTCATGCAGTCGGCCTTTCGCTGGGGTCTGCCGAGGGATTGGACGACGCGCATCTCGCGCGCGTCGCCGGGCTGATCGAGCGGCTCGAGCCGGCCTACGTATCGGACCATCTGTCCTGGAGCGTGGCGGGCGGCCGCTACCTGAACGATCTCCTGCCGCTGCCCTACACCGAGGAGGCGCTCGAGGTCGTCGCCCGCAACGTCGGCCGATTACAGGAAAGGCTGCGACGCCCGGTGTCGATCGAGAATCCCTCCTGCTATCTCGCCTTCGCCCACTCGACGTTGACCGAGCCGGAGTTCCTGTCGGAACTGGTGCGCCGAACCGGCTGCGGCCTGCTGCTCGACGTCAACAACATCCACGTCACGGCGCACAACCTGCGTCTCGATCCCCGGGACTGGCTGCGCGGCCTGCCGGGCGAGGCCATCACCGAGTATCACCTCGCCGGGCACGCGACCAACGACGCCGACGGCCAGCCCATCCTGATCGACGACCACGGCAGCCGCGTGTCGGACGGCGTGTGGTCGCTATTCGCCGATACGGTGCGCCGCTTCGGTACGCGCCCGACCCTGATCGAATGGGACACCGACATTCCCGCCCTGTCGGTTCTCCTGGAGGAGGCGCGGCGGGCCGAGCGGATCGATGAAGCCCGCGCTGCGTGACCTGCAGGCCGCCTTCGCGGACCATGTCCTGGGTGCCGGTCGCGACGACGTTGCCGCCGCGGTGACGGGCGATTCCATTCCCGCATCGGCCAGGCTGAACGTCTACCGCCATCACGTCATCCACAGCCTCGGCTCCGCGCTCGCCACCACGTTCCCGACGGTGCGGACGCTGGTCGGCGGGGCCTTCTTCCGCCGCCTCGCGCGCGACTACGTGGTCGCCGAGCCGCCCGCCCAGCCCGTCCTGTCGGAGTACGGCGCGGGCTTCGCCGGCTTCGTCGCCGCCTACGCGCCCGCCGCCGAACTGGCGTACCTCGCCGATGTCGCCCGCCTGGACTGGGCTCTCAACGCCGCGTTCAACGCCGCCTTCGAGCCTAGGCTCACCGCCGCCGATCTCGCGTCGATCTCCTCTGAAAGGCTCGTGGCGATGACGCTGCGGTTGGCGGCCGGCACGACGCTCCTTCGGTCGACTCACGCCATCGACCGCATCTGGCAAGCCTGCCAGCCCGATGCCGAGGTTGGGACCGTGGATGCCGCCGGTCCGGCCCGGCTGCTGATCCAGCGGCGGCACGACGACGCGGGCTTTGCGGCGATCGGCGAAGGAGAAGCGCTCTTCGTGGAAGCCCTCGCCCGGGGAGATACGTTGGAGAAGGCCACCGAGACTGCCATTGCCGGTGATTCTGCCTTCGAGTTGACTCAGGCCTTTGCGCGATTGCTGGCGTTTGAGGTCTTTGCTGCACTGCAACATTAAGATTTTGTAATTCAGTCCAATCCATATTGCGAGTCGGCCGACCGTCCCTATACTCCGCGCGCCCTGAAAACCGCCTTCCCTCTGGCGGGGGTGTATTCGCTGCGAGTGGAGTTGCCGACGATGTCGATTACGTTGCCGCAGAATTATCGGCCGACGGAACGCGAACCCTTCATGAATGGCATGCAGCAGGAGTATTTCCGGCAGAAGCTGCTCAAGTGGAAGGGCGAGCTCATCGAGGAATCGAATCAGACTTTGCAGAACATGCAGGAGGAGAGCCTGGCTCAGCCGGATCTCGCCGACCGCGCCACCGCCGAGACCGATCGGTCGCTGGAACTGCGCACGCGCGACCGTTTCCGCAAGCTGATCTCCAAGATCGATTCGGCGCTGAAGTCGATCGACGAAGGCACCTACGGCTACTGCGAGGAAACCGGCGAGCCGATCTCCTTGAAGCGGCTGGAAGCCCGTCCGATCGCCACGCTGTCGGTCGAGGCGCAGGAGCGCCACGAGCGCATGGAGCGCACGCGGAGAGACGAGGCTTAGGCCTTCGCTTCCTTTTGGAGATCCTGGCGGCGCAGCACGCGGCCCGAACGGCCGCCACCCGGCTTGCCGTCGCGCCATACGATCGCGCCGTTGCAGACGACGGTATCGATGCCCTTGGCCGGCGAGATCGGCTTCTCGAAGGTCGCGGTGTCGATCACCGTCGCCGGATCGAACACGCAAATGTCGGCATAGAAGCCCGGCTTGACCTCGCCGCGCCGCGTGAGATGGAAGCGCTGCGCCGAATAGGACGTCATGCGGCGCACCGCGTCCTCGAGCGGGAAGAGCTTCAGCTCACGTGAATAGTGGCCGAGCACGCGCGGGAAGGTGCCCCACAGGCGCGGGTGCGGATGGGTGTCGAAGGGAATGCCGTCCGAGCCGATCATGGCGCCGGGATGGGCCATCGCCGCCTGCACGTCCTTCTCGTCCATCATGAAGTAGATGGCGCCGGCCGGCTGCAGGCGATCGGCGGCGTCGTGGATCGAGCAGCCCATCTCCCCGGCGATGTCGGCGAGGTCGCGGCCGCTGACGCCCGGCACCGTGTCCGACCAGGTGATCAGCACCTTGTCGGCGCGGTCGAGCATCTCCTTGCGCAGGATCGTCGACCCGGCGACATAGGGATAGACGTCGAAGGCGATCTGCTGCTGCTTCATCGCCTCGCTGAACTTGGGCAGCGTCTCGGCCATGCGGCCGAAATTGCCGCGGCCCGAGCATTTATGATGCGAGACGATGATCTCCGCGCCGGCACGGCGGCCGATCTCGAAGGTCTCGTCCATCGACTTCAGGATGTGGTCGCCCTCGTCGCGCATGTGGGCGGTGTAGACGCCGCCCCACTTGCCGAGCGGCTTGGCGACCTCGGCCACCTCGTCGGTCGAGGCCGCTATGGCCGGCGGATAGAACAGGCCGCTCGACATGCCGATGGCGCCCTGCTCGAGGCTCTGGTCGAGCAGCTCGCGCATGACACCGATCTCCCGCGCCGTCGCCTGGCGGGCAAGGTCGTCGCCCAGCGCGTTGAAGCGCAGGGTCGAATGGCCGATCAGGAAGGCGCCGTTGATCGCCGGTTGGGCTGCCTCGACCTTGCCGGCGAACTCGGCGAACGACTTCGACACGTTCTCCTTCTTCTTCACGATCAGCGACAGGAAATGGCCGATGTCGCTGCGGGTGAAGGGTGCGGCCGAAGCGCCGCAATTGCCGCACACCACCGTGGTCACGCCCTGGCTCGCCTTCATCGCCATGGTCGGATTGTCGATCAGCGCGGTGTCGTCGTGGGTGTGCACGTCGATGAAGCCCGGCGCCACCACCTTGCCCCTGGCGTCGATCTCGTTGTCGCCCTTGAGCTGGCCCGACGGCTCGACCGCGGCGATGCGGTCGCCCTTCAGCGCCACGTCGGCGGCGAACAGCTTCCTGCCGGTGCCATCGGCCACCTGGCCGTTGCGGATGACGATGTCGTATGCGGCCATGATTCGCTCACTCCTGGTCGTTGCGGCCGAGCCGCATGTCGGGATCGAACGGATAGAGCGGCCGCTTGATCTTCTCGTACTTGAAGAGCTTGAGATCGGAGGCGGTGCAGCCGTCGCCGTCGCACATCACGATGTGCCTGGCGATCGGCTCGAAGCCGGCGCGGAAATGCTGGCGCGACTTGATCAGCACGTACTTCTTGCGGCGCGGGTCGATGCCGCAATGGGTGAAGACGCCGAGATCGTAGGGTTCGGCGCGCTTCTCCGAGACCACGATCTGCATCTTGCCGGTGTCGAGAACCGCCGTGCGGCCCATGCGGACCGTGGTGCCGGTGGCCATCGGCCCGGTCACGACGAACTGCCCGTCGGTGATGGCCTTGACCTTGCCGGTGACGCGTAGCGGCTTGCCCTTCAGCCCCATGGCCGGCATGTCGACCTTGCCGCCGAGATCGAGCGTCACCTCGGCGCCGACGCCCGCCGCGATCATCTTCTCGACGCAGGCCGGATCGCAGATCGGTCCGGCCACGGCGTCCTCGAGGCCCTGCTTCATCGCTTCCTCGATCACGCTCATCACGTCCTGCGTGCCGCCCGACGCGGTGTTGTCGCCATGGTCGGCCATGACCACGGGACCTTCGGCATAGGATTTGGCACGCGCGACCTGGACCGACAGCGGCTCGGGGTGGAACAGGAAGCCCTCGCGCTTCTCCCAGGCCGTATCGAGGATCTTGTTCAGGAGGATCTCGCCCTCGGCCGTGCGC